>JBCDCP010000015.1:0-31066 GCA_039181495.1 Pseudomonadota bacterium | reverse complement strand
CGATCGTCTCCTGAACTGCCGGCATGTCGTCCTCCGTTTTCGTCGCGCATAGTTGCGGACGTCTCTTGCATCTCTGTCTTACGCAGCACCGCGCGCTGTCGATTGGTCGTCCAAGGCCGGGCCATCATGACCGGCGTTCCGACGCAGGGTGCCGATGACGCGGTCGAAGATCGCGCAGAACTGGTCGGTGTCTTCTTCGGTGGTGGTCCTCGGCAGACTGATCCGCAACGCCGAAGCGCTGTCTTCGGTGCCATAGCCCATGGCCCTGAGAACCGGGCTCGATGTTACCTTGCCCGATGAGCAGGCCGAACCGGAAGAAATCGCGGTACCTGCGAGATCAAACGCTATGACGGCTGTCTCCGCCCGCATTCCCGGCAGGATCACGTTAATTGTGTTCGGCAGGCGTGGCGCATTGCGTCCCGCGATTATGGCGTCAGGTGTCGTATTGAGTACATGGGCTTCAATCTGCTCGCGACAGGCTGATACCCCATCCCACAGTGTCGCTTCACCGGTCGCCTCGTCCACGGAAGCACCGAATGCGGCGATGGCCGCAACAGCTTCGGTTCCGGCACGGCGATTGCGCTCCTGACTGCCACCGGAGACCAGCGGTGAGAGCGACAATGCAGCGTTTCGGAGAACCAAAGCGCCAGCACCGGTGAGCCCGCCAAGCTTATGGGCTGAGATGCTCATCAGATCAGCGCCGTGCGTGGCATTCTCAAAGCCTATTCGACCGGCGACCTGAACGGCGTCGCAATGCAGCACGCCATCATGCGAATGAACGATCTCTGAAAGTTCACAGATGGGTTGGATCACGCCTGTCTCATTGTTGGCGGCCATCACTGAAACAAGCGGCACTGCGCCCTGGGGAAGGTCACTCAACAAGCGCTGTAGTGCGGCAAGATCGATGATGCCTGACTCCAGAACCGGAATGGACTGAGCTGCCTGCCGGCCAAAACGTCCACCAGCAGCCACCGAAGGATGCTCGATGGCAGAAACAAGAAGGTGGGTGACTGCGTTGCCGTTGCTCTCCAGAGCCGGGTCAAGCGCCAGCATATTGGCTTCCGACCCGGACGCGGTGAAGATCACATCCTCGGCACGCACGGCCGCGTATCCGGCGACCTTGTCGCGCGCTGTGTCGATGAGCGCACGCGCATTGCGCCCTTCGGCGTGAACTGCTGATGGATTACGGAACGCCATGGCTTCGATGGCCGCAGCTCTTGCGCAATCGCGCAGGGGCGCGGACGCGTTGTCGTCCATGTAGATGCGCCGGCTCATCCCGGTTGACTGTCCCAATCTGCTAACCGCTATGCCGTCGCTCACCAAAGCCGGACGATAGTTGGTTCCGGCGAGGTTTGGTCGAATTCCCTTGCAATCGGCCCCTGCCCTTATGTTAGTGCATCGGAACGCTGCCCCAATCGGCACCGCTTCCGAACACACGCTGGGCAAAGCTAGCGAGCTTTATATAGAATTATTCTAAACAACACCCATCTTGTCGTGTCGCTTCGAATTTTTCTAACCGATAATTAGGTGTGGTGACCCTATGGGTCAACCCGCAAACGACCGAAAATTAAGTGTTTTTGCGTGCCGTAATCCTGCGTGAGAACCAGAAGGGAAACTGAACAAAAATGCCTGAGGTGATCTTTCCAGGCCCAGCGGGCCGGCTCGAAGGGCGTTACCAACCCCCCAAGTCGCGGAACGGCCGCACCGCCATCGTCCTGCATCCCCATCCGCAGTTTGGCGGCACGATGAACAATCCCATTGTCTACGAGCTGTTCTACATGTTTCAGAAGCGTGGATTTGGCGTTCTGCGCTTCAACTTCAGGGGGGTCGGCCGCAGCCAGGGCGCGTTTGATCATGGTCATGGCGAATTGTCCGATGCAGCTGCTGCGCTCGACTGGATGCAGTCCATCAACCCAGACTCTCGTGCCTGCTGGATCGCCGGCTTTTCATTTGGTGCCTGGATCGGCATGCAGCTCCTGATGCGCCGCCCGGAAGTCGAAGGTTTCATGTCGGTGGCACTGCAGCCCAATCTCTACGATTTCAGCTTTCTGGCGCCGTGTCCCTCTTCCGGCCTGATCATTCATGGCGAACAGGATCGCGTTGCGCCCCTCCATGATGTCGATGGGCTTATCGAGAAGCTGAAAACACAGAAGGGCATCGTCATCGACAAGCATGTCATCCCGAACGCCAATCACTTCTTTGAAGGGCATCAGGATGAGTTGCTTGAGGGCTGCGCCAATTATCTTGATCGCCGGATAGCCGAGATTGATGCCGAGCAGTCCTGAGGGGGCTGCATCATACAGATGCGGGTTCGGATACAACCCCTCCTGTCATCGGCGTCGCTATGCCCGTGGTTCCGGGAAAGGTCAAAGGCAGTCCGCGCAGGCTTCGCGCGGCTAGGTAAGCAAAAGCCTGCGCTTCGATGTGTTCGGTCTGCCATCCGAAGTGTGATGCGGCGTAAACACTGCCCGGCAAGCGGTCTGCTAGCATGGCCATAAATGTCGGGTTCCGTGCACCGCCCCCGGTCATCACCCACGTTTCAGGCGCGTGCGGCAAGTGTTCAACCGCTCGCGCCATACATGCCGCGCTGAAGGCTGTCAGCGTTGCTGCACCGTCCTCAACCGACAATCCCTCGGTGAGTCCGTCCACCAGAGAATCGAAATCGTAACGATCGACTGACTTGGGCGGCGATAACGCGAAGTAGGGAGCATCAAGCGCCGTTGCGATACGATCCTCTTGGACCCTTCCTTTCGAAGCTGTCGCGCCATTGATATCCATGGCGACACCCGCATTTCGGAGCATCCAGTCATCAACCAGCGCGTTGGCCGGGCCGGTATCGAATGCCAGCAGAGTTTCGCCGTCAACATAACTGACATTGCCGACACCACCGAGGTTGACCACGGCACAGGGTGTTTCAACGCGTACGTTTCTCACCAGGGCGCGATGGTAGATCGGGACCAACGGAGCACCCTGACCTCCCGCAGCGACATCGGCTGCTCGCAGGTCCCAGACCGTCCTGAGGCCGGTCCTGCTGGCGAGCGCTGCTCCATCACCGATCTGAACCGTGAGTTGAGCCTCGGGCCTGTGAAGAACGGTCTGGCCGTGAAATCCCACCGCTGACACGCTCTCGGGATGAATTTCATTCTCGCGCAAGAACTCCGCGACGAGCACCACGTGAGCATCAGTCACCATGGCCTCGGCCTCGGCCAGAGCACCCGGACGCGCTTCGCGCACCTTGAGTCCTTTGGCGTCCTCGATGGCCCGAACCAGGAGCGCCCGCTCTTTTGCCTCAAAGGCACGCTGAGCCACCGGGCCAAAACCTGACACCGCATCACCGTCTGTCTCGATTGCGGCAATGTCTATACCGTCCATTGAGGTGCCGCTCATCGTACCAAGGTAAAGCATGTCAGCCTTGTTCCCCTGCCGATTGCATGGGCTTGCTCTTGCCAGCATGCCCGGATACCACCCGCGGGCTGACCATCACGCATCCGCCCTAGATGACCCACACAATGTCCGCATATCGTTCTGAATTCCTTTCAATCCTGCAGTCGCGCGGATTCATCCATCAGTGCTCGGATTTCGAAGGCGTTGATGACCTCGCCTCCAAGGGCGCGCTGGTGACATATGTGGGCTACGATTGCACGGCACGCTCGCTGCATGTCGGGCACCTGCTGTCCATCATGATGCTGTACTGGCTTCAGCAGACCGGCAACAAGCCCATCGCCCTGATGGGTGGCGGCACCACCCGCGTTGGTGATCCTTCAGGCCGCGACGAGACACGCAAGATCCTCACCGTCGATGACATCGAGTCCAACAAGCAATCGATCCACGAGACCTTCGACCGCTTTCTCGCATTCGGCGAGGGTTCCGCAGATGCGGTGATGGCCGACAACGCGGAATGGCTGGTGCCGCTCAACTACATCGATTTCCTGCGCGATGTGGGTCGGCATTTTTCGGTCAATCGGATGCTAACCATGGATTCGGTCAAGCTCCGGCTGGAGCGGGAGCATGAACTGTCCTTCATCGAGTTCAACTACATGCTGCTGCAGTCATACGACTTCGTTGAGTTGCACCGCCGTTATGGTTGCCGGCTTCAGATGGGCGGATCGGACCAATGGGGCAACATCGTCAACGGCATCGATTTAGGCCGGCGCATGGGCACAGAACAGCTCTACGCCCTCACCTGCCCGCTGCTCACCACATCATCCGGCGCGAAGATGGGCAAGACGGCCGCAGGTGCAGTCTGGCTCAACCCTGACATGCTGTCGCCCTATGACTACTGGCAGTTCTGGCGCAACACCGAAGACGGCGATGTCGGCCGCTTTCTCAAGCTTTTCACGACCTTGCCGCTTGATGAGATTGCTCGGCTCGAAGCTCTCGGCGGGGCAGAGATCAATGACGCCAAGAAAGTGCTGGCACTGGAGGCCACGGCACTCATGCATGGTCGCGATGCCGCTGAAACGGCGGCAGAGACGGCGCGCAAGACCTTTGAAGAAGGCACTACCGCATCGGGATTACCGACATTTGAAGTCCCGGCCGAACAGTTGCAGCACGGTCTGGGCGTATTGACGGCCTACGTGCTGGTCGAGCTTGCCTCGTCGACGAGTGAGGCCCGCCGGCATGTGCAGGGTGGCGCGGTCCGGGTGAATGATCAATTGATTGAGGATCCCAAGCACAAATTAGGCCGGGACGACGTCCAGGATGGTGTCATCAAACTGTCTCTGGGCAAGAAGCGACACGCACTATTGCGGCCGGCACAGCCGTCAATCTGATTGCCTTCCAGGCTAGTTGCTACGTCCGACCAGCGGGTCCGCAGGTGCTCCATTTCCGTTCGAGCGTGCTCGCCCCGGCACGCCGGCCGAACCTTGCAAAGCACCGGTTCCACCGAATATCAGACGGAAGACGCCCGGAGTGACGGCGGAGACGGGATTGATGATCAGCGAGGGCTGCCGCAGGCTGCCGCGTACTGCAAATGTCACCCCGATCAGACCCTCATTTGATCCACCGGCTAGAATGGTCCCTAAAACGGGAATCTGGCCCAGCAGATTGTTCACGACATAGAGCGGAACATAGGTCCCTGAGACATTGATACGCTGTTGGGCAAGGTCCAACGTCCCACCAAATGTCGCGCCGACGGCGGGGCCAGAGATCACGCCTTGCGAAAAGCGAAACACGCCGGCCCGGTTATCAAAGTCAACCTCCAGCCGATCGAAGCTCTGGCGCCCTGCGCCAATTCCTCTGGTAAGGGCCTGCCCTTCCGGCTGGACGGCAAGCACATTGTCCTCAGTCTGCCGGACGATACGTTCGATGCTGGGATCCCGTTCGATATCAAAACGTGCGATCGTCATACGGCCGCGCATGGCAGACCGTTCGGGGCCCAGAACCGCCCGCATGCGGAGCTGCCCGCCACGCATGTTGGCGTAGACGTCCATCCAGCTTAACAGGCGACCGCCATCCGTTGTCGTGGCTTGCAGCACCGGAGCCGCGTTGCCATCGCGTTCAACACGCAACTCCACCGGACGCTCACCGAAGTAGCCAATCATATTCATGCCGTTGATCGCATCGCCGCGCACGGCAAGATCGACGCTGAGGTTGCGCATAATGCTGCCATTGTAACCGGGTGCTTCGGCAATCTCGGCTTTGATCCAGACTGGCGTCGGGTCTGAACCGCCGCCAGTTGCTGCCCCTCGCTTCACGCTATCGATGATCCGGCGCATGTTTAGCCGGGCAGCGCGAATTGTGATTTCAAGCCCACGATCAGTTCGCACCATGTCGACGCGTGCGTCATCGCCGTCCTGCATCATGACTTCGCTCAAGCGCAGGCGACTGATACGGCCTTCTTCATTCAGGTTACCCTCGCCACGAAGACGCAACTCGCGGCTGTTCAGCTCTAGGGACTCAATGCGATCACCACCCTCCTCAGACTGTATAACCTCGGCCCGCAACCTGGCCGCCACGCCGGCGGGCTTGTCGAGACCCATGGAGGGCTGGAGCAGGCGCACCGGTTTGAGGTCGACATCCAGCTCGCGTCGCCCACCCCTCCGATCAGTAATCGTGACCGGGACGCTGCCAGTAATGATGCCACCGAAATCGAGCCCAAGTTTTCGTCGATCCGCCGCATTCAGAGTCATCGACACGGACCGCAATGACGGGCTCTTGTCGCCGTAGAGAACCTCAGTAATGTCGATATCGGCCGCCACCCCATTGAGTTCACCCTGGCCGGTGGCTCTCAGAATTCCGCCCTCGATTGTCACTTCAAGCGCGGCATTGCGGATCCTTCGATCACCTGCCGGGACGACTAGATCGGCGAATGTCGCATCGACTTCCATGTTGACATCTTCAAGCTGGTTTCCGGGCTGAAGCGTAATCCGGAAACCAACGTCGGATTCCATGGTCCCGCCAGTGTCGCTGGGATCAATGCCCTGGCCTTGAGCAACTCTCAGCGGATCAAAATCAAGCAGTTCGAGATGGGCATCGACGTCGCCTGTGGTTGAAAAACCGATCTCTGCGGTTGCCGGCCTTGGCCGGGTATCGGCGACCCGATACCGCCCCTTGGTGACCGTTACTTCCCTGCCTGAGGGCAGCAAAATCTGTCCCGGTGTGCGCGTTTCCAGTTCGAAGGTGGAGAGCGTCATCCGCCCTCGGGTTTCACCGATGCGCATATCGGGCAGTTCGCGGAAATAGCCGGACACCAAATCCTTCACCTCGAAGTCGAGGCGCGCCATGGAGGGTGGCAAATCGCGCAGGTTATCCAGCCCTGCAAGCACGCCGCCTGGGATGTCGACGGTAAGATTGGCGTTTGTCAGCTCGCCACTGCGCACATGGCGCAGCAACCAGCGCCTGGTGTTCTTTGCAAATTCCGCGGGCCACAAATGCTCGAGTTCGAGCACGGACATGTCGGCGGTGCTGCCACGCAAGCGAATGGCAGGGGAAAGCGGCGCACGTGCCACCGAGCCGATCATAGAAACGGAAGTTCGGCCACCGAGGAAATCCAGGCGCCTGATGCTCGCCTGCTGTCCATAGGTGTCGTACAGCGCCTCAATGATCACGGCGTCCAACGGTATGCGGCCCCGATCTTCACCGATGAGAATGTCGAGATCTCGAAATGCAAACGACACAGGGATCGAGCCATAGAGCAGGCTGTCCTTGCCTGGGATGGAAAACTCACCTGCAAACAGAGCCTTGCTGCCAGCAATATCGAGCCGTGACGGTGTAACTGCGATTACGCGTCGTGAAATGTCGTAGCGACCGGAAATCTCGACTGCTTCGATCGGCAGTGCGATGTTGCCCGGCAATCGAACTTCGCCAGGCGCGAGACTGATCGTGTAAGAGGCATCTGCCAGTTGCTGGTCACTGAATGTCGCAACCGCGACCTGTCCGGAGATTGCCGAGGACAGGCCGAATGCTGAGTTCTCGCCCAGCAAGAGGTCCGGGACAATGTCCGCAAACCCAAATTCGTAGCTGACACCGCCATCTGCGCGCCGCGCAAATCTGCCTCCGATTGCCCAGGGCTGTCCGTTCTCCGGCGCGCCATTGGCTTCCAGAATGATGGAATCACTCGTGCCATCCTCGGGAAACAGCTTGATGTTCACGCCCTCAAGACGGGCGTTGGTGCCCGGAACCGCAAGTACGGCGTCTTCAAGCCGCAATTCGCGCAAGCCACCGTCGACGCGCAACACACTAAATGCCGCGGCGACCATCTCCTGGGGACGAATGACGTCACCGGCTGTTGTGTCAGACCTTGCGTTGAATGCGATGACCGGCTCGATTAGTCCGACGGACCTTGCCTCGATATTGCCGGTCATGAATCCGGCCAAGCTGAAACCGATCCTGGATTTGTCGGCTTTGAACACACGGGCGCCGGTTTCATCTCGAACAACCAGTCCTTGAAGTTCGAGATGGATGCCGCCGTCGCTGCGCGACAGCGACAATCCCCGTGCATCCGCTTCGAGTTGTTCCGGCAGACGCTGATTCAATGAATTGACGACTTGCGGCGCAAGCCAGTCGAGACGCTGATCACCAAATACCAGACGAAGCGAGACTGCGCCGAAGATCAGGAACCACAACAGGATAAGGGCACCGAGCCCCACCATGACATGGCGGGCCCAGCCATGCCCCCAGAGGGTGCGTACCGCCAGAAGCGCACGGGCGCGCACGTCCTGTGCGATGCCATCTGATTGAGTGCTCGACACGCGCGGCTGCCCCTTGATCCGACACCTACGGCGACACGTATTCGGCGACGACCGGAGTGCTGGCTTGCCCTATGCTGCGCCTTGGCATAGGCGGTTGTTCCGGCTGGTGCAATGCCGATCCGTTGGATCCAGTGGTTCTGGAGACGGATCTGCGCTGCAACCATTTGACAGGCTGTCACAACTGCGTCGAAAGGATGGCACCCGATGACAAAATCGCTTGAGGTAGGCAACCCTGCTCCGGCATTTTCA
Source organism: Pseudomonadota bacterium (assembly GCA_039181495.1). Taxonomy (GTDB): domain Bacteria; phylum Pseudomonadota; class Alphaproteobacteria; order Rhizobiales; family Tepidamorphaceae; genus JBCDCP01. Next base: position 22,625 of record JBCDCP010000015.1, on the reverse strand, counting down.
CTGGAGACTGACACCGAGGGCACGGTGACGCTAAGCGATTATGCGGGTGCCCCGCTGGTCCTGTATTTCTACCCAAAGGACGACACGAGCGGCTGCACCAAGGAAGCCATCGCTTTCACTGAACTAGCGGATGACTTCGCCAAGGCTGGCGCCAAGATACTTGGCGTGTCGCCTGATAGTGTTGCCAAACATGAGAAGTTCCGCACCAAGCACGAGCTCGGCATTGCCCTTGGTTCGGACGAGGAAAAGTCGACCCTGGAAGCCTATGGCGTGTGGGTCGAGAAGAGCATGTATGGGCGCAAGTACATGGGCGTTGAGCGTTCCACCTTTCTGATTGATGGCTCGGGCACGGTCGCACGCGTCTGGCGAAAGGTGAAGGTCCCCGGCCACGCTGAAGAGGTGTTGAGCGAAGTTCAATCACTCTGAACACGCAACCTGGAAGCGGATTATTAACCCTAACAGATCAATAATCGGCACGTTCTCGCGTATGGGAGAAGTGTCCGTTGAAGACTGGGTTCGCTTGCAGACCCCTTGTATCCAGGTCGGGTGTCCGATCGGCCGAGGTCACGGTTCCGTGGCAGCAGGTGATTTGTTTCGTCTTTGCTGCCGCAGCCGTCCTTGTAACCAGCTTGGTCATCATAGGCTGGGGACGCCAGGTTGGCGTGCTGCTGTCTGAACAGATCAGCACGCCCCGCGAGGACCGTGTTGTTCCGCAGACGGCTCACCTTGATAATGCCAGGCTTGTCTTGCGTGGACTTGAAGAAACCAGTCCTTCGCCCGAACCAGGCCCCCGCGTTGAACAACAACAACTGCAAATGGATCTGCTGCGCGATATTCGTGACGCAACCCGCCTGCGAATTGCGGTCTATGAAGAGAAGATTCTCCGGCACTCAAATTTACGCCGGCTGATCGCCGTGTTGGGCGCTAATGGTCTCGATATGCCATCAAGTGCTCACGCGCTGATCCCAAGTTTTTATGTTGATGCGAAGGTCCAAAGCAAACCCATGCCCCTTCCTCAACATGGTGCAGAAGCATGGGCAGCTGCGAAGCGGGACTTCGCGCTTCGCAGCTATCTCAGGCAGATCGATGTCGAGTTTGCGCGGATTTCTGTCGCCCAAGCTGCCCAGAGCGAGCAAGCGCTACTGAAGATTGATCACGCACTCAGCCGCTGGGGCGAACAGCAGCTTCTCGCGCTTGACGCCATAGGCTCCGCCCTCTCGGATGAGATCGAACGTCTTACTTCCGTACCGAACGCCTTGGGCGTGGAGCCACAGTTCGCAGATCTTAAAGTCGACCAAAATGATGCGATTGGTGGCCCGTTTGTGCCCGTCGCCGATGGGCAGGACCGGCAGAATACACCAATTGACCCGTTCGATGTTCGTCTTGAGACAATCGAGTTCGCGCTGGCCAAAATCGCCCGGCTCGGTGAGCTGGTCAGCGCCCTACCGATCCGCCACCCGATCAGCGACGCAGCACCGATCACCAGCCGATTTGGCCCCCGTCGAGACCCCTTCACCGGTCGCAAAGCCATGCATCAGGGAATCGATTTTCGCGCTGTCCGAGGCACACCGGTGCTCGCTGCCGGCGCCGGTAAGGTAATTGAGGCAGGTCGCAGAGGCGGCTACGGCAAGTTGGTGGTTATTAATCACGGCAACGGTCTGTCAACGCGTTATGGCCACCTGCATCGGCTGTCGGTTTCGGTCGGAGACACGGTCGAAGCAGGCGACACGATTGGGGGCGTAGGCAGCACAGGCCGCAGCACCGGCCCGCATCTGCACTATGAGGTGCGTCGGGATGGAACAGCCCGTAATCCGATCAGCTTCATTTCTTTAGGAGCAACACTGTAGTCCGTCGGCGCCTTAACAGGCCGCCGCAGCTGCTGACGATCTAAGCGATATCTTCAACCTCGTCCGGACCACCGCCATGCACGCGCTGGGCGAGTGCAGCTTCCATGAAGTCGTCAAGGCTACCATCTAGTACAGCCGTCGGGTTGGTGCTTTCGACGCCGGTACGAAGGTCTTTCACAAGCTGGTAGGGTTGCAACACATAGGATCGGATCTGATGGCCCCAACCGATTTCTGTCTTTGTAGCAGCCTCGGCTTGTGCTGCTTCTTCACGACGTTTGAGCTCGGCCTCATAGAGTCGTGCGCGAAGCATAGACCAGGCCGTAGCGCGGTTCTTGTGCTGTGATCGATCGTTCTGGCATTGAACCACGATACCGGTCGGCACGTGGGTAATGCGAACTGCACTGTCGGTGGTGTTGACATGTTGCCCGCCAGCACCTGACGCACGATAGGTGTCGATCCGGCAGTCGCTTTCGGCGACGTCAATCTCGATTGAATCGTCAATCACCGGATAGACCCAGACCGAGGCGAAACTGGTGTGACGCCGGGCGCTCGAATCGTATGGCGAGATACGCACAAGCCGGTGCACACCGGACTCAGTCTTGCCCCAACCATAGGCGTTGCGCCCCTTGAACAGCAGCGTCGCCGCCTTGATCCCGGCTTCTTCGCCCGGTGTCACCTCGATAATCTCAACCCTGAAACCGCGCGCCTCCGCCCAGCGCTGATACATGCGCATGAGCATACTGGCCCAATCCTGGCTCTCGGTTCCACCTGCACCGGCGTGGACCTCCAGATAGGTGTCGTTGCCGTCTGCCTCGCCCGACAACAGTGTCTCAACCTGGCGTTTCTGGGCGACTTTATGGAGCGAACGCAGCGCAGCGCCGGCTTCTTCGACGACGTCTTCCTCGCCCTCCTCCTCCGCCAACTCGATCAGGCCAATGGAATCATCGAGTTCCGACGTCATGGACTGAATGGTATCGATCTGATCGACCAGCTGCTGACGTTCGCGCATGGTGGCTTGCGCACGCGCTGTATCGTTCCAAAGATCGGGATCTTCAGCGAGGCTGTTCAATTCCGTCAGGCGGGACTGCGCTCGGTCCCAGTCAAAGATGCCTCCTTAGGAGCGCGATGCACTCCCGGATTTCATCAACCAGATTCTGGTATTCTGCGCGCATCGTTCACGCCCGTTTATTGCTTATCAATTGATGATTTGGCTGACCGCCAAAGGGAGCTTTTCCCCCTGCCGGCTACAGCTTGGCGCGGTCGCTGGCAAGGGAAAACAAGACGGCGCGTGATATCAGTACAGACCACCCGTGCCCTGATTGATTGTCCGATTGACGTCGGCATTGACACCAATGGCATCACCATAGCTGTCCGAATAGCCAATGATCGAATAGCTGGATGGTGGCGATTGACCGGGTTTAAAGGCCTCAAGGATGGCAGGACCGCCAGTCGCCGCACGCAACCCTGTCTTCGGGTCGATACGGATCAGCTCGATCCCCGGGGGGACGCGAAACAGAACCGGCAAAGTGCCTTCCGTCGCCATGCCGACAAAGTCTTTGAATATCGGTGCTGCCAGCTGTCCACCAGTGCTGCCGCGGCCCATCGGCTTGGGTGTGTCGAACCCAACATAGACGCCAACCACCAGATCCGGCGTATAACCGACAAACCAGGCATCGCGCACGTCATTTGTCGTTCCGGTCTTGCCGGCAACCGGACGCCCAAGCTCTTTCAGTTTCGTCGCCGTGCCCCGCTGAACGACACCTTCCATCATCGATGTGATCTGATAGGCGGTGTAGGGGTCGAGTATCTGTTCGCGGTTGTCGATGATCTCAGGCTCGGCCTGCCCCCGCCACGCCTCGGCACGGCACTCGGGGCACTGCCGTTCCTCATGCTTAAAGACTGTCTTGCCGTAGCGGTCCTGAACACGGTCGATCAGGCTCGGTGTGATCTTGCGGCCGCCATTGGCAAGCACCGCATAGGCTGCGGTCATTCGCAGCACCGTTGTCTCGCCAGCCCCCAGAGACATCGCCAACACAGGCAGCAAGTCATCATAGATGCCAAAGCGCCGGGAATACTCCTTGATCAGCGGCATCCCGAGATCCTGCGCAAGGCGCACCGTCATTGCGTTTCGCGACTTCTCAATGCCGGTTCTGAGCGTCGAGGGGCCGTAGAACTTGCCGGAATAGTTGGACGGGCGCCAAACGCGACCGTTGGCATTCATTTCGATCGGCGCGTCCATCACCACGCTTGCCGGCGAATAGCCATTGTCCAGAGCAGTGGCATAGACGAAGGGTTTGAATGAAGATCCGGGCTGCCGCATGGCCTGCGTTGCCCGATTGAACTCACTCTGGTCGTAGCTGAACCCGCCAACCAGCGCCAGAACTCGGCCGGTCCATGGATCAATCGCTGCGAGCGCACCTGAGACTTCAGGCACCTGCTCGAGCGTATAGGTGTTTGCGTCTTCCGCCTCTGTGTCGCCGTTGACGTAGACGACGTCACCCTGGGTCAGAACGTCACTTGGCTTGCGGATTTGGCGGCCCTGGCGCTCACCAGTTGCCCACTTCGCCCAGGTCAGATTAGCAAGCGGTATGACTCCGGTCCGACGCTCACTCGATACCTGCCGATTTGGCAGCACGTCGGGACGCAATCCGATCGTCGCGGTGTCGTCAGTGACCCGGAGGACGACTGCCATTTTCCATGGCTCGATGTCATTGAGCGCCTCGATCTTGGCGACGGCCTCGCCCCATTCGGTAGAAAAGTCGAGTGTGTCGACCGGCCCGCGATAGCCCTGCCGGCGATCATAGGCACGCAGACCCTTTACAAGCGCCTTGCGGGCCATAACCTGCATTTCCGGCACGAGGGTCGTACGGACTGACAGCCCGCCACCGTAGAGTTTGTCGCTGCCGTACTTGTCGAGAAGGATGCGACGCGCTTCTTCAGCAAAGTAATCTGCAGCCAACAGCTGTGCGCCGGTCGCCCGCGGCGTGACGTTCAGCGGCTGTGCTTTGGCAACTTCGGCCTCTTCGGAACTGACATAGCCATTGGCCACCATCCGGTCGATCACCCAATTGCGGCGCTCTATAGCGCGTTCTGGATGACGAAACGGGTGATAGTTGTTGGGGGCCTTGGGAAGGGCCGCGAAATAGGCCGCCTCGGCGAGCGTTAGCTCGTGCACGGACTTGTCAAAATACTGCAGCGATGCACCGGCCACCCCATAGGACCCGAGCCCCAGGAAGATTTCATTGAGATAGAGTTCGAGGATCTCATTCTTGGTGAATGCCTGCTCGATCCTCAGCGCCAGCAGGGCCTCTTTCAGCTTGCGTTCGATCGTGCGGTCGTTGGTCAGCAGAAAGTTTTTTGCAACCTGCTGTGTGATTGTCGAAGCACCCACCATACGCCGGCCGGCGCGGTAGTTCTCGATGTTGGTGACAACCGCGCGCGCAATCCCGGTGAAGTCAACGCCGACATGTGAGTAGAAGTTCTTGTCCTCAGCCGAAAGGTACGCCTCAACAAGCCGGCGGGGCACAGCCTGGATCGGCAGATAAAGGCGCCGCTGCTTTGCGTATTCGGCGAGCAACGTTCCATCTGTGGCATGAACGCGCGTCATGACCGGCGGTTCATAGTCCCGCAACTGGGCATAGTCCGGCAGGTCTTTGGAGACGTTCCACAGCACGTAGCCAACCACGCCCATTCCTGCGAGAAAGAGCACGAATGAGGCCGCGAACAGAAAACCGAGAAATCTCACCATATGAACTGATCCGGCTATCGTGGGCGGGCGATCGGTGTCAGGCCCGTGCCTGTTGTTTGCTGCAAGCTCACTTGATCCGCCAAGACAACAAACAGTTCGTCATCCGATATATGTGATTTGGCCCTGCATTGCATAGTCATACTGAGGGATTTGCGCATTCAGGCATCATTGAGGCGATTGGCCGAGAAACCTTGGCCCAACCTGCTTCAACGCTCGCGAATTTTCTGAATCTGGAGCGTTGTGGGTTGTTTCCCACACCTCTTGCCGCACACAGGATGGCTTGATCGTCGTGTTCATTCGGCGCGAGCAGCCGTCGCTTCAGCGCGTGGGCCCTGCGCAAAGGTCTTGCCGAAATATGCCTCGACGGCTGCTGACACGGCGTTGGTCATCTTGTCCTGCCAGGCGTGTGTGTTCATCACGCGCTCGTCCTCAGCATTTGTCAAATATCCCAATTCGACCAGAACAGATGGCACATCCGGCGCTTTCAAAACGTGGAAACGGGCGGATCGCGCCGGGTTCTTGTTGAGGCGGATATCGCCGCGCATCTCATCGATCAGAGTGCGTGAAAACAGCACCGAGAAATTTCGTGTTTCACGCCGAACCAGATCAAACAGGATACCGGCCACATCGTCTGGCTCATCGGTCAGGTCAACGCCGGCAATCAGATCAGCCCGGTTCTCACTTTCAGCAATCCGCGCGGCGAAGGCGTCTGATGCGCGTTCGGAGCGCGTGTAGATCGTGGCGCCTCCAATGCTTGCATACCCGATGGCGTCGGCATGCAATGAAATGAACAGCGACGCCTTTTTTGCGCGCGCGATGGCAACCCTCTCATCAAGCCGGATGAAGGTATCGTCGGCACGCGTTAACGCCACTTCGTAACGCTCGGTCTCACGCAGTTTGTCGGCCAGGAGCTGGGCCACCTTCAGAACGATTTCCTTTTCGCGCGTGCCGTTCTTGCCGACAGCGCCGGGGTCGATCCCGCCATGCCCCGGGTCGATCACCACAACCGGTATGCGTCCGGTCTCACCGCCTGGTGGAACCGGTTCAATGGGCGGTGCTGGTGGCGCGGGCGCTGGTTTGCGGCCAAGAATTGATTCTGGCTGCTGCGTGCCGATCGCAACCCGTTCATCGGGCAGATCTTCCTCGCCGAGGGCAGCCATTTCACGCAAGAAGGCACGCCGGTCGGAGGGCACCAGATCGACCACGAGTCGTGCAGGCTGATCATCGATCGGTTCGAGGATGAACGCTTTGTCGATTTTCACCGGCGCGCTGGCATCGAGAACCACGCGCGATTTGCCGGCGGCAAACTGGCCATAGCGGAACGCGGTGACCAGGCCACGGCCCTGCCGACCGACAGAGCCATCAAGGTCAAAACCCACTTCGGGCAGTTCGAGAACAATACGGTAGGGATCGGCCAACGTGAAAATTCGGAATGCCACGGCGCGATCGATATCCAGCACGAAACGCGTGCGTTTCTCATCACCGGCAAGCCTGGCATCTGCCGCTGCCGGCTTGTTGGAGGCAAAGGATGGCTCGGTCGAAATTGGGGTAACGAAGATGGCGAGGACGATACAGATGGCGGCCTGGATCGCCACGCGGGTGAGGTCCGCCCACGGGAGAGGCTTTATACGATGCTGCCTGTCTGAACGGCTCAGCACCATTGTCACGCACTGCTCCCCCTACCAAGACCACAATCGTCGATGAGGCTGCCCCGAATCAGCCCGAGAAACGCCAGTAAAGCCGCCAACTCTTAAAGCTCCATTTCGATCACACGCTTTGTAACACCAGATTCCTATTGTTCAGGGCGTGTTTTGCTTACGCAACGGCAATGATTGGGCGACCTGGGGCAATTGCACGCTTGCATTGCCACTCACCATGCCTGATATTCGTGCATTGGCGTTTGTGCAGCAGTTCATATTGAAGAGCGCACCAACTATTCCTGGGCCGGGAAAACGCCGTTCCGGATATTCTCGGCAACTGGTTTCAATGAGGCTTCTCATACTGGATTTGAAGGAGTGGATTTTTCCAATTCGTCGGTCTTATCGAGAATCCCAATAGCCCCAGGGTGTTCAGCACGGTTTCGCTGCACATACACCAAATGCTCTGCAATGCGCCGTAAATCAGGCGCAATCAGGGCCGGTAACGTTTTCACGCGATTGGTTGAGCCAATCGGTCGGCGGCATGTGAGGCGACATTATTCATGGCGTTTGAATCGCTTCGCGCAATTGCACCATCACCGTCGCGAGGACGGGGTTTGAGACAGCCCGAAGCCGGACCGATGGCGCATGGCCGAACAACCTTTGGCGCTGATCTTTCGGGCACTTATCAACGTCGAGAATTTCGCGTCGACGCGGCGTTTGATCGCCCGTTGTCACGTCTTGAGGGCGGAGACGCCCATGGCCGATCACCTCTGCGCTTTGGGCGTGGAGAAGTTCGGCCCGTCAGAACCTGCCGCCTACAGGTGGCAGTCCTATTGAACGCCGGATCGCGCGTCTTGCGTGGGTCCGAACAACCGCATTTCCGCCCTGCCCTGCAGTCCCGCATCGCAGCTCGCCCGATTGGCCAGAGGCCACCGGCTGATCGGCTGCCCCGGCTGGCAGGGCCACCGGCGGATACGCATTTGAGAAGAACACATGTCCAACAAAATGTTGATCGATGCGGCCCACCCGGAGGAAACCCGGGTTGTGGTCGTGAAAGGGAACCGGGTCGAGGAGTTTGACTTCGAGGCACAGGCCCGCAAGCAACTTCGCGGCAGCATCTATCTTGCCAAGGTAACGCGGGTCGAGCCGTCACTGCAGGCCGCGTTTGTCGACTATGGCGGCAATCGCCATGGTTTTCTCGCCTTTAGCGAAATCCACCCCGATTACTACCAGATACCGGCTGCCGACCGTCAGGCCCTTCTCGAAGAGGAGGAAGAAGACGAAATTGCCGCTGCGGCCGAGGAAGCGTCCGAAGATGACCAGCCCGCAGGCAAGAAGCGCGGGCGTCGTGGGCGGTCTAAGAAGGCTGCACCGGCCACTGAGACTGAATCCACTGAGACTGAAACCGACGACGGTGACTCAGAGGAGCCGAAAGACGGCGAGGCTGTAGCCCTTGATGCATCGCCAGATGAGGTCATCAGTGAAGATGTTGAAGCTGCGGCTGAGGATGACAATGCGGATCAGACTGATCCATCGGATGAGGTAGATGCAACCGACAACGAAGACGATTCATCCGCTGATCAGAATGCCGATGCGGAGTTGAATGGATCGGAGGATGCTCCGACTGAGGAAGAACTGGCGGCGTCTGGCGATGACCCAGAGGAAACCGTGGACTCGGTTGGCGACGAAGACGCCATGGAAGAGGTTCCCCAGCGCAAACCCAGGCGAAAGCGGAACTACAAGATCCAGGAAGTCATCAAGCGAAAGCAGGTTCTGCTTGTTCAGGTCGTCAAGGAGGAGCGCGGCAACAAGGGCGCTGCATTGACGACGTATCTGTCGCTGGCCGGCCGCTATTGCGTGCTGATGCCTAATACAGCGCGCGGCGGTGGGATTTCCCGAAAGATCACCAATGCCGGCGACCGGAAACGGCTCAAGGACATCGCACGTGAGCTCGAAGTGCCCAAAGGAATGGGCGTCATCCTGCGCACGGCTGGCGCGAGCCGGACGAAAGCCGAAGTTCGCCGGGATTTCGAATATCTGTTGCGGCTGTGGGAAGCAGTCCGAACCCTGACGCTTGAATCCATGGCGCCCTCACTCGTTTACGAAGAGGGCAACATCGTCAAACGGGCGATCCGGGATATCTATTCAAAGGAAATTGCCGAGGTTCTTGTTGCTGGTGACGGAGCTTACAAAGAAGCACGCGAGTTCATGCGCATGCTGATGCCGAGCCATGCCAAGAACATCCATCTCTACAAAGACGACGATCCGATCTTCTCACACTTCGATGTCGAACAGCAGCTTGATGCGATGTTCGGATCGCAAGTCACGCTGAAGTCCGGGGGCTACATCGTCATCAATCAGACCGAAGCGCTGGTTGCCATCGATGTGAACTCCGGGCGTGCCACCAAAGAACACTCGATCGAGGACACGGCGCTAAAAACCAATCTGGAGGCCGCCGAAGAAATCTCACGCCAATTGAGACTGCGGGATCTCGCCGGACTCGTGGTGATTGATTTCATCGACATGGAAGAGAACCGCAACAATCGCGCGGTGGAGCGAAAGCTGAAAGAGTGCCTGAAAACTGACAGGGCGCGCATTCAGGTGGGACGCATCAGCCATTTCGGACTGCTCGAGATGTCGCGTCAACGAATCCGCTCCGGCATCATGGAAGGCAGCTTCATAACATGCCCGCACTGCGCGGGCTCAGGAATGATACGGTCGTCTGAGTCGGTCGCGTTGCAGGTGCTGAGATCGATCGAGGACGCCCAGCGCAAGCGCGCCGTCAATGTGACGGTCAGGGCCCGTCCCGATGCGGCGCTCTATATTCTCAACAACAAGCGCGGCCATCTCTGGGAACTCGAACAGCGCTACGGGATTTCGGTGACGATTGTTGCCGAAGATCGGCCGGGCGATGGGCCTTTCGCCATCGAGATTGGCGCAGCCGCAAGCCAGCCGGCGAAGGCCCGCAAGGGCACCAGCCACATCACGGTGAATGATGCCGTGGATGAAGAAGCTGAAGAGTCTTCCGCACGTTCGAATGACGATGACTCAGAGGCGGGAACAGAAGATGGCCGTCAGAGACGCAGGCGACGCGGCCGGCGTGGCGGGAGAAGGCGGCGGGGCAGTAATGGTGCGTCTTCTGACAACGGCGCGGAAACCAATGATATCGCCCCAGAGGATGCCGCTTCAGACATCGATGCATCCGAGGGAGCCAGCCAGGACGCACAAAGCGAAGACACCGTCGAAGAGAAAGCTGCGAGCGACGAGAAGCCTAAACGTGGTCGCAAGACCGGCAGGCGCCGTGTGTCGCGCAAGACCGAAGCCGAGAGCCCCGAGACTGCGCCAGACGAAACGCAATCCGCCGAGGCCGTAGCAACGGATCAGGACAACGCAGCCGTGCCCGAAGATGCCGATGCGCCATCGGAAAGTGCCGAGAACGCCGGCGCAACGGACGAGCCTGCCGCACCCGAACCAGAAGCGGCAGCAATGTCGCCAACGCCAGAACCGCAGCAAGAAGACGCTGAACTGGCTGAAGCCGAAGCAGCCGTGGTTGCGGAGGCTCCTCAAGAGCCTGCGAAGCCAAGACGAAAAGGTTGGTGGCAACGCGCGCTGGGAGCCGACGACAGCTAGACCGGCGAGCGGCTAGCGGAGGTTCGCAAGCCGCTTTTCCAGCTTGGCGAGTGCTTTCTCGATGGTATCCGTGGTGCCGGCATAGGACAGCCGGATGTACCGGTCTCCATCGACTGGATCGAAATCGACACCCGGCGTTACGGCGATACCATCCTCGTGCAGCAGCATTTGCGCGAACGCGACGCTGTCATTGGTGTAGGCGCCGCAATTTGCATAGATGTAGAAAGCGCCATCGGCGGGGTAGAGGTCGGGCAATCCAATGGCGGGCAAACGCTCCAGCAGCATCTGGCGGTTCTGCTGATAGACGGCCTTGACCTCGGTCAGATCATCGGTTGCGTCAAACGCTGCGAGCGCGGCGTGTTGCGACAGCGCAGGGGCGCAGATGAAAAGGTTTTGCGCCAATCGCTCTGCGACACGGACCAGCCTGTCGGGAACGATCATCCAGCCGATTCTCCAGCCGGTCATGCAGTAGTACTTCGAGAATGAGTTGATGACGATGGCCTCGTCATCATGGCGCAGGGCTGTGTCGGTCACCGCCGATCCGTAGCTGAGCCCATGATAGATTTCATCGGAGATCAGCCAGAGTGCATCAGAGCGGCATTGGCCTGCCAGGCTCGCCAGATCATCGGTTCCGATGACCGTGCCGGTCGGGTTTGCTGGGCTGGCAACAAGCAGGCCGGCAACCTTATCATCGGCTGATGCCGCCCGGGCCACGTCATTGACCGTCGGTACGCCGTATTGCGCCGCCGGCAAATGCATCATCTGTGGCTGAAGATCGAGCGCTGTGAGGATGTTGCGGTAGGCGGGATAGGTCGGCACTGGCAACAGGATCTTCTCGCCGGCATCGAACAATGCAAGAAACGCGATGATAAAGCCAGCGGATGATCCGGTGGTCACGACGACGCGGCGCGGATCGATTTGAACATCGTGGGCGTCCTGATAATAGGCAGCTATACCGTCACGAAGGGCCGGCAGCCCGGTACCTTCGGTGTATCCCAGGCGCTCGGAGGCAAGGGCGCGGACGGCCGCGTCGCGCACCGCCTTCGGCGCGGGGAACCCGGGTTGGCCGACTTCCATATGCAGAACTTTGCGGCCATGTGCGGCCAGGTTGTGCGCCTCGCGCATGACATCCATGGCAATGAATGGCGCCACGTCGCCACGCTGTGCGAGGCTGCGCGTCCTCTTGACACTCTTCATGGGGTGCGTTGTCTCGTGATCGATGCGCAGACATGCGCGATTGACGGCTGTTAGCCGCGGTTTCGCCCCATTCCTACTGTGGCTACGGGAATGTGAACAGTTTGAAATCTGGCTTGCGGAGTGTTCTGCGCTTATATTCCGCGCGCTGTACCGGTTGGAGCGAACGTACGCTCCGGATGTCCGTCTTGAGAGGCATGATGGCGTATCCGCCGTCCTCACACCGCAAATCTCGTCGTCGCGCGGGCTTTTTCGCCATTGCTGCCGTTTTGCTGACGATTGGCGGCGCGCTGGCCTATGGGATTGCATCGGTGAACCCCGCCACCGCGCAGGGACGTATCTCCTTTGTCCGTGACGCGGAAATTGAAAGCCTGCTGGGCAGCTATATGGGTGAACTGCTGCAGGCAGCCGGCCTCGGCAGTTCCGACATTCAGGTCTATCTGATCCCGGATCGGAACTTTAACGCCTTCGTTGCGGATGGCAGGCGCATCTTCCTCAATTTGGGTGTGATCATGCAGTCCGACGTGCCCAATGAGGTGGCCGGCGTTCTGGCGCACGAGATTGGCCACATCGCTGGCGGGCATCTGGCGCGAATGAGGCAAGAACTCGCGCGAGCCCAGGCCATCATGATCCTGCAGGCAATCCTCGGTGGAGCGGCTATTGCGGCTGGACAGAGTGAGGCCGGTGCCGGTGTGATCGCCGGAGGATCGGGCCTCGCACAGCGCACTTTCCTCAGCTATCGCCGCGGCGAGGAAGCCGCCGCAGACCAGGCCGGCGTCTCCTACCTCACAGCCACGGGGCAGTCCGCCAAGGGCATGCTGCGCACCTTCGAGAAACTTGCCGACCAGTCGATGTTCTCGGCGCGGTTCGCCGATCCCTATGCGCAGCGCCACCCGATGGCGCGCGACCGCGTCGAAGCTTTGCGCGCCATCGCGACCCGTAGCCCATACTTCGACGTTCTGGATCCGCCGGACCGTCAACGCCGGTTCGACCTGATCAAGGCCAAAACGTTTGCTTACCTTGAGCATCCCGGCAATGTCCGGCGCCGTTATCCGGACATGAACGCTAGCGAAGCCGCACTGTATGCGAACACGATCATCCAAATGCGATCGTCGGACTATCGCAGCGCGCTGCGCAATATTGACCGGCTCATCCAGGGCGATCCGCGCAATCCCTTCTTCCATGAGATGAAGGGCGAAATCCTGACCAACGCCGGGCGCCCGCGCGAAGCCGTGGCGCCGTTGCGACGTGCGGTGGAACTGGCACCGGGCATCACAATGCTGAGGGTACAGCTTGGCCGGGCCTATGTGGTGTCCAACGACCCTGCATTGCTCGATGACGCTGTGCGTGAACTGGTACGGGTGACCAACCAGCACCGCGATCACGCGGCCGCGCAGACCTTTCTTGCGCGAGCCTATGGCAGCCTGGGCCGGACAGCGGAAGCCAACCTTGCAAGTGCCGAGGCCGCCCTTGCCCGTGGTGATTTCAATCTGGCGCGCCAGTTTGCTACGCGTGCCAAGCAGGGATTCAAGACGGGGCAACCGGGTTGGCTTCGGGCCGAAGACATCCTCCGGTTCCGTCCGCCTGGTCGGTGATCACACCATTGTCTCTTGCAAATGCGGGTTCAGCAGGTCACACCCATCAGATGACCGATCTGGCCAATGGAGTTGATGTTCGATGAAGAATCTGCTGGCAGGTGCTGCCATCGCTGCCGTCTTCGGTTTCGGAGGGTTTTTCGCCGCGCAACAAATGCAGCCAGAAGCTCCGGTTGCCGAAGCTCCAGTTGGTCTCACCGATGAACAAAAAGCCGAAGTTGCTGGGCTCGTGCGCACGACGCTGGTGGCAGAACCCGACATCCTCGAAGAAGCATCGGTTGCGCTGGAAGCACGGCGCTCTGAGCAGGAGGCGGAACGGCAGCGTGAGGTCATTGGCGAACTACGCGATGATCTGTTTCGCTCAGCCACCGATCACGTCTCCGGTGATCTGAACGGCGACGTCACGCTTGTCGAGTTCTTCGATTACAACTGCCCCTACTGCCGCCGCGCCATGCAAGATGTTCTGACGCTGATGGGAACCGATCCAAACCTGCGCGTTGTGTTCAAGGAGTTTCCAGTCCTTAGTCAGGAATCCGAGGATGCAGCATTGATCGCCGTGGCTGTACAGCGCCAGGATGACAAATATTTCGAGTTCCATCGCAAGCTGATGGAGCAGGAAGGCTATATCGACGAACAGGTGGCGCGCCAGGTTGCCGGCGATGTCGGCGTCGATATGACGCAACTTGACCGCGATCTGCAGGACCCGTCCGTTCGCGCAGTCATCGATGCCAATCGTGCTCTGGGTGACAATGTCGGCATCAACGGAACACCAGCCTATGTGGTGGGAGACCGGGTGCTGGTCGGGGCAGCGCCTGTGGAGGAAATTGCTGCGGCCATAAGCGAATTGCGCCAGCAAGGCTGTCAGGTCTGTTAGCCGAATTTAGGTCCACTGATCCGCCATTCCCCACAAGCGGCTTGCAGTCGCATCGGGCATTGTATATTTCCGCGCGGATCAGGCGCAGCTAGTGCGCTTTCGTAATCCCAGCGGCGATATGTCTGGACAGATCGTCCCGCGCATGTCGACCGCGCCATATCTGCGAATCCATGACGTCAACCGTCTTTGTCCTGAACGGACCCAACCTCAACCTGCTGGGCGGGCGTGAGCCTGACATTTACGGCAACATGACGCTCGCCGATCTGAATGGCCATTGCGCTCGCTGGGCGAAAGAACTGGGCGCCGAGGCAGATTGCCGACAGAGCAATCAGGAAGGCGAATTGGTAGAGTGGTTGCATGCTGCCGGCGCCGCACAATCGGCGGGCGTGGTGCTGAATGCGGGTGCGTATACCCACACCTCAGTCGCGCTTCACGATGCTGTCCGTGGCATCGACGTGCCGGTCGTCGAAGTTCATCTTTCCAATGTCCATGCGCGCGAGGAATTCAGGCATCGCTCGATGATCGCACCAGTGGCGCGTGGAAGCATTTCGGGCTTCGGCGCATTGGGTTATAGGTTTGCGCTGCAGGCACTGCTTGGAGACAACAGCGTCGGTTGACCGGGAGCACAGGGTTCCGGGCGGCAGACTGCGCAGTCAGGCGTTCGAGAGGGCGGATCAAGAGAGAATGGCCGAGAGTAAGAGCCGGATCGACAAGAAGCTAATTCGCGAGCTCGCGGATTTGTTGTCGGATACCGATTTGACGGAAATCGAAATTGAGCAGGAGGGCCTTCGGGTCCGTGTGGCGCGTCAGCAATCCGTGGCGGCGCCGGTGTCGGTCGCGGTTCCTGCTGCGGCCCCTGCCCCGCCTCCGGCAACCAACCCGATCGCCAGTGGTGCGGCCACGCCTGACAGCACCGATGCCAAGGCCGACAGCAACGCGGTGACCTCGCCCATGGTCGGCACCGCCTATCATGCGCCGGAACCAGGCGCTTCGCCATTCGTCAGTGTTGGCAGCAAGGTGCATGAAGGCCAGACGATCATGATCGTCGAGGCAATGAAGACGATGAACCCGATCACCGCGCCGCGGGCAGGCACGGTGACAGCCATACTTGTCGAAGACGCGCAGCCGGTTGAATTCGGCGAGCCTTTGCTGATCATCAGTTGAACCAGCAACATACAAGCGGCCAATTTTGCAGATTGAAATGGCGATGTTCGACAAGGTTCTGATTGCCAACCGCGGGGAAATCGCGCTCCGTATTCTGCGTGCCTGCAAGGAGCTTGGCATCGGCACGGTCGCAGTGCATTCGACGGCGGACGGCGATGCCATGCACGTGCGGCTTGCCGACGAGAGTGTCTGCATCGGGCCGCCGCAAGCGCGCGACTCCTATCTCAACATTCCCAGCCTGCTGACCGCCTGCGAGATTGTTGGCGCCGATGCCGTGCATCCCGGTTATGGGTTCCTGTCAGAAAATGCCCGCTTTGCAGAAATTCTTGATGCACATGGCATCACATTCATTGGCCCCACTGCCGACCATATCCGCATCATGGGCGACAAGATCGAAGCCAAGAAAACCATTGCGGCACTTGGCGTACCGGTTGTGCCTGGATCCGACGGCGCTGTTGAGCATCATGACGAAGCCGAGAAGGTCGCTTCGGAGATCGGCTATCCGGTCCTGGTGAAGGCAGCCTCAGGCGGTGGTGGACGCGGTATGAAGGTCGCCAAAACCGCCGATGACCTGGCCGAGGCAATGGCGACGGCGCGCGCAGAGGCAGGCGCTGCTTTCGGCGACGACTCGGTTTACATCGAGAAATTCCTGGGCCGGCCGCGGCACATTGAGGTGCAGGTCTTTGGCGATGGACGCGGAAATGCAGTCCATCTTGGCGAGCGGGATTGCTCGCTTCAGCGGCGTCATCAGAAGGTCTGGGAAGAAGCACCATCGCCGGCGCTGAATGCCGGCGACCGTGAGCGAATCGGCTCTGTTTGTACCAAGGCGATGGCCGACCTCAACTATCGAGGCGCCGGCACGGTCGAGTTTCTCTACGAGAATGGCGAATTCTATTTCATCGAGATGAACACCCGGCTCCAGGTCGAGCACCCCGTCACCGAAATGATCACCGGGTTCGATCTGGTCAACGAACAGCTGCGGGTGGCGTCTGGGGCGGACCTGTCGATCCAGCAGGACGATGTTGCATTTTGGGGCCACGCCATCGAATGCCGTATCAATGCTGAGAACCCGCAAACCTTCACACCTTCACCGGGCATCATCGGCTACTATCACCCGCCGGGAGGGTTGGGCGTCAGAGTCGATTCAGGAGTCTATCAGGGCTACCGGATCCCGCCCTTTTACGACAGCCTGATCGGCAAGCTGATCGTGCATGGCAAGACGCGCAATGAATGCCTGATGCGACTGAGGCGGGCGCTTGGCGAATTCGTTGTTGATGGCATTGATACGACGATCCCGCTTTTTCGAACGCTTGTCAGCCATCCCGATATCGTTGACGGCCAGTACGACATTCACTGGCTTGAATCGTTTCTCGCCGAGACTACGATCGAAAGCTAGGATGACAGCACAAGCAGGTTCGACGAGGAGGCGTCCAGCCCCGTGAAACCGCGCGATCCAGCAGCGCTCGATGTTACGCCGACCATGCTCTTGCGCGCCTATGCGCTTGGCATCTTTCCGATGGCGGAGGATGCTGACTCGAGTCGGCTGCACTGGATCGAACCTCATTTCCGCGGCGTCCTTCCGCTCGACGAGTTTCATATCTCCGCAAGCCTGCGCAAGCGCATCCGCCGCGAGGATTTTCGGGTCCTGATCGATAATGATTTCGATGCGGTGATTGATGGCTGCGCAGAACCGCGGCCCGGGCGGCGCAAGACCTGGATCAATGCCGAGATCCGTTATCTCTACAGCGCGCTGTTTCGGATGGGGCACTGCCACACGATCGAGGTCTGGCGAGATGACCAGCTGCTTGGTGGGCTGTACGGTGTGCGGCTTGGCGGCACATTCTTTGGCGAAAGCATGTTCCACCGTGAGTCAGATGCAAGCAAGATTGCCCTGACCTTTCTGGTTGCTCGCCTAAAGGTAGGTGGTTTTGAGTTGCTCGACACCCAGTTCCTGACCAAGCATCTGACCAGCATGGGCGCGATTGAGGTCCCGCGTCTGGCCTATAAGGACATGCTTGAAGAAGCCATCGCGGTGAATGCCGATTGGCATCAATTGCCGATGTTCAGCTCTTCCGACGTGGTCTTGCAGTTGGTCAGCCAGACGTCGTAGACGGCGTGTTCAACGGCGTTGAGCCCCGGGCTCGCGGCCAGCATCCATCCCGTGAAAATGCGCTTGATGTTGGCTTCCAGCGTAACTTCATCGACCTCAACAAAGGCGGTCGTTCTGGGCGCTTCAGTAGGTGGTCGCGAATAGCAAATGCGGGGTGTGACCTGCAGGGCACCGAACTGCACCGTCTCATCGATCAGCACATCGAACCTGATGATCCGCCCGGTGATCTTGTCGAGCCCTGTGAATTCAGCGATCGGGTTTGCGATCTTCTCTGCCAATGCCGGTGATGCCGTCAGAACGGGCAGCACAGCAATTGCCAGCAAGGCAGCAAGGTTGAGATATCGGTGAGAACGCGACCGCGGCATTCAGGGACTCATCGGACGTTGTATGATCGGCGCTGTGGGATAGCCGCGTGACCAGTTGGGTGCAAGCACTACCCGTTCTGGTTTGCGCTATGGGCGATTCCAAGGCCACGCAGCCGATAGTCTAGGTTGCTGCTCAGGCGAAATGAAAAGACAGATAGTGTTGCGCAGACCACGCCCCGACTATTCCGGCGACCAGGCATCATAGTCACCTGTGGTGACCGGTCTCTTCTCGGGCGTCAGTGTGCTGCCAGCCGGACGATACGCCTTGGAGGTCCCCGTCAGGTTTGGCACATGCGCCTGCTGCCAGTCATGGGCCAACTGATTGTCTGCCGGCGGGTCTTCAACCGTGTGATGCAACCATCCATGCCATTGGGCCGGCACAGCGCTTGGCTCGGCGAGATCGGCGTAGACGACCCAGCGGCGCTGGCCATGAGGCGGGATCGGTTTCGACTGATAATAGATATTGCCAAACTGATCTTCACCCACGCGCGTGCCATGGCGCCAGGTAAAGACACGGGTTCCTATGGTCTGACCGTTCCACCAGGTGAACAGCTGTAACAGCCATCTTGGCATGCGCCGAGCCTTCTGCGGATCCCGGCGACAACGTGCCGGGCGGAGGGCAACGGCGCGACTATGCCGCCCTGCCTCGCCGCTGGCAAGACGAGGGTTTCGTCTCGCGAACCCCGATATCCCAACCATACCAATACGGGTTGCTCTCTTCGGCCTGGTTCGAGTCGACGGGTTTGAACTTGTCGTCGGCGGGCTTTTCCTTTTTCTCCTGGGTCCGCATCGCCGAGCCGAGTGCTGCCAGGTCCTCGTAATCATCAAGCACAGTGTCGATGTCGCCTTCGAGAAGTGAGTCGACTGCAGCGTTGCTGGCGATAATCGTGCTCAAGCGGCGTTTGCGGACACGCGTGTCGAGTATCTTCTGCACACCGTCGATGGCCAGTTTGTTTCCATCCTGTCCGAACTGACGATTGTCGGACGTGACCCACTCGACCCGGCGCAACAGGGCGGCCGGCGACACAGGCTTAACCAGAATGTTGGTGCAGCCAGCGCTGAACGCTTCATCGACGATTCGCAAGGTCGCATGCGCCGTGATGACAATGACCGGCAAATAGCACAACGGCTCCATCCGCTTGTGGCGGATCACATTGAGCAGTTTTGCGCCTGAATACTGGCCCAAGTCCCAAGCCGTCAGAACCAGATTGGGGGGTTCTGCAATCATCATCTGAAGGGCTTCGGCTACCGTGTCAGCCGATCTGATACGGCCAGCGCCTTGAGCAGCCAGCATTGATCGCAGCATGGTCTGGGCCGTGCGGCTTTGCTCAATGATCATGACATCGAGCTGATCGATAGTGAGTCCATAGGCAGCGTGATGGGCCATAGATATCCGTCCAACAAGAAACCAGTCCCGCGTGTTGGTGATCGGTCTACGATTCGCGGCCTAATCCGCCACCAATCGGATGTGCACAATTTGAACGATCTGGCCGAAATCGACGAAACCGGCCGTTGGACCGGGAATATGGTTGACGGAATAGCTCCGGATTCCAGAGACTTGTCGGAATGCGAATCGGCTTTAACCATTTTCCCCGTTTTTCACACGCCTGACATACTAGGTTTAGGGGATCAGTAATAACCACCTACTAGTTCTTGACGTGTATCGACGAGTCGCACTAGGGTTTGAGGGTTGCCACATCGCGACAGTGACAGTGGCGCAGTGTTTGAGTACCGCTACCCGTACACAACGAGCCCGGCCAGAATGGCCGACATGGCGTGTGGTCGTATCCATGCGCTCGGGCGTGCCGTCTGTTGTGGCTCGGGGGCAAAAAGACACGGGGACAAAAATACCCGTGCGATTTGAGGCAGGGCTTTTGGCGGCCAGACAGACATGGGGTGCCGGACCGATGAGTCCGGACTGGGAGCCATAGTTGGGGCTAGGGCACTGATTCCAGTGCTGTGGAATGGCTAAGGAGAATACAAGAATGCGTATTGAGCGCCGTTATACAAAGGCTGGCGAGTCTCCGTTTGCAGGCGTGTCCTTCAGGACAACAAGCAGCGAGATTCGCAACCCTGATGGCTCGGTCGTGTTCAAGCTCGACAACATCGTCGTGCCGGAGAGCTGGTCGCAGGTCGCTTGCGATATCCTGGCCCAGAAATATTTCCGCAAGGCGGGCGTGCCGAAGCGGCTGCGGCGGATCGAAGAGTCGACCGTCCCGTCTTGGCTATGGCGGTCCGAACCCGACGACATGGGAATGGACGACATCGCCGAGGACGAGCGTTATGGGCCGGAGACCGATTGCCGCCAGGTCTTCATTCGACTGGCCGCGACCTGGACCTATTGGGGATGGAAGGGATCCTATTTCGACTCCGAGGAAGATGCCCGCACCTTCTTCGATGAGATGGCCTATATGCTGTGTACGCAGAAATGCGCGCCTAACAGCCCGCAATGGTTCAACACCGGCCTGCACTGGGCCTATGGCATCGATGGCCCAAGCCAGGGCCACTTCTATGTTGATCCTTTCAGCGGCGAGCTGACCAAATCTGTTTCGTCCTACGAGCACCCGCAGCCGCACGCCTGCTTCATTCAGTCGGTCACCGACGATCTGGTGAATGACAGCGGTATTATGGATCTGTGGGTCCGTGAAGCGCGCCTTTTCAAGTATGGCTCAGGAACCGGCTCGAACTTCTCTTATCTGCGCGGCGAAGGTGAAAAGCTGTCCGGTGGTGGCAAGTCATCGGGGCTGATGAGCTTCCTCAAGATCGGCGATCGCGCTGCCGGCGCCATCAAGTCTGGTGGCACGACGCGCCGCGCGGCCAAGATGGTGGTGGTCGACATCGACCACCCCGATATCGAGGAATACATCGACTGGAAGGTGCGTGAAGAGCAAAAGGTCGCCGCCCTGGTGACCGGTTCGAAGATCTGCCAGAAGCACCTCAAGGCCATCATGAAGGCCTGCGTGAATTGCGAAGGGTCAGAGGATTGCTTCGAACCCAATCGTAACCCTGCCCTGAAGCGAGAAGTCAAAGCGGCCAAGTCTGCGCTGGTGCCGGAAAACTACATCCGACGGATCATTCAGTTTGCCAAGCAGGGCTACACTGACGTCGAGTTCCGCACCTACGACACCGACTGGGATTCGGAGGCCTATCTGACAGTCTCCGGTCAAAATTCCAACAACTCGGTCCGGGTGACAGATGAATTCCTTGAAGCTGTCGAAGAAGACAGCGAATGGAAGCTGACGTGGCGCACGCAAGACGAGGTCGCCAAGACCGTCCAGGCGCGCGAGTTGTGGGAAAAGATCGGATACTCGGCGTGGGCCTCGGCCGATCCGGGCATCCAGTATCACTCTACGATCAATGATTGGCATACCTGCCCCGAGTCAGGGCCGATCCGGGCATCGAACCCGTGCTCTGAGTACATGTTCCTCGACGACACGGCCTGCAATCTTGCGTCGCTCAACCTGATGCAGTTTCGCGACGCCGAGAAACAGTTCGATGTGGCATCGTTCAGCCATGCCACACGGCTGTGGACCATCGTGCTCGAGATCTCGGTGATGATGGCGCAGTTCCCTTCCCGTCAGATCGCGGAGCTGTCCTACAAGTACCGGACGCTGGGCCTGGGATACGCCAATATTGGCGGTCTGCTGATGTCCTCGGGCATCCCTTACGATTCCGAAGAAGGCCGGGGATTGGCCGGTGCAATTACCGCGTTGATGACTGGTATTGCCTACAAGACCAGCGCTGAGATGGCCGAGGAATTGGGACCGTTTCCCGGGCATAAGAAGAACGCCGAGCATATGCTGCGGGTGATGCGCAACCACGCGCGCGCCGCGCATGGCGCGGTCGAAGGCTACGAACGGCTGAATACCGCTCCTGTCCCGCTCGACCATAGGGCCTGCCCACATACTGAGCTTGTAGAAGCGGCCTGCCTTGCGTGGGATGAGGCGATCGAACTGGGCACCAAGCACGGCTACCGCAATGCGCAGGCAACCGTGATTGCGCCGACCGGGACGATCGGTCTGGTGATGGATTGCGACACCACCGGGATCGAACCGGATTTCGCACTGGTCAAGTTCAAGAAGCTCGCCGGCGGCGGCTACTTCAAGATCATCAACCGGGCCGTTCCCGAAGCGCTCGAGACGCTCGGCTACCGTCCGGCTGATATCGCCGAAATCGAGGCCTATGCCGTTGGTCATGGCACGCTTGATCAGGCACCGGCCATCAATCCTTCCACGCTGAAGGCCAAGGGTTTCACCGACGAGGCCCTCGACAAAGTCAAGGCTGGTCTCGGATCCGCCTTCGACATCAAGTTCGTCTTCAACAAGTGGACGCTTGGTGAGGATTTCTGTGTTCAGACCCTCGGGATCGCGGCGGACCGGCTGGACGATCCTGAGTTCGACATGCTGCGCGAGCTCGGGTTCTCCAAGCAGGAGATCGAGGATGCGAACACACATGTGT
>JBCDCP010000014.1:0-31350 GCA_039181495.1 Pseudomonadota bacterium | reverse complement strand
GTCCACATGTCGATGCCGCCAAGCACGACGCCACCGATCGTGCCAAATCTGGACCATAGCGGTTTGACATTTCGGACGGTGTGAAGGTCGCGACCGATATCGCTGTTGCGCCAGCCTTGCTCGAAACCGGCAAGTTCGTCGGCGGAACGACCATCCGCCAGAGCTTCGGCGACATGTTCAGCCGCCATCATGCCCGACAGCATGGCGTTGTGGCTGCCCTTGATGCGCGGAACATTGACGAGACCAGCTGAACAGCCGATCAGCGCACCACCGGGAAAAGTCAGCTTCGGCACTGATTGATAGCCGCCTTCGGTGATGGCGCGCGCGCCATAGGAAATCCGTTTGCCGCCCTCGAACGTCTCGGATACCGCCGGATGGGTCTTGAATCGCTGGAATTCCTCGAAAGGCGAGAGGTGCGGATTGGTGTAGTTGAGGTGGACAACGAAGCCGACGGCAACTTGATTGTCCTCGAGATGATAGAGGAACGACCCGCCACCGGTCTTGAGATCCAGCGGCCAGCCGAATGAATGCTGCACAAGACCCGGTTTGTGCTTTGCCGGGTCGACCTCCCACAACTCTTTCAGGCCGATGCCGAATTTCGGCGGCTCACGCCCCTCATCAAGGTTGAAATTCGCAATCAGCATCTTGGCGAGCGATCCGCGCACACCCTCGGCGATCAGTGTGTATTTCGCGCGCAGTTCCATGCCGCGCATGAAATTGTCCGTCGGCGCGCCATCGCGACCAACGCCCATATCGCCAGTGGCTACACCAACGACGGCGCCATCGTCATCATAAAGAACTTCGGCAGCTGCGAAGCCGGGGTAGATTTCCACGCCCATGGCTTCGGCCTTCTCCGCCAGCCAGCGACAGACATTGCCGAGACTGACAATGTAGTTGCCGTGGTTGTTCATCAGCGGCGGCATGGCGAAGTTCGGCAACCGCACCGAACCGGCAGGCCCCATGAACAGGAAGACGTCCTCGGTGACCGGCGTTTTGATCGGCGTGTCCTCATCGCGCCATTCGGGCAAGAGACGATCAAGCCCGATGGGATCAATGACGGCTCCAGAGAGAATGTGCGCCCCAACCTCAGAGCCTTTCTCCAGAACGACGACAGAGATCTCTTCGCCTCGTTCTTCCGCCAATTGCCGCAGCCGTATCGCAGCCGACAGCCCTGCCGGACCCGCGCCTACAATAACGACGTCGAATTCCATCGACTCGCGGGGTTCTTCAGCCTCGCTCATTCTCGTGTCTTTCCTGGTTTCCCAACTTGGCAGATGTTCCCGTGCCGATAAGCCCGGTTCTGCTTTTTGTTTTGTTCTCTGTCGCGCGGAAAATACACAAGATCAAGAGCAGGAGCATTGTCTGATTTGCGACCTGAGAACACAGGAACTAGATTCCGTAACGTGACCCAGACAACCAAAGATAAACTGGAAGATGACGTGCGGCGCGAGGCAGCCGCAGCGATCATCGCCTATTATGCCGACATCGGCATCGACGAGACCCTCGAAGCCAAACCGATTGACCAGTTTGCACCTGGGGACACAGCTAGCGCGGACGTGGCGGAAACCAACCCTGTCATCGAGAACGCGCGGCCATTGTCCTCAGGGCCGGCAGACACCAGCCAGGTTCAAGGCGAACCGGACAATGTGCTGGCCGAAGCAACAAGGCTGGCCAATTCGGCCGAGAGCATCGAGGATTTGCGTCGGATCCTGACCGGTTTCGACGGCTGCCCGCTGAAGCGAACCGCACAGAATCTCTGCCTTTGCGATGGCAATCCGGAAGCACCGATCATGCTGATTGGCGAGGCGCCGGGCCGCGATGAGGATATTCAGGGCAAGCCGTTCGTCGGCCGGGCGGGTCAATTGCTAGACCGGATGCTGGCGGCCATTGCGCTTGATCGTAGCCATGTGCACATCACCAACACCGTGTTCTGGCGTCCACCTGGCAATCGCACACCGTCACCGCAGGAGACCTCCATCTGCCGCCCGTTTCTCGATCGGCAGATTGAGCTCGTAAACCCGACATTGATCCTTGTTTTGGGTGGTGCCGCAGCGAAGGAGCTGTTCGCCACCAAGGACGGAATCCTGCGCATGCGCGGGAAGTGGCGGACCCTGTCGATCGCTGGCCGTGAGATACCCGCGCTGCCAACATTGCATCCGGCCTATCTCCTCAGGCAACCAGCGCAAAAGAAGTTGTCTTGGCGGGACTTGCGCAGCCTGAGGGCCGAGATTTCAAGTCGCGGGTTGATCGAGGATTATGCCCCATGAGCCGTATTGATGAGAGCCGCCCCTTCGTTTCATTGAAGATTGCGGTCCTGACGGTGTCGGACACACGATCGCTGGACGAAGACCGTTCTGGCGGAACGCTGGCTGCACGGATTGAGGAAGCCGGCCACGTGCTGGCCGACCGAAAGATTGTCACCGACGACATTCCGGCCATTCAGGCGGTCGTTCAGGGATGGATCGACGATTCCTCGATTGATGTGGTCATCTCAACGGGTGGCACGGGCTTCACCGGCCGCGATGTCACGCCCGATGCTCTCGAACCTCTGTTCGAAAAGCGTATGGACGGTTTCTCGGAGGTCTTTCACCGCATCTCTTACGACAAGATCGGCACTTCAACGATCCAGAGCCGTGCGACCGGTGGCGTTGCGGGTGCGACCTACATCTTCGTGCTGCCGGGCTCCCCAGGCGCCTGCAAGGATGCCTGGGACGGAATCCTGAAATGGCAGCTCGATTACCGCCACATGCCGTGCAATTTCGTGGAGATCATGCCGCGGCTGGATGAGCATCTGAAACGCGGCAAGCTGCAGGACGCCTGAGCGATTAGGCGCCCACCGGCAAGACACGACGCATGGCGCCAGTAGCCTGCCATCGCCTCAGTGCCGGGCCTTCATCGACATCTTCGCGCGCCGGACCGAGCGCCGGTTCAATACGCAAGGCACGGCGAAGAGACACTTGCGTGTCGGCGAGGCTGTACTCGGTCGACCAGCGCACCTGGTCGAACAAACTTCCGGGTCGACGCCCCGCCTTGAGCCCGACGAGCCAGTAGCCGCCATCGCCGGAGGAGGCCAAAACCGCACCGTGGCTTCGTGTCAGCTTCAGACATGACGCGATGTGTGACGGTCTGATTGCCGCAATGTCTGCACCAACAATCAGGGTGTCGGTATTCGGGAAGTTGGCAAAAACGCGGCCCATCCGGTCACCGAGGTCGCCGCCGCCTTGGGGCATGCGCGGCAAGAATGGCAGCATCGGGGACGCAACAGCATCGTCGGGCGCAACGGCGAGAATCGTCTGCCAGCGCCGGTCGCCCGCAAGCCGTGCAGCCGTGGCCGCAAGGTTGCTACGCTGAAACGCGGTTGCCCTTACTGGTCCGACATCGGCTGCAAGCCGAGACTTCACGCGCCCCATAACGGGTGCCTTGGCCATGATGACCAAAACAGGCCGACTGGAGCTCACGTCTAGCCGTAGAGCCGGGAGATCATCCGCGGCGGAACACCCAGATAATACAGCGTGAGGCAACCCGAGTTGCGCAGCATGCGGGCTGCATAGCCGCTGCGGCGATACCGCTCCGCGCTGGTGCGCGCTGTGCTGTCGAGCATCACAAGCGACCGCCTGCCGATGCGCCGGACAAGATCAACGTCCTCCATCAGCGGCAGCGTTCGATAGCCACCGAGCCGTTCATAATGCCGCCGGCTGATCAGTAGGCCCTGATCACCATAGGGCAATGCGAGTGCCGCGCAACGGAGCCTGACCATGGTCTCAAGCAAGCGAGGGCGGAAGCCGAAATCATCGAGCGCAAATCTGAACGCTGCGGCGCGCTCTTCTCCGGTGCGCATCACGGTCTCGACAAAGCTGCGGGCTTCCACGTGCCAGCCATCTGCGAGCACAGTGTCCGCATGCAGGAACAAGAGCCAGTCTGCCCTGGCGCGCTGTGCACCGGCAGCAAGCTGTGGGCCCCTCCCCCGCTCGGCACGGACGATGTCGCAGCCCATCTCATCGGCAATGCGAACAGTGAGGTCGGTCGAACCGGCATCCGAGACCACGACCTGGCGCACAACACCGTGTGCCGACGGCGTCACAAGTGCTTCCAGTGTGGGCACGAGTTCCGATTCCGCATTCAGCGTGGGGATAACAACAGTCAACATGCGGGGGGTCTTAGCATCCGTTTGCCGCCGATGGAGTGGGCAAAACGGCAACATATCGGAAACAACCCGACCTGATTTGGCTTGAAATAGACGTTTGTTCTGTTTATGTTCTCCTTACAACAGAATTGCTCCACCCGGCCCCGACCGGCGTGCCCCCTTGGCGGTGAGACATGACCGAACTCAAAATCAGCCATCAGGACAGGGCAAGAGGCAGCGCGGCTGCACACAGCCAACAGGCTCTGCACAGATCAGCAAAGCGGCTCGGTGTTGGCTTTGAAAGTGCGCGCGTGGACGCAACACGCCGTCGAGGGCGCGGCGCGACGGCCAATGAGAGCGGGCGGTTCGAACCGTTCCAGCGCGTGCCGCTTGACGATGGCTGGGAGGGACTCGGCGATCTTCCTGCACTGAAGACCCATGTCGCGGTCGAGAAGCCGAGAACGATTATCGCACGCAATCAATCACCGGACATTTCTTTCGATCGCTCGATCAACCCCTATCGCGGCTGCGAGCATGGTTGCATCTACTGCTATGCCCGGCCGAGCCACGCGCACATGGGGCACTCGCCAGGGCTCGATTTCGAGACATGGCTCTATGCCAAGCCCAACGCTGCGCAATTGCTCGAAGCGGAACTCGGCAAACCGGGCTATCAGCCGCGCGTTATCGCACTTGGTGCCAACACCGACCCCTACCAGCCGATTGAGCGCACTTATCGCATCACCCGCGAAATCCTTGAGGTGCTGGAGCGGACGAACCATCCGGTAGGTATCGTGACAAAGTCGGCGTTGGTTAGCCGCGATACCGATATTTTGTCGCGCATGGCGAAGAAGGGCCTCGTCAAGGTCGCGATCTCGATCACCACGCTCGATCGTAAGCTGGCGCGCCAGATGGAGCCGCGAGCCGCAACGCCACAAAGGCGGTTGGAAGGGCTGACGCGACTGGCCGAGGCCGGCATCCCAAGTGTAGTGATGGTGGCGCCGGTCGTTCCCGGGCTGACCGACATGGAGATCGAACACATCCTGGCATCCGCCAAATCGGCCGGCGCGCAGGAAGCGGCCTACATCATGCTGCGCCTGCCGCTCGAGGTGCGCGATCTGTTTGAGGACTGGCTGCACCAGATCATGCCAGACCGGGCACGCAAGGTGATGTCGCTTGTCCGGCAGATTCGCGGCGGCAAGGACAATGACGCGACATTCGGCCGACGGATGAAGGGCAGCGGACCGCTGGCCTGGACCATCGGCCGCCGCTTCGAGATGGCCGCTGAACGCAACGGCCTCAATCGCGAGAAGCTCGCTCTGCGTTGCGATCTTTTTGAGAAGCCGTTGTCCAGGGGTGACCAGTTGGCCCTGTTCTGAGAACAGCCCTTCGCATTCAGCTGCCTGCCACGACCGGCCCGTCGCGCTCCACGGCAAGTACGGGCCAGACGAACAAGACAAGGAAGACGACATTGACGACCGCATTGAACGGGGCGCCGGCAAGGGCCGAGCCCAGCCCGTCAATGACAAACCATGTCAGGATTCCTGGCAGAATGATTGAACGGCCCGCCGACTGGTCAATGGCGTAGACTTGCCCGGTCACCTGCCAGATCATGACGCCCCATCCGGCCATCAGACCACCGGAAATCCCAATCCACAGGTGCGCGGCCTCAGTGCTGGCGACTTGCGCGTCATCGACCGGCAGGAAAGCGAAGTCGATGAACAGGTCCATGACGCCAGCCAGAGGTGTGGCCAATGCCAACAGATTCAGGATGCCGAAGCCGATCAGTACGGCGCTGGCCACTCTTAGAGCTAATATCGAAGATGCGTGGGTCATCAGAACTCTCTCCATTTCAGATGCGGTCTGACAATCCCAATGCCACCTGCCCTTGAGGCGAAACAATTACCTTGCAGGTAGGTGTTCCCGGCCCTGCGGCACAGTATGCTGCGAGCCGAGATCGATCTGAGTCGGGACCCATGCAGCCGGATTTCGGAGCAGAACTGAAGCGCTGGCGGGCGCAGCGCCGGATGAGCCAGCTGGACCTTGGCCTTAGCGCCAATGTGTCGGCGCGGCACATTTCCTTTCTTGAAACCGGCCGGGCGCGACCGAGCCGCTCTATGGTCCTCAATCTGTGCGCCGAACTGGATGTGCCGCGCAGCGGACGCAACCACATGCTGAGCGCGGCCGGCCTTGCACCGGCTTATGGCGCCCGCACGCTATCGGATGCGGACATGGCCCCGGTGCGTGAAGCGGTCGATTGGCTGCTGGCGCGGCATGCACCCTATCCTGCATTTGCGGTCGATCGTTACTGGGTCGTACAGGCGCTCAATCCTGCAGCCGATTTGCTGATGGGCACCGCCGGACTAAAGGTCGGCGACAGCTTGATGGATGCCCTGACCGACAATGACCGATTGCGCTCGGCGATCGACAATCTCGACGAGGTCATTCGGTATGGCCTGCAGCGATTGCGCACGGAGAGCGCACATCTCGGTGGTGATACAGTCCTCGAAACGGCAATCGACAGACTGACCCGGCAGGTCGCCCATCTGCCGAGCAGCGATGCTGGGCTGCTGCCGGCGTTCATTCCAACGCGCTACCGCTTCGGTGATATGGTCCTGTCGTTTTTCTCTACCATCACCCAGTTCGGCACAGCCGAGGACGTTGCTCTGTCGGAGCTGAAAATCGAAATGATGTTCCCCGCTGATATCGAGACCCGGAAGGCGATCAACGCAATGTCCGGTTCTCAGGTTTGAGCGATGCGTACTGTCGCCACACCCGCTCGACCAGCCACTGGCGAGATAGGGGTCGACGAAGCGGGCCGCGGCCCGATGGCCGGCCCGGTCGTGGCCGCAGCGGTCTTGCTTCCCGCTGATCACCGCATAGACGGTCTGGCCGACTCAAAACAGATCCCGGCCGGCCGGCGCGAACTTCTCTTCGATGCGATCCAGACGAGCGCTTCCGTCGGTATCGGAATCGCCTGCTCAACCCGGATTGACGCCATCAATATCCGGGGTGCGACCTTGTGGGCCATGGGCCGGGCCGTGGCCGCACTCGGCGGCAAAACGCGGGACCGGGAACATGCGTTTCATGTCCTCGTGGACGGTCGCGATACATTGCCCGGCTGCGCCTTACGCTGCCATGCCGTGATCAAGGGGGATGCTCTGCATGAGTCCGTTGCCGCGGCCTCAATCATAGCAAAAGTGACCCGCGACCGGATTATGACCCGATTTGATGCTGTGTACCCGGCCTACGGTTTTGCGGGCCATAAGGGCTATCCGACGGTGGAACACCGCATCCGCGTCCGAGAACTCGGCCCCTGCCCGATCCATCGGAAGAGTTTCGCACCGGTTCGTGCAGCTTTGGACGAGATGCGCTGACGCATCGACTACCGCTGGCGTTTGGTCGCCAGCGTTAATGCCACCTTTACCCGCGCATCGCAGACTGACGCCTCAGGATTAGTTTTTGCGTACCTGGTGTTCTCGTCATGCCCGCGGCCAAACCGCCCAAGGGCCGCCAAACGGCGTCATCGCCTGCGGACCTGCCCCTCGACACGATCTTGCATGGCGACTGCGTCGCCGAACTGGCCCGGCTCCCGGAGAAATCCGTCGATCTGGTCTTCGCCGACCCACCCTATTACCTGCAGCTTGAGAGTGCGTTGCACCGGCCCGACAACAGCCGTGTCGATGCGGTCGACAATGACTGGGACAAGTTTGCTGATTTTGAGCACTACGACGCGTTCACCCGCGCCTGGCTTCTGGCATGCCGGCGGGTGCTGAAACCCTCCGGGTCGCTGTGGGTCATCGGCTCCTACCACAACATCTTTCGCGTCGGCGCAACGCTCCAGGACATTGGCTTCTGGATGCTCAATGACATCGTGTGGCGCAAGTCCAACCCGATGCCCAATTTTCGGGGCCGCAGGTTCACCAACGCCCACGAGACCCTTATCTGGGCTGCGCGCGACCAGAAGGCCAAGGGCTACACGTTCAATTATGAGGCGCTCAAGGCGCTGAATGACGACGTGCAGATGCGGTCGGACTGGCTGTTCCCTTTGTGCACGGGCGCCGAACGGCTCAAGGATGACGAGGGCAACAAAACCCATCCCACGCAAAAACCAGAGTCCTTGCTCGCACGCATTCTTGTGGCCTCGTCCAAGCCTGGCGATATCATTCTCGATCCGTTCTTCGGCACCGGAACCTCAGGTGCGGTCGCCCGCAAGCTCGGTCGTCATTTCATCGGTATCGAGCGGGAGGCCGACTACGCTGCCGCGGCGCGCGCGCGGATCGAAACCATTGAGCCGGTTCCGGAAGCAGCCCTGGCTATGGCAGCCTCGCGCCGGGCGGAGAAACGCGTCCCCTTCGGTACCATTATCGAAGCGGGGCTCATCGCACCGGGCGAAACACTGTGCGATGCCAAGCGGCGCTATGAGG
Source organism: Pseudomonadota bacterium (assembly GCA_039181495.1). Taxonomy (GTDB): domain Bacteria; phylum Pseudomonadota; class Alphaproteobacteria; order Rhizobiales; family Tepidamorphaceae; genus JBCDCP01. Next base: position 22,803 of record JBCDCP010000014.1, on the reverse strand, counting down.
CTATCGTCCGGGTGGACGGAACCATCGAGGCCAACGGTTTTGATGCGGGGTCGATCCACAAGGTCGGCGCTGCCGTGCAGAACCAAGAAGCCTGCAATGGCTGGACGTTCTGGCACATCACAACCGCTGACGGCCTTCTGCCGATCAACGTGCTGCGTGAGAACTTTCGCAAGCTGACCCCGAGTGCCGCCTGAAGCGGGCTGATCTATCGAATATCTGCACCACTCAGTCCAGCAGCCAGCGCTTTGCGCATGACTGAGGGCAGCGCCTCGGACTCCTGATCTTCAGGCAATGACCACCAGTGATCGGGCGGGGGTGGCGTGGCTTGCGAAAAGCGGGCCCGCCAAATCGTCAGATCAAGCTCAAAATGGGTGAAGACGTGCCGAACCGAACCGGGAAGTTTCACGAACTGGGCTGACATCGGTGCGTGGTCCAAGATCCTGCGTTGGCCTGGGTCTACACTATCTGCGTCCTGCCACGGCGAACCGGGCAGCTCCGACATCCCGCCCAGAAGGCCTTCCGGTGGTCGTTGCCGCAGCAAAACGGCGCCATCCGCACGAACAATGCAGAACGCCGCACCGCGCCGCACGGGTTTCGGTTTCTTGGGCAGTTTCTTCGGTAGATCCGCCGCAACGCCTGCGGCCGTGGCTTTGCAGTCTGTCGTTAGCGGACAGAGCACGCAGGCTGGCGTCTTCGGCGTACAGATTGTCGCTCCAAGGTCCATCAGAGCTTGTGCGAAATCCCCTGCCCGCTGGTCGGGCGTCAGGGATTCGGCGCGGAGCTTCAGCGTTGGTTTTGCCTTGGGCAATGGTTCGCGAATGTCGAACAGGCGCGCCATGACACGCTCAATGTTGCCATCAACCGGCGTTGCCTTCTGGCCGAACGCTATCGCGGCAATGGCGGCAGCGGTGTAGGCGCCGACGCCGGGCAGTGTCCGCAGATCGTCTTCGGTGTCGGGAAACCGGCCGCTGAACTCGTCGCGGACCATGACCGCCGCCTTGTGCAGGTTGCGGGCCCGAGCATAGTAGCCAAGCCCAGCCCAGGCGCTGAGCACATCATTCAGCGGGGCATTGGCAAGATCGCTCACGGTCGGCCATTGGCCAAGGAACCGCTCAAAATAGGGCTTGACGGCCTTGACCGTGGTCTGTTGCAGCATGATCTCGCTGAGCCAGACGGCATAAGGGTCCGCCAATTGGTCCGGTTCTGCGCGCCAAGGTAGCCGTCGCCGGTGCCGGTCGTACCAGTCCAGGACCTCTGCGGTGCGCGGGTCGTCTGCCCCACCCCTCTGGCTGGGTGGCCCGTCATCCCCGACATCAACAGGCATTTCCACGCTTCGCCTCACGGGCAGTCCCCTCGGATTTGGCATCTGGCGGCGGAACCGGCACAGTGCGGATGCCACAGCGTGACGGCAACCGCCATATCGCCGTCGTCAACAGGTCCCTAGGGCCGCTCTCGCATCACACAGAAACTATGTCGCAACGCAAGAAACCCAAGGGGTCCAAGGCCACCCATATCGGCGTCCTGCTGCCCGCACTGTTGGGTCCTGCGACCCAGCGTTTCGGGTTCCCCGTGGCGGCACTGGTGGCGGACTGGCGGGTGATCGTCGGGGATCAGCTCGCGGCCAAATGCCTGCCGCGCTCGCTGGAGAAGCGGCAGGGCGGCCCGCGTGGACGTGCGGGCGCTACCCTGGTGGTTGCGGTGGCCCAGGAGGACATGATCGATATCGACTATGCCCGCGATACGTTGCGGCTGCGTGTGAATGACTATCTCGGACGGCCCTTTCTGGCCGCCGTGCGGGTACAACCTGAGCCCGACCTCAACTTATCGCCCGACATGGCCGGCCCCGCAACATCGCCGTCACCTGATCCAGTGGCGGATGCTCAGCTTGCTGAACAGATAAGCACGATTGACGACCAGCCGCTGCGTGACACCCTTGCACGGCTTGGCCGGTCGGTCCTGCAAAGAAAGCCCGGTTAGAGCCAGGTGATCGCTATGCTTCCAGCTGTTTTCATTGAACGCCAACCGTAGCGCCGTTCTGGATCATCGAATTTTGATGCTGTTTCATCTCTCACTATATTGACGCTGAGGGGCACTTGGCTGCATCAGAGCCAAAGACACGGTTTGATTGAGATTGCAGCGCTTGCTGGCCCATGCGGGCTGTAAAGGCGCCGACTCCAGGAGGTCCGGGAAATGGATCGCAGGCTTTTCATGTTTGGCGGCGCAGCCGTCGTCGCGGTTGGCGGTTTCGCTGTTTACCAGCGTATGACCGGTCAGGCCGGCCACACCCCCGGGACCGCCACCGCACGCCGCACCGGACGGACCGAGTTTCCGCAACAGGCACTGATGGAACAGGGACCGCTGCCAGACATGGTCAAAGGTGACCCCAATGCACCAGTAACGCTGATCGAGTATGCCTCGATGACGTGTCCCCACTGTGCCGCTTTCCACGCCGACCGGTTGCCGATGATCACATCGGAATTTGTCGACACCGGCCGCGTCAAGGTGGTGTTTCGCGAATACCCGATCGGAGGCCATGCCCTGCTGGCCGCCATGGTGGCACGCTGCGCCGGCGACCAGGGCTTCTTTCCCCTGATTGATGTTATGTTCCGCACACAGGGAACGTGGGCACGGCAGCCCGACCCGCGTGACGCCCTGTTCCAGATCGCGCGGCAGGCCGGTTTCACACAAGATTCTTTCAATGCCTGCTTGAACAATCAGGCGGTTCTTGATGGTATCAATTGGGTCAAGGATCGCGCGGCGCTCGAATTTGAAGTCGATTCGACGCCGACGTTCTTTGTTAATGGGAAGGTCGTTCGGGGCAATGTCAGCCTTGATCGCTTCCGCCAGGAAATCGACTCAGCTCCCGTGGCATAATCGGACCCGGGAGCGCTTCTCTGCGTTCCCGGCACGCTTCCCGAATTCGTCCGGCGCACCCTGCGCACGGGCACAGTGTGGACCGTCTGTCGCCGCAGCTTGATGCACAGGCGCATTTCGGTACATGTGCTGGTTTAAGCGTGGGCCTTTGGGCCGCGGTTTCGGGGGCTGCCTCATACGATGCATTTCACGCATCTTCGATTGGCTGGTTTCAAGAGCTTCGTCGACCCTACCGACATTCCCATTGAACCGGGACTGACCGGAATCGTGGGGCCGAATGGCTGCGGCAAGTCGAACCTTGTCGAGGCCATGCGCTGGGTGATGGGCGAAAACTCCCATAAGAGCCTGCGCGGCACGGCCATGGAAGACGTGATCTTTGCTGGTAGCGGCGCCCGTCCGGCCCGCAACACTGCCGAGGTCGCGTTGCGTGTCGATAATGCCGAGCGCCAGGCGCCTGCGGAATTCAACAGTGACGAGATGCTCGAAGTGTCGCGCCGGATCGAGCGCGGCGCGGGGTCGTCCTATCGGGTCAATGGCCGCGATGTCCGCGCCCGCGACGTGCAACTTTTGTTTGCAGATGCCTCATCGGGCGCCCATTCGGTGGCCATGGTGCGGCAAGGCCAGATTGGTGAGCTGATCGCCGCCAAACCCAAGGATCGCCGTCGCATTCTTGAAGATGCGGCCGGTATCGCCGGGCTCTATCAGCGCCGTCATGAGGCGGAACTCAGGCTACGCGGTGCTGAACAGAATCTCGAACGTCTCGACGACGTGCTCATCCAGATCATGGGTCAGCTCGACTCTCTGCGGAAACAGGCCAAGCAAGCGGCGAAATATCGCCAGATTTCCGCCGAAATCCGCAAACTCGAAGCGGCGGTGCTCTACGCGCGATGGAGCGACCTGAGAAACGACGCAGCTAAGCAGCAGTCGGTTCTCGATGAAGCGGTTCGTGCGGTCGCCGCTGCAGCCTCTGCGGTTGCCGAGGTCGAGACGCAGCGCACCACGGCACAAGCAGCGCTGCCCGACTTGCGCAGTGAGGAAGCCCGGGCGGCGGCGGTGTTGCGGCACCTGGAGTTGAAGCGGGAACAGCTCAAGCAGGACGCGGCTCAGGCCGACATGCGCGCTCAGGAGCTGGAAGGCCGCATCAACCAGATGGAGCAGGACCGGGCACGCGAAGCCACAGCAATTGCCGATACGGCCGAGACACTACAACGGCTAGCCGGTGAACGCGCCGACCTGATCGCGCAGGTTGAGGACGCTGATCATTCAAGCGAGACGCTTGCTGAGCAGGAAGCAGACGCGCAGGCCGAACTTTCACGTCAAGAGGAGACGCTCAGCGCCCGCAACCTGCAACTTGCAGAAGCAGATGCAACGCGCGCGTCGCTGATTCGCCGCAAACAGGAACAGTCCGACCGGCTCGCCGGGCTGGAGAGAACCCTTGAGGGCATTCGCAAGGAAACAGAGTCGCTTCAATCCGCGCAAAGCGAAGTCGCAACAGCACCACTTGAGCAAGCCCGCGCCGCCCTCAACAAAGCCGACGGGGCGCTTACGCAGTGTGAAGCCGAGGCAGAGGCGGCGCAGACTGCGCTGCAGAACGCACGCGATGCACAGAGCACAGCACGCACGCCACTCAACGAGGCTCAGCAGACACTTCGCGCGCTTCAGTCGGAACGCGAGACGCTTCAGAAGGTGCTCGCCGGGTTGGCACCAGACCTGTTCTCGCTGCTCGTCGATCAGACCTCGGTAACGTCGGGTTACGAAACGGCACTGGGCGCAGCTCTAGGTGACGATCTTGAAACGCCAGAAGACGAAGGCGCACCTGTTTTCTGGCGGCGAACCAGCAGCACTGGCGACCCGAGCCTGCCTGAGGGCGTCGAATCGCTGGCCAGTCATGTTCGGGCGCCTGCTGTTCTTACGCGCCGTTTGAACCAGATCGGCCTGGTTTCCGAAGAGGATGGCTCACGCTTGCAGGGGCAGTTGAAACCCGGCCAGAGGTTGGTGAGCCCGTCCGGAGCGTTGTGGCGGTGGGATGGCTATACGGCACGAGCCGATGCGCCCACAGCGGCGGCGCGAAAGCTCGAACAGCGCAACCGGCTGGCTGAGATCGAAACGGAATCGACGGAGGCCGAAACGCGTGTTGCTTCGGCGCAGCAACAGCTCGACGAGGCGAGCCAGTCCGTGCAGCGCTTGACCGAAGAAAGCAACGCTGCTGGACAAGCCGTGCGTGACGCCCGACAGGAACAGTCCTCTGCCCGCGACCAGCTGGCCGAAGTGGAACGCAACGCCGACCGTACAACCGCAAGACTGGCGGCTCTCAAGGATAATACAACCCGCCTGACAGACGAAGCATCCGAACTGCGCGATAGCCTTGCCGGCACCGAACAGGAATTGGCCGGACTGACCGATGTGTCCGGCATCCGCGCCGAAGCCGAGACATTCTCACAGACCGTGGCCGTGGCGCGGGCCGCGTTCGCCGAAGCGCGCGCCACCGCACAGACCCATCGTAGCGATATCGACCTGAAGCGTCGCCGTATCGAGGCGATCGACGCAGAAACACAGCGCTGGACGACGCGTGCTCAGGACGCCGAGAAGCAGTCAACTTTGCTCGGTGAACGGTTGGAGGCGTTGCGGCAGGAACGTGCAGAAACACTGAAGGTCCCGTCCGAGATAACCGAGAAGACACGCGGCCTCGAAAATCAGATTGAAGAGGCGGAGACCGCCCGCAAGGCGGCGGCGGATGCGCTTGCGGAAGGTGAGACCAGATTGCGCGAAGCCGAGACCGCTGTGCGGGCGAAAGAACAGGCCCAGGGGCAGGTCCGTGAAGACCAGGCACGCGCCCAGGCGACACTCGAGGGTGTGCAGCAGCGGCTTGCTGACACCGTGGCCCATATTACTGAGACACTCGAATGCGCGCCCGAAGCGCTTCAAGCGATGGCAGATATCGGGCCTGGCGAAGACGTGCCCGATCCGCGCGGCATTGAACGCGATCTGGACCGGCTGAAGCGGGAGCGGGACCGGATTGGCCCTGTCAATTTGCGGGCCGAGACCGAGGCCGAGGAGGCCCAGGCCGAACATGATCGGCTGCAGGCAGAAAAGACCGATCTCGAAAACGCCATCGCCAAGCTTCGCACCGGGATCGGCAATCTGAACCGCGAAGGACGGCAACGGCTTCTCGACGCGTTCGAGAAGGTCAATCAGTCATTCAAACAGCTGTTCACGACTTTGTTCGGCGGCGGCCAGGCGGAACTGATGCTGACCGAGTCCGATGATCCGCTTGAAGCCGGTCTCGACATCATCGCCCGCCCGCCGGGCAAGAAGGCGCAGAGCCTCACATTGCTATCGGGTGGCGAGAAGGCCCTCACAGCCACCGCACTCATCTTTGCCGTCTTCATCACCAATCCATCGCCGATCTGCGTGCTCGACGAGGTCGATGCACCGCTGGATGATGCCAATGTCGAGCGCTTTTGCGCGTTGATGGAAGAGATGTCGCGATCCACCACCACCCGCTTTCTGTTGATCACCCATAATCCGATCACCATGGCCCGGATGGACAGGCTTTTTGGCGTGACCATGGTCGAACGCGGCGTGAGCCAGGTTGTCAGTGTTGACCTGATGGCGGCAGAGCGCCTGCGGCAAACTGCCTAGACGACTTTGCGTCCCCGCTAAACTATTGTTTTAAAGCAACTTATCTGCGCAGCCCGGTTTCTTGACAGCGCCATGCCTGCTCTCTATGTTGCGCCGCAATCCGGGGCTTTTGGCCGTTTTCTGGTTGGCATTTGACAAGGTTTGAGCGGGTCAGCTCGTTGGCCGAAAGGCCGCTTAGCCGAGACGCGCGAGACATGCATCATGACGACCGGTGAGAGGCCGGACCCTCCCCGAACCGATGACGATCTGGACCGCCGCCGCGCAGTGCTTGATGCGGCAATCAGCCAGAAGCGGCCCACCAAGGTCGACGCTGAGCCAAAACCGCAGCGCACATCAATTGCATTTGCGTTGCGGCTAAGCACCGATTTTGTCGCGGGCGTCCTTGTGGGTGCGGCATTGGGATGGGGAATCGACAAGCTGGCAGGCACGTCGCCATGGGGGCTGATCGTGTTTCTGCTGCTTGGATTTGCCGCTGGCGTATTGAACGTCATGCGCAGTGCAGGTCTTGTTGCCGAGCCGTTCCGGGATAAGGACGGCAGTCTGCGCGAGCGCGATGATCGCGGTGCGAGGCAAGACGGGGAATGAGGCGGGGTTTCTGCAGCTGCAGATCGCTTGCCGTACGGAAGGAATGACGGGCCGTGGCGAACGATCCCATCAAGCAGTTCGAGATCCAGGACATTGTGCCGATCGGTATCGGCAATCTCGACCTGTCCTTCACCAATTCCTCGATGTTCATGGTGGCCACGTTGGCTGCCACCACCGGATTTCTGTACCTTGCGACCTCAGGCCGCGCGCTGATCCCGACGCGTATTCAGTCGGTTGGCGAGATCGCCTACGAGTTTGTCGCGGGCATGCTTCGCGATGCGACCGGCAGTGAAGGCATGCGGTTCTTCCCGCTGGTTTTCTCGCTGTTCATGTTCATTCTGGTGGCAAACCTTTTCGGCATGGTGCCGTACTTCTTCACTGTCACGAGCCACATCATCGTCACCTTCGCCCTGGCCATGCTGGTGATCGGCACGGTGGTGATCTACGGCTTCATGAAGCATGGGCTGGGATTTCTGAAGTTGTTCGTGCCGCATGGCGTGCCCGGCGCGCTTGTGCCGCTTGTCACGCTGATCGAGGTGATCTCGTTCCTGTCGCGGCCCATAAGCCTGTCCGTCCGACTGTTTGCTAACATGCTGGCCGGTCACATCACGCTGAAGGTGTTTGCGGGCTTCATCGTGTCGATGAGCGCCGTGGGAACGGTCGGTATCGTCGGGTCGATCCTGCCACTTTTCATGACCATCGCCATCACGGCGTTGGAGTTCCTTGTCTCTTTCCTGCAGGCCTATGTCTTTGCCGTTCTGACCTGCATGTATCTCAACGACGCGCTGCATCCGAGCCACTGAGCCGGCCGGCGCTCACGAATCCACACAGTCCACCCTACGGAGCATTACGATGGAAGCAGAAGCAGCAAAAGCAATCGGCGCAGGCCTTGCCACGCTTGGCATGGGCGGGGCCGCAATCGGCCTTGGCAACATCTTTGGCAGCTACCTGGCGGGCGCGCTGCGTAACCCGTCGGCAGCAGATGGCCAGTTCGGCCGCCTGATCTTCGGCTTTGCCGTGACAGAAGCACTCGGCATTTTCTCGCTGCTCGTGGCTCTGCTGCTGCTGTTCACCTGATCTTTGCGCCGGGTTTCAACCGGCGTAGCGGGTCTGGCAGACTGCATATTCGTGCGGACTGTCGGCTCGGCACCGGCTCCCGGCAAGAAGCGAGAGGGTCGTCTTTCGGTCGGCCCAACCGCTCTGGTGAGCAAACGCACCGCCTGAGAAGGACCGCACCATGAGTGCCATTTCCGCATTCACCCACAAGCCGCTGCCGGACAACAGCCCGTTTGAGGCAGTCGATCCGTTCCTTTTGGTTGCGACGGAAACCAGCAGCGGAGATGGGGCAGAGGGCGCTGCAGGCACGGAAGGTGAGGCGGGCGCGGAAAGCCAGACCGGGACGCCAAGTGAGACTCACAGCGAAACCGGCGCACATGGCGCAGACCATGGCGGGGAGAAAGTGTTCCCGCCATTCGACTCCTCGACATTCGCATCCCAGCTGTTCTGGCTCGCGATCACCTTCGGGCTGTTCTACTATCTGATGGCCAAGATAATCATTCCGCGCATCGGACAGACGCTTGAACAGCGGCACGATCGGATTGCCAACGATCTTTCGGAGGCAGAGCGCCTGAAGGGCGAGACGGATGCTGCGATTGCCGCTTACGAGCAAGCGCTAGCGGACGCGAAGGCGAAGGCTGGCGAGATTGCCAAGTCGACCCGGGACGAAGTGCAGAAATCGATTGAGGCTGACCGTCATACAGCTGAAACCAGCATCGCCAAGAAGCTCGACGAGGCAGAAGCCAAGATCGCAGGCATCAAAGAGACCGCATTAGGCGAGGTCGATGGCATTGCTCAGGAGACCGCTGAGGCGATTATCTCAACCCTTTCCGGTGTCAAGGCAACGAAGAGCGATCTGACCAAGGCGATTGCCGAGGCGCGCGGCAGTTAAACCTCGCCATTCGTCGGCGCGGCAACACAGGACTACACCATGGACGCCACTTTCTGGTCTTTCGTCGGACTGATCCTGTTCCTGGCACTGATTGTCTATTTGAAGGTGCCGGGCTTCATCATAGGCGCGTTGGACAAGCGCGCCGGACGGATCGAAACCGAGCTCAGCGAAGCACGCAAGCTACGCGAGGAAGCTCAGGCCGTCCTGGCGGAGTATCAGCGCAAGCAGCGTGCGGCCGAAGAAGAGGCTGAAACGATTGTCTCGCAGGCCAAAGAAAGCGCCGAGGCCATGGCGCAGGATGCAAGACAGCAGCTTGAAGACTGGATTGCCCGCCGTACCAAGATGGCGGAAGACAAGATTGCCCAGGCAGAGGCTCAAGCTCTGCAGGAAGTAAGGGCGGTGTCGGCCGAAGTGGCGATTGCGGCGGCGGAGAAACTGCTGTCGACCAAGATGACGGCCGCCGAAGCCGACAAAGCGGTGACGGCATCGATCAGCGAGATCAAGTCACGCCTGCAGTGATCTCTGCTTTGGCGCCGGCGGCGTCAGCGCAGCATCAAAGCGCCATTGTCTGACTTTGCACAAAATCAGCGTAGGCGTCGGGCCGCATGAGGCGATGAACCTCATCACGGCTATCGAGTTGCAGACGCAAGATCCAGCCTGTGCCCTCGGGATCGTCATTGATGAGACTGGGGCAACGGTTCAGGACGCGATTGATGCCGGTCACCATCCCGCCGATCGGCGTGTGTACTTCGATGACTGTCTTCACCGACTCGACACAAGCGATCAGGGCGCCTGGCTCAAGCACGCAGCCGGGGCAGGCATGGTCGACGAAGACGACGTCGCCAAGCTGTGTCTGTGCGTGGCAGGAGAGACCGAGAACGGCCTCATCTTCCACACACCGTACCCAAACGTGCTCCTCGCCGTAGCGGATCATATCCGGCCCTCCGCGCGTCACCGCCCCCGTCCATTAGCTTCCAATCAACCGGGCGGTTGCGTCAATGATAGAATCACGGAATGCGCAGATAGGATCGGGATCGCCAGATGGCCTGCTCGGAGAGTAGCGTTGGCTATTGCTGGGGGGCAGCGCCCTCATCAAAGCCAATGATCACGCGGTATTTCGACGTGTCGCTGGGCGGAATCAAAGTTGCCGGTGTCTGCTGAACAAAGGTGAATGCCTGGCTCTGGCGTCCGGGACCAAGGTCGACAGAAACAGGAAACAACTCGCTCCAGACCGGGCCGGTCTCAGTGTTGAACAGAACCGCGCGAATGGACACGGTTCGTTGTCCGGGCAGTCCAAGCGGGCCAAGCACGACGCGGCCAGCGATACCAAACCGGACCGAGACCGATCCATCGGACCCGTAGACGCAATCCCGCGCAACCCGGTTGATCGTGCCCTGATAGAGAACGCCTTGCGGATCTCCCTGACGGGCCTCTTCGTAGACGCGCTGCGTCTGCGTGCCTTCACGCAGCTCGGCGATCGGACAATCCCGTCGCTGCTGCAGGCCAACCCCTACCCCTACCGCCGTGGTTTGACTGGCATCGGATGTCTGCGTGCCGCCGCCGCGAAGCCTGTCCGCCAGCGAACTCGTACTCTGGCTGATGCCCTGTCCAACGGGGCTGGAGCATGCCGCAACGGTCAACACTGAGGCGGCCGCAGCAAGAGTTGCGATAGATCTGAGGATCTTTTGATGCCGTTTCATACGCAAGACTTGGTCTTTCCGAGCATGGTGACTGAACGCTCTCGGTCACCATGCGCTGTAACCTTATGGCGCATAACGCCTGCCGAGAAAACTCTCAAGCCAACGTCGCGGGTGCATGGAAAAATTGTTCGAATCGTGACAGTGCAACGAAGATAAGCCTCGGCGGTTTCCCGGCTGTTCCGGCGGCAGCATAGCAAGAATTGGTTTCGGGACTGTTGGCGCAGGCCAAATTGACGGGCTATGGTGATGCTAGATAAACCCGGTTGGTCCATTGCCGGCACCATGGAGTGGGACGGCCGGTTTCAGGTGTGACAGATGCTGGCTCAATCGCCAAAACCACCGTTGAAAATCCTGTTGTGCTCGCCGCGCGGCTTTTGCGCTGGCGTCGATCGGGCCATTCGCATCGTCGAAGTGGCCTTGGAACGCTACGGCTCTCCAGTCTATGTGCGGCATGAGATCGTGCACAATCGCTATGTCGTCGACAGTCTCCGTGAGAAAGGCGTGATCTTCGTCAAAGAGCTTGATGAGATCCCCGATACCGACGCTCCGGTGGTGTTTTCTGCCCATGGCGTGCCGAAATCAGTTCCCGAGAACGCCCAGGCACGCGAACTGTTCTTCCTCGATGCGACCTGTCCACTGGTCTCAAAGGTCCACAAGGAAGCCATACTGCACAACAAGCGCGGCCGTGAGATTGTCATGATCGGCCATGCCGGACACCCTGAAGTGATCGGCACCATGGGGCAGTTGCCGCCGGGCGCGGTGTCATTGATCGAGACCACCGAAGATGCGGAACAGTTCCAGCCAAAGGATCCGGCTCTGTTGGCATTTGTGACCCAGACGACGCTGTCGATTGACGATACCGCCGCCGTTGTCGCTGTGCTGCAGCGTCGTTTTCCCGAGATCGCCGGCCCACACAAGGAAGACATCTGCTACGCCACCACGAACCGGCAAGATGCGGTCAAGGTGGTTGCGCCAAAGACCGATATGCTGGTTGTCGTCGGTGCCCCGAATTCATCAAACTCAATGCGGCTCGTCGAAGTGGGCAAGCGCTATGGTGCACGGGACTCGATGCTGGTGCAGCGCGCGACAGATATCGACTGGGATCGCATGGGAGATATTTCAACGATCGGGATAACGGCCGGAGCATCCGCGCCAGAACTGATCGTCGAAGAAGTCATTGGCGCATTCGCCGAGCGCTATGACATCTCGCTGGAAACCGTCTCGACAGCGGAAGAAGATGTCATTTTCAATTTGCCGCGCGCAATCCGCGTTGCAGCAGCGCAGTAGGTCTACCCAGCCGCCATGGCCGTCTACACCGATGTGCCCGACGAAGAGATCGCGCGCTTTCTTGAATCCTATAATGTCGGTGAACTGCGAGCCTTCAAAGGCATTGCCGAAGGGGTCGAGAATACCAACTACCTCGTCCAGACTGATGGCGGGCAGTTCATCCTGACACTCTATGAAAAGCGAGTGGATCCAAAAGACCTGCCGTTCTTCCTGAGTCTTCTGGACCATCTGTCGGAACACGGTATTGCGTGCCCCCTGCCCGTCCATGGGACGGATGACGCGGCATTACGAACGCTTCACGGACGGCCGGCGGCGCTGTTCACCTTTCTCGAGGGCATGTGGGTGCGGCGGCCGACAGCCGACCATTGCCGGCAACTCGGCGCGGCGTTGGCCAGGTTGCATCTGGCCGGGCAGGACTTCGATGCAGCGCGCAAGAACGCGCTCTCCGTCGATGCCTGGCAGCGCATTTTCGCAGGAGTCGACGGGCAAGCCGACAGTGTGTCGCCGGGTCTGTCCGAACTCTGTGAGGGGGAATTGTCCTATCTCGAGGCACACTGGCCCGACGATCTTCCGACCGGGGTCATCCATGCTGATCTGTTTCCGGACAATGTGTTTTTTCTATCCGGCTCGTTGTCCGGACTGATTGATTTCTACTTCGCCTGCACGGATCTGCTGGCCTATGACATCGCTATCTGTCTCAATGCCTGGTGCTTTGAATCCGACGGCGCCTTTAATGTGACCAAGGCCCGGGCGCTGACCGAAGGCTACTCGGCCGTGCGTCAGCTTGCCTCTGAGGAGATCGCCGCATTGCCTCTGCTCGCGCGCGGCAGCGCCATGCGCTTTCTGGTGACAAGGCTATACGACTGGATCAACCACCCACCGGGCGCGTTGGTGCAGCCAAAGGACCCGCAGGAATACATCACGCGCCTGAGGTTTCATCGCGGCGTGCGTAGCGCGGCCGAGTATGGGCTGGATGAGATCCCCGCATGAGTGGAGATAAGCCTGCCGAAGTTCAGATCTTCACCGATGGCGCATGTTCCGGAAATCCTGGTCCCGGCGGGTGGGGTGCTTTGATGCGGTATGGTGATATCGAGAAGGAACTGAGCGGCGGCGCGCCGGAGACGACCAACAACCAGATGGAGTTGATGGCCGCGATCATGGCTCTTGAGAGCCTCAAACGGCCCGTGCAAGCAGATCTCTACACCGACTCCGCATACGTCAAGAACGGCATCACGACCTGGCTACACGACTGGAAGGCGCGCGGCTGGAAGACTGCCGCGAAGAAGCCCGTCAAAAATGCCGAACTCTGGCAAAGGCTGGAAACAGCCCTTGGGCCGCATCAGATCCGCTGGCACTGGGTCAAGGGCCACGCCGGGCACCCGGAAAATGAGCGGGCAGACGCGCTGGCGCGCGCCGGAATGGAGCCGTTCAAGACCTAGTCCGGTGTGGTCATCCCATTGCTGCGAGCAGGCTGGCCGCGCTCGACTGGTCAGCATTGGAGGCGACGTCTTCGACGTTCAGGATCTCGACGACACCATCCTTGACCAACATGGCGTAGCGTTGCGAGCGGGTTCCAAGACCAAAGCCTGAACCATCGAGGGTCAAACCGACAGCCTCGGCGAAACTGCCATTGCCATCAGCCAGGAACTGGATGGTGTCACCGGCGCCGGAAGCATCTTGCCAGACTTTCATCACGAACACATCGTTGACGGCGGTCACGGCGATGGTGTCGACGCCTTTTGCCATGATCGCTTTGGCGTTCTCAACGAAACCCGGCAGATGGTTCATGTGGCATGTGGGCGTGAAAGCACCAGGTACGGCAACCAGCACAACGGTCTTCCCATCGAAGACATCAGCCGTCGTGAGCGCTCCGGGGCCATCGTCGGTCATAACGTGAAATGTCGCATCGGGAAGGCGATCGCCGTTCTTGATCATTGGGGGCTCCAGGGCTGTCGGTAAGATGAACGCTACCGTTAACCCCTGGGCGGTGGAGGGTAAACAGCCTGGAAGAAGAATCGTGGCGCTGCCGATGGAGCGGTTAGATCAATTGCCCGTAAGAGGTTGATCGGGCAAAGGCACAGTCTGTTCAAACGCACCTGCTGGGTGGACCACCGTCAGGCGCAGTGCCCCATCGCGCTGGCGTCGATCATCGGGCAAACCGGCAAGCTCGACGCGGAATGTCTTCACCGCACCATTGGTGGGCATTGGCTTGGCCGGCGGCAGATGCCAGCCGCCCGGGCCTTCGACAAAGACATCGACAAGCTCACTGTCGACCCCTGCGACCGGGATGGCGACATCCAGCATGGTCGCACCATTGGAGACCGCGACTGACAATCCATCAGCTATCGATGGCGGAGGATTTGAACTCGGAACCCGTCGCATTGCGCGCTGAACCAGGAAAGTTCCTCGCATGTCGGGCTTGGCATTAAGCGCAATCTCGAAGGATGCCTGTAGCGGCAGGCAAATATCGGCGCACACGGCATAGTCCACATCAAGACTGACAAGCGCTGGCCCCGACTTGGCGAGCGTCACCTCCAGCGGCAAGATCACATCCGTCTCGTAGCCAAAAGACACCATGTCGCTATCGATGAAGCGTGACGGTGCGGGAAAGCGCGCTACAACGTCCGACACGTTGAATGACCGGTCCCAGCTGAATTGCGGCGCAACTCCGGTTTCCCCGGGATGCCGCCAATACGTCTTCCAACCCTCATCGAGGTCGATCTCGAAACCGAGCCTGTGTTTGCCCTGCCCTGTCGGCCCGGCATCGATCAGCCTGACCCGGACATCGCCTTCTTCGATCCAGGGAGTTGCGGTAGCGGTATCGGCAAGGGCCGGCGCCGCGGCAAAACCAGAGGATGCCACAGTCATGATTACCAACAGACCGCATGCTGCGAATGGTGTCCGCGCCAACAGCATTTCCTTACCGGACCTCGTCATTTCTGCCTGGTGAGGGTCTGGTTCGCCCTCTGCATTGGTGCTTCACATAGCGGCCCGTCGCCTTCTCTGCCAGACACAAGCAATGTGATCGGCCTCAAGCTTGTGTGAGCCATAGATCTGATTGGCGTTAAAACTGCGTTCAAATGGTTGCGTCCGGACCTTTGCGCGTTACCATCTGCGCATGATGCGCTTCGATGAGAAAACGTCGCGTAGCGGCGGTGACGGTTATCTGGACGGGCAAATGATCATCGCCATGCCCGGTATCGGCGATGATCGGTTTGCCCGAACGGTAATCTATCTGTGTGCGCACTCCGAGGAAGGTGCGATGGGCCTTGTCGTCAACCGTCCATCGGAGGACATCACCTTCCCCGACCTGCTGTCGCAACTGGGCGTGGTCGAAGGGACCGAAAGCATACAACTTCCCGATACTGTTTCGCGAATGCCTGTCCATCTTGGTGGTCCGGTGGAGACCGGTCGGGGGTTTGTGCTCCATTCCTCGGATTATCACGTCGACAATTCAACGCTCGAAATTGATACGACCATCTCGCTGACGGCTACACTGGACGTGCTCAAGGCCATTGCGCACGGTCACGGCCCTAACCAGGCCCTGATGGCGCTGGGTTACGCAGGCTGGTCGCCTGGTCAGCTCGAGTCCGAGATTCAGTCCAATGGATGGCTGCACATGAAGGCAGACCGCGAGGTCATCTTCAGCCTGCCCACGGATCTGAAATATGATGCGGCGCTGGACGTTCTCGGGATCGATCCGAGCTTTCTTGCATCCGAGGCCGGCCACGCCTGACCCCTGAGCCGAGGCACCGGTCCCTCCGAACGACAACAGCTAGCAGTTTGTTACTGGGTCCGGTTGGAGGCGTTGTAGAGCAACAGGCGCGTAGCATCGCTCGCCGACATCGGTCGGCCGAAATAGAATCCTTGCGCGAATTCGCAGCCCAGCTTGGCAAGCTCCGACGCGTCGCGATCGGTCTCCGCACCCTCGGCAATCACGCCCATACGCAGATCATGCGCGAGGCTGATGATTGATTTCAGGATCAGCGGCCGCGCACCGTTTCCGTTCTCTCGCACAAAGCTGTGGTCGACTTTCAGTGTGTCGAATGGCAGCTTTTGGAGATAGGCGAGTGACGAGTAACCAGTGCCAAAATCATCCATGGCGAGTCCGGCTCCGGAATCTTTGAGCCGGCTCATAATCTGAGCTGCATGCTCGGGATTCTCCATGACGATCGACTCGGTGAGTTCGAGCTTCAGTTGGGCATTCTCGAGCTTATTGCGCGAGATGACCGACTTCACATCGGTAATGAGATCATGCCGGAACAGGTGCGGGCTGGAGATGTTGACGGATGTAAAGATCTCGCGGTCGTTGCCGATCCGCTTTTGCCATTCGGCCGTCTGTTTGGCGGCACTATCGAGAGCCGACATGCCAATATCGATGATGACGCCGTTCTCTTCCGCGATTTCTATGAACTCCTGCGGCGGCATTCGGCCATAGCGCGGATGGTCCCATCGCGCGAGCGCCTCGAAGCCCGCAATACGGCGGTCGCCGAGATTGACGATAGGCTGATATACCAAGCGGATTTCACCACGCTCAACCGACCGTTTGAGTTCGCTTGAGACAGATAGCCGGCTGATACCGACGGTGCGCATCAGTGGCCGGTACAGTTCGACATAGTCCGAGCCCATACGCTTGGCGTAGTTCAGCGCGATCTCCGCGTTCTCGAACAGCGCTTCCTGATCCTGCGAGTCCTCGTTGAAAGTGGCGATGCCTTGCGAGCAGGTCAGGAACAGTTCGTTGTCGCCGAATGTCATCGGCACGCGAACCGCCTTGGATATGCTCTCGGCCACAGCCTTGACCCGCACCGGGTCAGACTCCGAGACGAGGAGCAATCCGAACTGGTCGCCCGAAATCCGCGCCAGCGTGTCCTGCGGTTGAATCAGACGCTGCAACCGGCGCGCCAGCGTCAGCAACACGCTATCGGCGCCAGCAATGCCAATCCCGTCATTGACCTGTCGGAACTTGTCTATGTCGATCAGCAAGACCGATGGCGTCGGACCTCCGGAACTCACTCGTTGCACGATGCCGGTCAGGCGGTCGGTGAACAGTTCGCGATTGGGCAGTCCGGTGAGATTGTCGTGTACCGCGTCCTGCAGCAGACGCTCTTCGGCAGTCTTGGTGTCGGTGATGTCGGTGAGCGTGCCTACAATGCGCTGGATCTCACCGTCCGCACCCAGGATCGGTCGGGCTTTCAGCCGGAACCAGGTATGGTGCCCATCGGAAGCGCGCAGGCGTAGATCCTGTGCGATGCGTCCGCGGCGGCGCTCCACCATAGTCTCGATCGTGACCCGGATTCGATCCTGATCTGCGACATGGATGGTCTCAAGGAAGCGGCCAAGTGCGCCGCCCAGTGCTTCTTCATTCAGCCCCAGACGAACCGCCACTTCCGACCCGACAAACAGCCGGTCACGGGGAATGTCCCAGTCGAACACGAAGTCGCCGGACCCCATCAAGGCGAAGGCCTTGCGCTGCAAGTCCGGCAGAATCCCCGAGGAAATGCTGGCTCCGGCAAAGGCATGCTGCATGACCGTGAGGCCGATCAGCAACACGAGCAGTACAAGCCCGCCGTTCAGAGCGGGCGCTGCAAGGTCGTTGGCGATGTCTCCCGAAGCGACCAGGAAACCGCCCCAAACCCAACCCAGTAGCAAGATCCAGGTCGGCACCATAAGGATCGCGCGGTCGAGCCCTTGAACCGTATTCAGCGCAATGAGACCCAGTCCGACGATCCCGACCAGCGCCAGGCCAAATCTGGCAATGCCAGCGGCCAGGGCCGGATCTATCAATGCGACCGCCACAGCGCTTGCAACCACGGCAAGGATACTGGCGATGATGATGGCCATGCGCAGACGCCATCGATCAAAGAACAGGTACACGGTCAGAAACAGAGCCAGCGACCCGGTGATCATGACCTCCGCGGCAGCGCGAACAACACGATTATCCGCGTCCTGAACCCGGAACACTTTCTCCCAGAAGCCAAAATCGACACAGAGATAGGCGAGCACCGCCCATCCCACAGCAGCTGCCACAGGGAACATCAGAGTGCCGCGAACGACAAAGAGAATGGTCAAGAACAGGGCAAGGAGGCCGGAAACCCCCAAGACCATTCCGTGATACAGCGTCAGGCTGTTGGCGGTATCCTTGTAGGCCTCATCCTGCCACAGACGAAGCTGCGGCAATGCGGGGCCGGACAACTCGATGACGTAGGTCACCACCGCGCCAGGATCGAGCGTGAGGCGGAACAGGTCCGCGTCCGGCGCAGGCTCGCGTTCGGGCCGGAAGCCCTGGCTTGGCGTGATGTTGACGATGCGGGATCGCCCGAGGTCAGGCCGGAAGATTCCGGATCCGCTGAGCAGGTAGTGGGGCGCGACGAGGACGCGGTCGAGTTGCTCATCGGAATTGTTGGCCAGCGCAAGAACGACCCAGGAGGTTGCCTGTCCGGGTTCGCGGGCGCGTACCTCGATGCGCCGGACGATACCGTCGGCGCCAGGGGCGGTAGACACCTGCAACCGCTCTCCATGGCGGGGCCAGGAATCGACCTCACCGGTCAGCTCGATCGCCCGACTGGATGGAGAGACGTCAACAATTTCGAGTGCCTGCACCTCGCGCGGTAGTAGGCACACACTCATCACGACCAAAAGGGCAAGCGTCCATGCGCAAGCCAACGCCCAGCGCCAGAATGGCGAAGGGGCCTGCTGAACAAGCGCGATATTCTGAGACGCCGATTGCTCGACGCGCGACCTGGACAAGACGCTCAACTCCACATGTCCCTCGCCTGAACCCGGTACACGCTGGGTTCGCCAGATCAAATCTGGCGGGCAATCAGACCGAATTACATATCGGACCTATCGGGTTAAAGCTCCGGGACGCGGATCATCTTCAATAATTCCGTATAGCACGTGATCCTGCCATATCCCGTTTATGCAAAGATAGCGACGAGCGAAACCTTCGCGCTGAAACCCGATCTTCTCTAGCAACCGTATGGATGCCGCATTCTGCGGCAGGCAAGCTGCTTCAATGCGGTGCAAGCGCAGATGGTCAAAGGCGAAGCCCAGCGTTGCCTGCACCGCTGCGCTCATGATACCCTGACCTGCATAGGGCTGGCCAATCCAATATCCCAAAGTGGCCGATTGGGTGACGCCCCGTCTGACATGGCCCAAGGTCAAGCCGCCTACCAGTGCGCCATCTGAGCTGCGGAAGACAAAGAATGGATAGGCCAGATCTTCTCTGACTTCCTGGGCGTAGCGGCGGATGCGGCGCCGAAATGATGCCTTTTCAAGATCGTCGCTGGGCCAGACCGGTTCCCAAGGTTCAAGAAACTCGCGGCTTGTCGCACGCAGCTCAGACCATTCGGCATAATCGCCGAATCGCGGTGTGCGCAGCTCGACACTGCCGCCGCGGATTGCCGGTGCCGTGTCCTGACTTGTCGCCGAGCGCAGAAAGGCCATGACCGCTATCCCTGCATAGGTGCGCTGCAGCCAATCCTTGCGGCAAGCGCATCAACAGATGGCAGTCGTTCAACCGGTCCGACAGCGGCGAACGCCAATCGGCCTTCCAAAGCCCTGTTGAGGACCCGCCGCACGTCTTCCAGAGTGACGGCCTCAATCTTCTCACGAGTTTCTGCAAGAGGCACGATCCGGTCGAAGAACAGAAGCTGGCGCGCGAGGCGATCTGCGCGATTGGATGTGCTCTCCAGGCTCATCAGAAGGCTGGCACGCAGTTGGGCGCGCGCACGGTCGACATCTTCCTCGGTCAGACGTAATGCCGCGTGGCTGATCTCATCGGTCAGCACTTCGATCAGCTCCCCGGCAAGCTCCGGCGCGGTTGCCGCCGAGAAAGCAAACAATCCGCTATCACGATAGCTCGCATTGAAGGCGTAGACCGAATAGCAGAGGCCGCGCTTCTCACGCACTTCCTGGAACAGCCGGGAAGACATTCCACCTCCCAAAGCGGTGGCGGCGACACGCGCTGCATGAAAGTCCTCTGCACTGCGATCCGGGCCGGGCAGCCCCATCACGATGTGGATCTGATCAAGCGGACGGTCAGCACGACGATCACCGCCGATAAATTCCGCGGGCTCGGGCTGTGGATGACCGTTTGTGGTCCGTCCGCCAAGCCGGCTAAGCGCCAGTTCGACGACCATGTCATGATCAATCGCCCCTGCTGCGGTGACCACCATCTCGTGCGGTCCGTAATTGCGTTCAAGAAACTTGCGCAGATCGCCTGCGCTGAAGCCGGTCACGCTCTCGGGCGTGCCGAGGATAGGCCGGCCCAGTGGCTGCGCGCCAAACGCGGCCTCCTGAAAAAGATCGAAGACCAGATCGTCCGGCGTGTCATGCGCGGCACCAATCTCCTGGACGATAACCTGCTGTTCGCGGCCGAGTTCTTCGGAATCGAAGATGCTGTCGACGACGATGTCGCTCAGGATATCGATGCCCAATGGCACGTCCTGACCAAGAATCCGCGCATGGTAGCCGGTCGTTTCATGACTGGTCATTGCATTGAGGTCGCCGCCGACGGCCTCAATCTCACGAGCAATCATCTCCGCGCTCCGGGTGCTCGTGCCCTTGAAGGCCATATGTTCAAGCAGATGGGCGATTCCGTGTTCGGTCTGCATCTCATCGCGTGCACCCGAGCCAACCCATATGCCAAGCGCTGCGCTCTCTAGATCAGGCACCTGTTCGGTGACGATGCGGAGCCCATTTTCCAGAACCGTCAGGCGGGTCGTACTGTTCTGCATCACGAAGCAGCCCTTGCATCGCCGCCACCGGCGCGGCTTGTGGCCAGAACATGTGCCTCGACAATGGCCTGATCGGCCGGCAAGTGGGTCATGCGTTCCTCACGTCCAAACAGATCGCCGACCCGTTCAGGCAGATCGGGCACAATACCGCAGGCTGATTCAACAGCAGCCGGAAATTTGGCCGGGTGGGCCGTTGCCAGGGTAACCATTGGAGACGTGCTCTCCATGCGATTGGCGACGGCAATGCCGACCGCTGTGTGCGGGTCGAGCAGGTAGCCCGTTTCACTCAGTGTCCGCTGCATGGTTTGAGATGTTTCTTCCTCATCAGCGCGGCCAGCGTCGAAGTCAGAGCGAATGCGGGAGAGTGGTTCAGCCGCAATCGCAAATGCACCGGACTGTTTCAGCCGTGCCATCATGTTGCGGATTGGTTCGGGGTTTCGGCCGTTGGCGTCGAACAGCAACCGTTCGAAATTGCTCGATACCTGAATATCCATACTCGGCGTAATGGTGGGTACCACCTGATCTGTTTCGTAGCCGCCGGTATCCAGAGCGCGCGCGAGGATGTCGTTGACATTGGTCGCCACCACAAGGCGGTCGATCGGTACGCCCATGTTCTTGGCCACATATCCGGCGAGAATGTCACCGAAGTTACCGGTTGGTACACAGTAACTGACCGCTCTCTCCGGACTGCCGAGCGCTGCCGCGGAGGTCACATAGTAGACGATCTGCGCAACAATCCGTGCCCAGTTGATCGAGTTCACGCCTGAGAGCCCGACCGCGTCACGGAAGCCGGGATTGACGAACATCGACTTCACGATGGCTTGGCAATCATCGAAGGTTCCATCAATCGCAAGCGCGTGCACGTTGGCACCACCAACGGTCGTCATCTGGCGTCGCTGTACATCTGACACGCGTCCGTCAGGAAACAGAATGAACACGTCAACACGCTCGCAATGACGGAACGCGTCGATCGCCGCACCACCGGTATCGCCCGATGTTGCACCGACGATGGTGGCGCGCCTGCCTCGCTCGGCCAGCACATGGTCCATCGCCCGTGCGAGGAACTGCATTGCGACGTCCTTGAAGGCGAGCGTCGTGCCGTGGAAGAGCTCGAGCACCCATTTGTTGGGGCCGATCTGAACCAGTGGAGAGATCGCCTTGTGCGCGAAAGTCGCGTAGGCGCCATCGATCATCGCCCGCAAATCGGCAGCAGCGATGGCATTGCCAACGAAGGGACCAATCACGCGCTCGGCGGCATGGGAATACGGCCGCGTCGCAAGATCGCTGATCTCTTCGGGCGCAAGCAAAGGATAGGTTTCGGGCACATAGAGGCCGCCATCGGGCGCCAGACCCGTCAGCAAGACGTCGGCAAAGTCGAGCCGCGGCGCCTCACCGCGGGTGCTGACATAGTACATGTGATGCCTCTCAGGCGTCGTCGTCGATCGCGGCGTCTAGCGAGCGGCGGTTGCGCGCAATTTCCTGACGCAGCCACAATCCGCTCATCAGAAGCAGGACAGCAGCCAGTGCATACCACGTCAGGGCGTATTGCAAATGGTTGTTGCGGATCGCGATACGCGTTTCGCCCGCTTGTGGTAAACCGCCCGGCGGTGTGTGTGCGGCGAACGCATCGACAGTAAACGGAGCTGACCTCTCAAGCCCGCGGGCAAGAGCGATATCCGTTGGATCGCGCAAATACCACGCGTCGTTGTCGGGGTCGTTTCCGGGCGCGAACGGGACGCGGACTTCTGGTGCACGCAGCAATCCGGTTATTGTGAGAGGCCCCGGCGGCATCGAGGCTTCGCCCCGGAGTTCCGGTGTCGCGCGGCCTTGGGGAACAAATCCGCGGTTGACGATAACCGCAGCGCCACCGTCGAGGACGAGCGGCGTCATAACCCAAAATCCTCCCACCCCGACAGCAACCTTTTTCCCATTGATGGGTTTTGGCAAACCCTCAATCAGCTCAAGCCCGAGGCGGCGCGGCTCATGCAATATGGCCCCATTCAGGGAGATACGCTGCTGCGTGCCGTGC
>JBCDCP010000013.1:0-31737 GCA_039181495.1 Pseudomonadota bacterium | reverse complement strand
GATCTGATAGCCCTGCGGCAGATCGGGGTAGAAGTAGTTCTTCCGGTCAAACACTGAATAGTGGTTGATCTCGGCCTTGATCCCAAGGCCGGTCCGCACCGCCTGTTCGACGCAATAGCGGTTGATCACCGGCAGCATGCCCGGCATCGCCGCATCGACTAGGCTGACATGGCTGTTGGGTTCGCCACCGAACTCAGTCGAAGCGCCAGAAAACAGCTTGGCCCTGGACGAGACCTGCGCATGCACCTCCAGTCCGATGATCAGCTCCCAGTCGCCGGTGGCGCCCTGGATCAGGTTCTTGGGGTCGGTGGTGCGGGTATCGATGATGGTCATCGCGACTTGTCCGTTGTTTTCGTCAATAACTACAGTTTTTGTTGTGGCCGGCCCTAAAGCCTGTCCAGCACGGCTTCGAGGTCGGCTATCAGGTCGGCGGCATCTTCAAGCCCGACAGAAAGCCGGAACACGCCATCCCCCGCGAAGCTGCGATAGGCCTCCAGCTGTTTGCCGTCGAGCCGGAATGAGCTCTCGTTGATCGCCTCAGTGCCGATATAGCAGATCAGGCTGCGCTGATGGCCAAGCGACACCGCGTAGTGGATGACGCCGAGATGCTCGACCATGATCTCAGCCAGCTTCGGCCCATCGGCCACCGTGAAGGACAGCATACCGGAGAAGTTGGCCATCTGGCGTGCCGCCAAGTCTGCTTGCGGATGGCTATCCAGCCCTGGATAGAGCACCCTCTGCACCTTGGAATGCCCATCGAGAAAGCGGGCAATCTCGAGTGCGGTCTCCGCATGCTGTTTCATCCGCAGCGGCAGGGTCGCCATGCCGCGCGAAATCAGCCAGGCATTGAACGGCGACAAGGTACCGCCATGATGGATGACGGCCTCGGTGTTGATGCGGTCCATCAGTACCTTGGACCCCGACAGTGAGCCACCCAGGGCATCGCCATGCCCACCCATATATTTGGTCAGCGAGTGCATGACTATGTCGGCGTCGTGCTCCAGCGGTCGCGTCGCCATCGTGGTGGCAAAGGTCGAGTCAACCGAAAGCGTGGCTTCGGCCTTTTTCGCCAGTTCGGCGACGGCATGAATGTCCGTTAGCCGCATGATAGGATTGGCCGGTGTCTCGATATGGATTTGCTTGGTCTCGGGCCGAATGGCATTCGCAACCATCTCGAGATCGGAGGTGTCGACCGGTGTCACCGCAATGCCGAAGCGCGGCAGCGTATCGCGCGCGAGTTCGGCGACCCCCGCATAACAGACATCCGAAACGATCAGATGATCGCCCTCGGACAGCAGCGACAGAAAAATGGCTGCCGAGGCCGCCATTCCGGAGCCAAAGCATAACGAGGCCTCCGCGCCTTCCAGTGCCGAGATCTTGTCCTGTAGCTGGCTGACGGTGGGGTTGGCCCAGCGCGTATAGAGCCAGGGCGCCTCTTCTTCGAGGTCCTTGGCGGAAAATCCAGCCACTTCATCGAGCACATAGGTCGATGACATGGTGATCGGCGGCGCTGAGGCATTGGTGCCCGGATCAGGCCCTTCGCCCGCATGGATGGCGGTGGTCCTGATGCCGGAATAACGGTTGGACCGGGCCACTGCTCAGACCCACCAGCGATCCGGCGTGAACCGTCCCGCCGCGTCTTCGATCACCTGCCCAAGCGAAAACAGATCGCTTTCCTCGAATGGCTTGCCGATGAGCTGCAACCCAAGCGGCAGACCGGATGCATCTCGACCGGCGGGCACAGCAATACCGGGCAAGCCA
This sequence comes from Pseudomonadota bacterium, assembly GCA_039181495.1. Lineage (GTDB taxonomy): Bacteria > Pseudomonadota > Alphaproteobacteria > Rhizobiales > Tepidamorphaceae > JBCDCP01. Next base: position 29,976 of record JBCDCP010000013.1, on the reverse strand, counting down.
GCCATGTTGACGGTCACCGTGAAGACGTCATTGAGGTACATCTTCACCGGATCAGCCTTCATGGATTCATCGCCAATCGGGAACGCCGCCGATGGTGTAGCCGGTGTCAGGATCGCATCGACCCCGTCCGCATAGACGTCCTCGAAGTCTCGCTTGATCTGGGTGCGGACCCGCTGCGCACGTATGTAATAGGCGTCGTAATAGCCCGCCGACAGCACATAAGTACCGATCAGCACGCGCCGCTGGACCTCATCGCCAAAACCGGACGCACGGGTCTTCTCATACATATCGACGATATCGTCGCCGGGCACGCGCAGGCCGTAGCGTACGCCGTCATAGCGTGCGAGGTTGGATGAGGCTTCCGCTGGCGCAACGATGTAATAAGCCGGAAGCGCATATTTGGTATGGGGCAGCGAAATCTCACGAATCTCGCACCCGGCTTCCTTCAGCCACGCCACTCCCTGCTGCCAGAGCGTCTCGAGCTCGGATGGCATGCCGTCGACCCGGTATTCCTTGGGAATGCCGATAACCTTGCCCTTGACCGACTGGCCGATCGCAGCCTCGTAGTCCGGCACCTCAATATCAACCGATGTCGAATCCTTGGGATCGTGGCCTGCCATGGATCGCAAAAGGATCGATGCATCCCGCACGGTCCGGCCGAACGGTCCTGCCTGATCGAGCGATGAGGCAAAGGCAACGATGCCCCAGCGTGAGCAGCGGCCATAGGTCGGTTTAATGCCGACAGTGCCGGTCAGCGCTGCGGGCTGGCGGATCGACCCGCCAGTATCGGTACCCGTTGCCGCGAGGCACAGTCCAGACGCCACCGCGCTGGCCGAGCCACCCGATGAGCCGCCCGGCACAAGCAAGCCCTGCTTGTCACCCTTCAGCGCAGCTTTGCCTTGCTCGACGGTCCAGTTCGGCGGCAGGAACGGATTGACCACCGGCCCGTAATAGGACGTCTCGTTGGATGAGCCCATGGCGAACTCATCCATGTTGAGCTTGCCGAGCATGACCGCGCCGTCGCGCCACAGATTGCCAGAGACGGTGGACTCGTAACCCGGCTTGAAGCCATCCAGGACGTGGCTGCAGGCCTGGCTGTGCACGCCTTCGGTGCAAAACAGATCCTTGATGCCAACCGGAATGCCCTCAAGCGGACCAGCTTCGCCCTTGGCGATTTTGTCATCCGACACGTTGGCCCAATGCCGCGCGTTCTCGGGCGTCTCAGTGACATAGATGTTGAGATCCCGCCCTGCATCCATGGCAGCAAGATAGGCTTCGGTCAGCTCAACAGCCGAAAATTCCTTCGACGCAAGCCCGTCACGTGCATCCGCAAGGGTCTTGGAGGTCAGGTCGCCGCTCATTCCACCACCTTCGGGACCAGAAAAAAGTGATCGTCGACCTGCGGAGCATTGTCCGTGACGGTATCGGCATAGCCGCCATCGGTCACATCATCGGCCCGCATTTTCAGGGTCATTGGCATCACCGAGGTCATCGGCTCTGCATCGGAGACATCCACCTCCTGAAGCTGCTCGACAAATCCCAGAATTGTGTTCAACTCACCGGCAAGGCGCGGAAGGTCTTCATCCTCCACAGCGATGCGCGCGAGACGCGCGATCCGCCGGACCGTGGCCTCATCGACCGACATGGCATTCTCCGAAAAACAGCTCTTTGGGCATCGCCGTCTCCCATGCGCACGACGCATTGGTTTCGACGGCTGCTTTGTCGTCAGGTGACTACCACCACCCTGCCCGGATGTGCAATTGCTATGGGCGACATCGAGACCTTCCCAACCTGCCCCGCTTTTCTCGCCAAACGACTGTGAAAGAGACGTCCATGACGAATGGCCCTGCCCTCACGCCGCCAGTTCACCCCTTCTCAGGAGCCACCCAGGGGCTCGCACTGGAAGACGCCGATGCGGTGTTCTTCGCGGCGCGGCACGGAACGCCCTATCTCAACATCGACAACGAGGTGTTCGCGGAAACCGGCAACTGCCTGCGGGCGGCAATCGCCGAGGAGGGTCGCTGGACCGACCATTGGGACTTCGACTTCAACGGAGAACTGCTCGGACCCGATGGCGCATTCAAACTGTTGGACGCTGGCGATCTCGACACGATGTCGCAGGATGGCCCCGGCAACCGTCAGAAGATCACAGATTTCACCAAGCAGATCATAGCCGCCGGCGCTGTGCCGATCATGGTCGGTGGTGATGATTCGGTGCCGATCCCGTTCCTGGCCGCGTTCGATGGCATCGGACCAATCACCATCCTGCAGATCGACTCCCATATCGATTGGCGCGAAGAACGCCGGGGCGAGCCGATGGGCTTCTCATCGACGATGCGGCGCGCCTCGGAGATGAGCCATGTCGAGCGTATCGTCCAGGCCGGCATTCGCGGCAAAGGCTCGGCCCGCATCGGCGAAGTGGAGTTTGCCCGCAATTGGGGGGCGAAGATCGTCACCGCACGAACAATTCACCACAACGGCATCGGCGCGGTTCTCGACGAAATTCCAGACGGCAGTCAGGTCGTGATGACACTCGACTGCGATGGCCTCGATCCAAGCGCGATCCCGGCCATCGCGGCGATCACGCCCGGCGGGCTGACCTACACCCACATCATCGAGCTCATCCACGGAGTCTCTGCAAAAGCGAAACTCGTCGGTTTCGATCTGATCGAGTTCATCCCCGAAAGCGATCTGGGCGGCATCGGCGCGATCACCGCCGCCCGTATCATTTCGAACGTGATCGGCACGCTCGCCAATGCCCAAGATGCAGCGGTCTAGCGGGTTGCCCTACAGGTTGAACGGCACACCAAGCTCAGGCACCAACACCTTGGCATTGGCGTCCTTCATCGCGTCGACGAATTTCGACGGATCGGGATCAATGATCGGGAAGGTGCCGTAGTGCACCGGGATCGCTAATTCGAAGTCGAAGAAGTCCTTGCAACACTTGGCTGCAATGGCGCCGCCCATAGTGAAACGGTCACCCACCGGCACAATGCCAACCTTGGGAGCGTGGAGTTCATGAATGAGCTTCATGTCGCTGAATGGCCCGGTGTCGCCCATATGCAGGACCGTCGGATCGCTCTCGGCATGGGGGTGGATCACCATTCCGCCAGGATTGCCAAGGTAGATCGGGTTGCCTTCCGCCAGCGTCGCGGAGCCATGGGTCGCGGGCACGAACGCAACGTCAAAATCGCCGCAATCGACCTGCCCGCCAAAATAGACCGGGCTGATGTTCTCGACGCCCTTGCCGTTGAGATACATACAGATCTCGAAATTGGAGACCAGAGTAGCGCCGGTTGCCTTACAGATCTCGACCGTGTCGCCGATGTGATCATCATGTCCGTGGGTCAGCAGAACATGGGTCGTTCCGGCAGTCACTTCGGACACATCACCCTTGAAAACGCCGCTGCCGGACAGGAACGGGTCGATCATGATCACCGCCCCGCCGGTTTCGATCCGCATGGCGGAATGTCCAAGCCAGGTTGCTTTCATCTCAACTCCTCCCCTATGAGCGTGCGTCGCAAACAGTGATGCCGTCGGCTGCGTTCCGCCATCGGCCCTGAACCAACACCATAGGCACCGGCCCTCGTCGCCTCAACGGGACACAGCACAGATGATCATGATTGGCCGGCCATGACCGTATGTGACGCCCTCCCGGACTTCGCCGCGAAGCTGCACCGCGAAGCGCCCCTGATCGGCCTCGATCTGGGAACCAAGACGATCGGCGTCGCCGCGTCCGACCCCGCCCGCCGCATGGCGATGCCAGTCGAGACGCTCAAACGCAGCAAGTTCAGCAAGGACGCGGAGCGGTTGATTGAAATTGTCGCTGAGCGCAACGCTCGCGGCTTCGTGTTGGGTCTGCCGCTAAACATGGATGGATCGGAGGGGCCGCGGGCTCAATCGGCGCGGGCCTTTGCGCGCAATCTCAGTGAACGGATCGATCATCCGGTTCTGTTGTGGGACGAACGGCTTTCAACCGTTGCCGCCGAGCGCACATTGCTCGAGGCCGATACAAGCCGGACCAGGCGCCGTGAAGTGATCGACAAGATGGCCGCCGCATTCATCCTGCAGGGCGCTCTCGACGGGTTGCAAACGCACGAGAAGCGCGGCTCATGATCGCCGCAGTCGAGAGTCTTTTTCCGATCATCACACTGATCGCGCTGGGCGCCTGGCTCAATCACCGCGACATCATCACAGGCGAGCAGTGGTCGGGGATCGAGCGGATCGTCTATTACGTCTGCTTTCCGTGCCTGATCGTGGTCACGCTCTCAACGGCCGACTTCATCGGCGTGCCGGTCGGACGCATGTCGGCGGCCCTGTTCGCCGCGATCTGCACCATGTCAGCGCTGCTCCTGCTGTTGCGCAAACCCATTCAGGCGATGCTCGATATCGACGCGCCGGGTTTCACCTCGGTATTTCAGGGTGCAGCGCGGTGGAATGCCTATGTGGCCCTCGCACTGGCGGGAACGCTCTACGGCCCGCTTGGTATCAGTCTCACCGCGATCGGCATTGCGGCAATGATCCCTGCCCTGCACTCGATTACCGTCGTTGTGCTTCTGGTTTACGGCGAAAACCCAGCCTCCGACCCACGCCCGATGCGGCGTATCGTGTACAGCCTTTTCACCAACCCGTTCATCTGGGCCTGCCTGATCGGCGTGCTGATCCAAGCCTCGGGACTGAGCATCTACGAACCGGTGCTGACTACTCTGGACATTCTCGGCCGGGCTAGCCTCGGCTTGGGCGTGCTTGCGGTGGGCGCGGGCTTACGCTTTCCAGAAGCGCTGTCGGTAGATCGGCCGGTGCTGTTCACCAATTCCGCGCGCCTGATCGGGATGCCGCTTCTGATGCTCGGCTACACACTGCTGTTTGGGGTTTCAGGTCCAGCACAGGCCGTCGCCATTATCTGTGGTGCGGTGCCATGCGCTACGGTGTCCTACATCATGGCCCGACAGCTTGGCGGCGATGCACCACTCATGGCGCGGATCGCATCAAGCGAAACCCTCTTTGCCATGGCGACGCTGCCGGCCCTGGTGATCCTGATCACTGAGGTACTGACGCCATAGATGCGCTCAGCCTAGCGCACCACATGGACGGAAACTGGCGCCCGCCGAACGACACGCGCCGCCGTGGACCCCAAAAACAAATCTTGCGCACCGGGCTTGTGCGAGCCAACCACGATCAGATCGACATCGTGCTTTCTCGCATATTCCGCAATGGCAACACCGGGCTTGCCGTTCGCCAGATCGCAGGTCACGTCGCTGGCCTCACCGACAAGTGCCTTCAGCTTCTTCAGGACATGCTCCCGGATTTCCGCTTCCGGTTTCAGGTCGACAAAATCGATCACCGTCATGGGCACTTCTTCGAGAACATTGAGTACCGTGATGCGCCCGTCATCAGCCAAGAGCTGGCGCGCCAGTTTGAACTTCTTCTCGACCAGTTCTTCATGATCGAGCGCGATGGAAACCAGAATGTGTTTGTGCATTGAAGTGCCTCCTGCAGCCCACCCTCTAAAAAGCGAACTCTCACGGCAATAGGGCCACAGACACGGCATTGAATCAGCCCGGACTTTCGGAGAGGTCGCCGTAGAGTGCGTGTCAGCCTTCGCGTAACACATGCACCGAGCACGGTGCACGCCGAACGACACGGGCAGCTGTCGAGCCGAGGAAGTAGTCCTGCACACCCGGCTTGTGCGATCCCACAATGATAAGATCCGCCTGGTGCTGTTGAGCGAATTGCGAGATCGCCACGCCAGCTTTGCCCGTTACCACCTCGCACGCAATGTCGTCCGCATCACAGGCGACCGACCGCAGCTTGCTGCGAATGTTGTCCTTGAGGTGATTTTCGGGTTTGAGGTCGACAAATTCCGTCACGAATGCGGGGACATCTTCGAGCACCGTCAGCAGTGTGATCCGCCCGCCCTTCGAAAGCATGTTGCGGGCGAGATCGAGCTTCTTTGCGGTCATGCCCTCATGGTCGAGCGCTACCGGAACAAGAATATGCTGGTACATGTGATCCACCTTTCGTGGGGTCTTGAATCTGAACGTCGTATCGCCGGCAAGGACAAACCGGCCTAAGCTTGGCTCTCTTCCTGAGAGCTCTAGCCGGCTGCCAAACGTTGCGCGGCTTCGATGTAGCGGTTCGGTACGGCGATGCCTTCGCGCTCGGCTTTGGCAATCGCCTCAATCCTGCGTGCACCGGGTAGCCGGGCACCGTCCAGCGCCGTGATGTTCGACAGCAGCGTCTCGATCCTGGAGGTGAACGCATCGGCGCTTTGCGGCTTCATGGCGATCATGAATTGTCCCACGCCGGGCGGCGGGCCGTCGGCGTCAAAAAAGGACGATGCCCCCGTCTCAGCACTGCGCCTGTCATGACGGCAGAGAGAATCTCGACCATCAACGCCAGCGCCGTCCCTTTTGCCTCGCCGATCGGCAGCATCGAGCCCTTCAGCGCCGCCTCGGGATCGGTGGTGGGGTTTCCCTCCACATCAAGCGCCCAATTGTCGGGGATTGTTGTGCCGGACTTCTTGGCATGCATCACCTTGCCGCGGGCAACCCGCGACAGAGACAGATCAATGACCAACGGCGTGCCGCTGCTCCGGGGCGCTGCAAAGGCAATCGGGTTGGTGCCGAAGACCGGCGTCTTGGCGCCCCAGGGGGCAATCGCCGCAGGCGCATTGGCAAACATCATGCCGACAAGCCCATGGCGCGCGAGTTTTTCCACCTGAACAGACAGCGCACCGCAATGGTGCGAGCGCGTGATCGCCATGCTCGCTGTGCCAAGCCGTTCGGCGACCTTGGCACCCTCGGCAATCGCGCGGTCCATGGCGGGATAGGCAAAACCGTGGTCAGCATCGACCAGTAGCGCCGCTGGCAAAACGGCCTCGACCGTCACATCAGCGTCCGGATTGACTTTGCCGGAGCGGACCTGGGCCGCATAGTCTTCAAGCCGGGAGAAGCCATGGCCGACCTGCCCTTCGGCTTCGGCAGCAACCAGGGCTGCGGCGACACTCTCCGCCGCAGCTGCAGAAACCCCGCTTGCCCTTAGCGCGCGACCTATAAGCTCCCTGGCCTCGCCCAGGCTGAGGCGCGTTGTGTCGTCCATGAGTGCTCCGAACAAGAACGGGGCGGCCGGTTGCGACCGCACCGATGGCCTGGATTAGGCGCTGCGATACAGCTTGGTCATTGAAAACTCGCGGTGACCCAGCGCTTCGGCCGCCGTGTTGCGGCCATTGGCGGTTCGGCAGATCATGTCGATCAACTCATCACCGGCCTCATCGATGGTCATCTCGCGGCGGAGGATGCCCGACACGTCGACGTCGACATGCTCGCTCATGGTCCTGACCGTGCGCGGGTTGGCAGTGATCTTGACGACAGGCACGATCGGATTGCCGACGACATTGCCCTGCCCCGTCGGGAAGGTGTGAATGACGGCACCGCCAGCCGCCATCAGCGTAACGCATTCCGCTGCAGCCGATGACGAATCCATGAAGTAGAGACCGTTGCCGGATTTCGGCTGCTCGGCAGGCTCCAGGATATCGATGTATTTCGATGTTCTGCCGATCTTCTCGAGGTTGCCCAGCGCCTTTTCTTCGATCGTTGTCAGGCCGCCCTCGATGTTGCCCTTGGTCGGCTGGCTGTCGGAGAGGTCGTCGGTCTGATGGGCAAAGATGACGTCGTCCTGATAGGCCTTCCACATCTTGTGCCAGCGCTCGCCGACCTCTTCATTGATCGCGCGCTTCTGGCAGATGTGCTCTGCACCGGTGATTTCAGACGTTTCACCGAAGAAACCGGTAATCCCTTCAGGCAGAAGCTTGTCATACATGTTGCCGACCGTGGGGCACGAGCCGAGACCCGTGGTTGTGTCGCTCTCACCGCATTTGGTCGACACCCAGATCTCCGAGATTGAGCATTCCTCACGCTGCAACTCGCTGGCGAAGTGGACGTACTCCTTGGCCTTCCGGCTCGCATCCATGATGGTTTTGAGGTCGCCATTCTGCTCGATCGAGAAACCGATGACGGGTTTCCCGGTCTCGGCGATGCCGTCCACCACACGTTTGGTCCAACTGGGCTCGATGCCAATCACCACGCATGCAGCCACATTGGGATTGGCCCCGGTGCCGATGAGGGTACGGAAATGCAGTTCCAGATCCTCGCCGAACTGAAGCCGTCCATAGGCATGCGGGATCGCCATCGTGCCCTTGATGTTGTTGGCCACTGCCTCGCAGGCTGCATTGGAAATGTCGTCCAGCGGCAGGATGACCACATGGTTGCGTACGCCGACCCGGCCATTCTCGCGCCGGTATGCCTGGACGGTTCTGTTTGAGTATTTCGATGCCATCGGTCCAGCTCCTTACCAGCGCTTGGTCTTGCAATTGTGGGTGTGGAGGTGGTCGCCTTTGGCGATGTCGGCGATGATCTTGCCGATGTCTTCGCCATACTTGATGGCGGTATCACCTTCCTTGAAATCCTTGAGCGCAATCTTGTGACCGATCGGCACATCCGCATTGGCGGTCAGCCGGAAGGTCGAGTTGTCATGCGTGATACAGCACAGCATGTCGGTCCCGGCCTTCAGCCCTTCAACGACGACGACCCCGACATTGTCATCGTGCTCATGCACGAGAAGATGGGGTATTTCAGACATTCATTCCTCCCTTGAGGTGTGATTTGTGGCGTGTGGTTTCAGAACAATTTTGGGAGCCGCAACGCGGCCTTGGCGGATATCTTCGAAAGCCCGTGCACCTTCGTCCAGCGGCCGGCTTTCTACCCAGTCGAGCGCACCAAGGCGCCCATCGAACATCGCCGCACAGGTGTCGCGAAAATCCTGCGCGGTATAGGTATAGGCGCCGATGAAGGTGATTTCCTGCAACGTCACACGGCGAATGTCGAGCCCGCCTTCAGCGCACCCAAGACCAATATGCACGATGACGCCACCGGGGCTTACCATGGCAGACGCGGCGGCACGGGTCCCGCCAAAGCCGACGGCATCGATGACAAGCGGGATATCACCGCTTGGTTCATTCTCGATGTGGATGCCGCAAGTGTCTGCAAGATATGTTGCGCGCGCAGCGTTGGGCTCGGCGAGTGTAACCTGCTCGACACCCATGGCCCGCAAGGACAGCGCGGCGGCCACACCGATGGCACCACCACCAATCACATGGGCGCGATGTTCATTGGCCGGATGCATGGCCTTGAGGCCGAGCTTGACGGCATGCCAGCTCACCGCAATCGGTTCGGCCAGTGCCGCCTGCTCAAGGGTTATGTGTTCGGGCACGGTCACGAGATTGCGCTCGGGCATCGACACAAACTGCGCGAAAGCCCCCTCACGCGGCGGCATCGAGATGATCTGCCGTGAGGGACACAGGTTTTCACGACCCGATCGGCTCGCAGCACTTTCCGGATCCGTCACCAGAGGATTGATCGTCACCCGTTGACCATCCTGCGGGCCACCCACCACTGTCCCGGCACCCTCGTGGCCAAGAATCAGCGGTGCCGGCCGGCGCTCGTCATGCCCAAGATAGGCATGCATATCCGAGCCGCAGATGCCGACACTGTCGACCCGGATCAGGAGATCACCCTCCTCCGTCACCGGATCAGGGACGGGCTGGAAGGCCAGCTCCTCAGGTCCTGTGTAGACAAGCGCCTTCATTTGGCCGTGAACCCTCCATCGACCATCAGCACCTGACCCGTCACATAGGCTGATGCCTGTGAACACAGGAACAGAATTGGTCCGTCGATGTCAGCCAGTTCACCGTTGCGTCCGATGCATGTCTGCGCCGCATTACGTGCCGACCGCTCAGGATCGTCGAAGACCGGGCCGGTCAGCTCGGTCGGAAAAAACCCCGGCCCAACGGCGTTGCTGTTGATGCCGTATGCCGACCAGGCTTCCGCCATGGCCCGCGTAAGTTGGGCGATGCCGCCCTTCGAAGCGCCATAGGCCAGCCCGCCGGGAAAGGCGCGCGTGGTCTGCAAGGACGCAAATGTCACAATGCGCCCCCAGCCGGTCTGTTTCATGGCCGGCACAAAGGCCTGACTCAGAAAAAATGGCGCCGCAAGATTGAGATCAATCGTTGCATCCCAGCCTTCGGGCGTGACCTCGTCCGCCAACTCGCGGGTGTTGATGCCGGCTGCATGAATGACAATCCCCGGCGGACCGAAATGCTCGATTACCTGCTGGGCTATATCGTCAAGCGCGGACTTGTCGCCAACATCGGCCACAACGGTCGCCGTGCTGCCACCTGCTTCCGACTGCCAGTCGACGAGCGCCTCCTGCCTGCGGGCAACGCCAACGACATGCGCTCCGGCACGCGCCAAGACCGTTGCCGCGCGCCGGCCCAAACCAGCGCTCGCACCGGTGACGCACGCCACGCGCCCGGCAACCGAGAACACAGTCGCCGCATCTTGAGGCACATCACTCATTGGCGGTCAGGTCGAACTCCTCATCCGGAAAATACTTCTTCAACCGGATATCGGCGGTGCGAGCGTGACCTTCCATTCCCTCAAGACGAGAGATCCGGGCGGTCGCCTCGGCAATCGGCTTTGCACCATCGCGGGTCGCACGCTGCCATGTCACGATCTTCATGTATTTGTGGACGGACAGCCCGCCGGTATAGGTCGCAGCACCCGATGTCGGCAGCACATGATTGGTGCCAGACGCCTTGTCACCGAAGGCAACCGTGGTCTCCTCACCAAGGAACAAGGAGCCGTAGCAAGCCAGCCTATCCAGCCACCAATCGAGATCTTTCGCCTGCACGGTCAGATGTTCGGGCGCATAGGCATCCGATGTGGCTGCCATGTCTTCGCGATCGGGACAAAGGATCACCTCGCCATAGTCGCGCCAGGCCGCAGTGGCATTGTCCCGGTTAGTCTCGGGCAGGTCATCGATAAGCACCGGCACCAGGCGCATGACCTCCTCGGCCAGCGGCCTGTCATCAGTCACAAGCCACACCGGCGAGTTGTAGCCATGCTCGGCCTGACCGACGAGATCAGCGGCCACGATCATCGGATCGGCGGACTCGTCAGCCAGAATGAGGCTGTCGGTCGGACCAGCGAACATGTCGATGCCGACACGGCCAAACAGGATCCGCTTGGCTTCGGCAACGAACTGGTTGCCTGGCCCCACCAGGATATTGGCCTTGGGCAGGCCGAACAGACCGAAAGCCATCGACGCGACGCCCTGAACACCACCCATGGCGATAATCGTATCCGCCCCGCAGATATGGGCGGCATAGATGATGGCAGGTGCGATACCGATGCCTGGGCGCGGCGGCGAGCATGCGACAATGCTGTTGCAGCCCGCCACCTTGGCCGTGGTCACGGTCATGATCGCGCTGGCGATATGGCTGTAGCGGCCGCCCGGGATGTAACAACCTGCAGCGTCAACCGGGATGCTCTTCTGACCTGCGATGAGACCGGGGATAACCTCGATCTCGATGTCTTTGATGGTCTCCTTCTGGGCCTCGGCAAACCGCTTCACATTGTCATGGGCAAAGTGAATGTCCTGCTTGACCTTCTCAGGCACCTGCGCCGCAGCGGCTTCAATTTCTTCGGCGGTGAGAATGACGTTGCCATCATACTTGTCGAATTTGGCGGCGTATTTGAGTGCTGCCTCGTCGCCACCCTGTTCGATGTCGTCGAGAATGCCCTGAACGATGCCGGTGACTTCACCGGCATTGCTCTGGGAGGTCAGCGTCGCTTTCTTGAGATATTCTCTTTTCATCTCAGACCTACTGGTAGATCTCTGGCAGCAACGAGGTCGAAATCGCCGGCACGTAGGCGATCAACAACGTCACGCAGAGCATGAAGAAGACAAACGGAATAGCACGATAGGCGATCTTGAGGATCGACTCCCCTGTGAGCCCTGCCACCACGAACAAGTTGAGTCCCAATGGCGGCGTGATGAACCCGACCCCCAGCGCGGTGATCATCATCACACAGAACTGAATCTCGTTCATCCCGATATTGTCGGCGAGCGGCTTCAGGATCGGCGCCAGGATCACGATGTTGGGCGTGGTCTCCATCACACAGCCGGCCGCGATCAAGACGAACACCATCATCATGATGAGCACCCATGGCTCGTCACTGATGCCGGTCGCCACGGCCACAAAGCCTTGCGGCACACCGATAATGGCGAGAGCTTCGGCAAGCGGGATGGAGAACGCGATGATCGGAATAATCACCCCGTTCACCTTGGCCGAACTCACCAACATGGCCGGGAAGTCCGACAATCTCAGCGTGCCCAGAAGGAAGCCCATGAAGATCGTCACGACGACTGCCGTTGCGCCAGCCTCAGTCGGTGTGAGCCGGCCGGAGAAGATCCCGTAGAAGATAATCACCGGCACGATAAACGCATACCAACCCGACCGGATCGCCTCGCCAAGGCGCGAGAAGTAAACGCTCATGCTGATATTGCCGCCACCCTCCCAGCCATAGAGGCGGTTCATGATGATGTTTGTCACAAGGATCGACACAAGGATCGCCAAGCCGGGCACCACGGCAGCCAGAAACAGCGTCGAGGCTGAGATACCAAGCACCAAACCGATAATTATGTAGGCGATCGAAGGCGGAATCAGGATGCCCGTACATGCCCCGGCGGCCACCAGCGCACAGGCATAGGGGCGCGGATATCCACTCTCGACAAGACGATCGATGGTCATCCGTCCAACTGCCGCGGCGCCGGCCGCATCCGATCCGGAGATCGCCGAGAACATGCCGCACACCAGCACTGTGGCCGAGCCAAAACCGCCTTTGGCGAACTGCGTCAGTGCATCCGCAACGTCGAGGAACTTTCGACTGAGCCCGGTTCGTACAAGCGCGTCACCGGTCAGAATAAATAGCGGAACGGCGGTCAACGCGAAGGCGTCGATGCCGCTGAACAGCTTTTCTCCAACCAGGGTCAGCGGCAGTGCACCGGACCAAACCAGCATCAGCGTTGCCGCCGCGCCGATCGCCGCCCATACGGGGACCGCGAGCGCGACTAGTAAGATAAAGAGAAGAACCGGAGCGTAGAAGTCCCAGCCTAGCTCGACGGTCTGTTGTTGAAGTTGTTGCCAAAGCATGATCGCCCCCTCAGTCGAACAGCTTGTCGCCTTCGTAGACGGGACGGCCCGCACGAAGGTCGGAGATATCGCGAAGGAGCGACTGGGTGAGACGGAAAATGACCAGTCCAAATCCGATCGGCACCGCCATCAGGAACCAGACCTGACTGATCCGAAGTCCGGGGGTGACAGAACCGAATTTGGCTGAGACGTGTACGGTCTCAAGCGAATAGATGAAGGCAACGATCGCGACCGCGAACATGACCAGATCGCCGAAGATGTAGAGCAGCGTTTTCGCCCGCTGCCCGATATACTGCATGATCACATCGATGCGGATGTGCCCACGCTCTTTCACCGCAGCTGCCGCACCGATCCAGGCGAGATAGATGAAGGAGTAGCGGACGATTTCCTCCCCCCAGATCGAGGAGTAGGCCAACAACTCTCGCCGGACCACCTCGATGAACATCGTGGCCACCAGCATGGTGTAGAAGACGAGCAGCGCCCATCGTTCGGCATTGCGGTCGATTGACTTCAGGACATCGGACATACGTCCCCCTTCCGGCCGAACGTAATGCGCCGGCCTCCGGTTCTGCGGAGCAGGTTCAGGCTTGAATGAAGAAGACCGGCGCGTTTTCAGCGCCGGCCCCGTGATGGTCGATCAGGCGTCGTGGACGTAATACCGGCCCATGGTGCCGGCCGCTTCCTCGAGCTTGGCAAAGGTGTCCATGGAGCCTGCAAGTTCAACTTTGAACTCGTCCCACTCCGAACGCTGGAAACCGCCGGCATCCTGCCATTCAGCCAGTTGGTCGGTTGACAGCGAATGGAACTCAACGCCGGCCTTGGCCAGTTCTGCCATGGCATAACCACGTGCAGCCGGCACCTTTGCAAGGTTCTGCTGCGTCGTGATTTCACCAGCAAACTCAATGCCTTCCTGCACGTCAGAAGACAGCGCGTTAAACCACTCGAGGTTGATCGAATACACTTGGCTGTCGGGAACGGCCTGGGTGAAGGTCACGTGGCTGAGAATGTCCTTGAAGCCGAAGACGAACAGTGCACCCACAGCTGGATCCAGCGCATCGGCAACGCCCTGCTTGATTGCAGACGGTGTTTCGCCCCAGGCCACCGGCGTGGGGTTGGCGCCAACCATCTTGTAGTATTGCTGCAGCATCTTGGAGCCAGGAACGCGGAACTTCACGCCATCCAGATCACCTGGCGTGATCACCTTGTTGCCACCCTTGCGCACAGCAACGACGCGGGGGTCGATCACCACATACATCAGTGCTTTGAAGCCAGAAGCCTCGACCTTGGGATGAACTTCGGCCTTCCAGGCGTCGGACTGCGTCAGATTGGTGAAGCGCTGGTTGGAGCCGCAGAAATACGGCATGTTGATCAGGTCAACGGCGGAGGCGAACGGTGCGAAGTTCGACAGCGAGTGCTGCGCGCACTGGATTGTACCGCCCTGCACGGCCTGTGCCAGCGCGCCACCGGCGCCAAGTTGTCCGCCAGGCGCCAGCTTCACATAGACCTTGCCGTTGGTGGCGTTCTGAATGTTCTCTTTAAGATCAAGCTGCAGGATCGGATAGCTGCGAGACGCGCCCAGCACATAGGCCGTTGCAAGCGTCATCGTGTGCTCGGCAGCGCTCTCGCGCTCACGCTCTTCCTGCGCGGTCTGGGCTACAGCCTCATCCGACCACAATACGCCAGCGGCTCCTGCGACCACGGCGGCAGTGAAACCGCCACCGGCAGTCAGTTTCAGAAAATTGCGTCGTTCTGCGGACACGATCTCTGTCTTCGTCTTATCCATGATGTCCTCCCTGTGGACGTTTTTCATTGGTTTTCTTGGTGGTTTGCAGCAGCAGCGGCCTCGCGGTTGAGAATGGCCACTACGAAGGCGATGGACGCGGCAAACAGCACCAGCATCTCGCCGACGTCTCCGAGGAAACTGGAGTCAGCAAACGACCCCATTCCCACATTGATGGTGAAAAGCGCGAAAAGCGCTGCCGCGATAATCAGTGCCAAAGCCGCACCTCCCCCGTATGTTCTGCTTATTTTCAGCGACTGTAAGCGCTTACATCACACAATGCAAGCGCTTACATCAACATCTGGGTATTCTTCACTTTGCCGCCTACTCGGCCTAGATTGGGCCCCCGCCCGGCTTCCTTGGAGCCGGTTCAAGCCAAAGGCCGGAGATTCTGTGCGGCATGCGCCAGACCGCCGACGACTGGGATACGTCCCTGCCGACACTTGAGGATGTGGCTCGCGAGGCAGGCGTCTCGACAGCCACAGTCTCACGCTGCCTGAATTCGCCGGACCGCGTACTGGAAGAAACCCGGAACCGCGTCATGTCGGTCGTTCACGACCTTGGCTATGCGCCAAATTTCGGTGCCCGTGCACTGGCGGCCAAGCGGACCAACACAATCGGCGCCATCATTCCCACGATGGAAAACGCGATCTTCGCCCGCGGGCTGCAGGCCTTTCAGGAAGAGCTGGGGCTCCACGGCCTGACACTGCTGGTCGCCAGTTCGTCCTACCGGCCAGACGTCGAGGAGGAGCAGATCAGAACGCTGATCGCCCGTGGTGCCGATGCACTCCTGTTGATCGGCCACGATCGCACGCAAGGAATCTATGATTTTCTCGACCGCCGTGGCGTGCCCTATGTCATCGCCTGGGTATACAATCGCTCGATTCCGCGCATTTCCATCGGCTTTGACAATCATGCCGCAATGAAGGCGCTGACTGATCAGGTCTTGAACAACGGACACACCCGGATCGGCATCATCACGGCCGACACCGCCAGCAATGATCGCGCACGGGAAAGGCTGGAGGGATTCCTCGCCGCAGTTGAGGAGCACGGCATCGATCCGGCTTCTTTGCCAATACACGAGACAGCATACGGCATCGACAACGGTGCGACGGGCTTCAAGGCTCTGATGAGCGCTGATCCGCGGCCGACTGCCGTGATGTGCGGCAACGACGTTCTTGCTGTCGGGGCATTGCGCATGGCCAGCGAGATGGGCCTAGCCGTCCCCGGTGATGTTTCGATTACCGGATTTGACGACATCGAACTCGCCCAGGTCGCGAGCCCGGCCTTGACCACGGTCCATGTTCCGCATCGGGCCATGGGCCGCGGCGCCGCACAAATGCTTGTCGACATGCTGGAAGGGTCGCGGCCCCTGGAAAGCACGCGTTTGGAGGCAGAACTCTGCCTGCGCGATACGCTTGGACCGTGCCCGATTGATAGTGACTGACCGGGGAAAGCCTGAATCCGCCCTTGAGCCCAAGCGTGAACCGGCCTAAGCCATCATTTTGATGAGCGCGCCTGAGCCGGAAACACCTGCGGACGTCTTCCGCTACCCACACACCCATCTTCTGGGTGTTGCCGGCCTTACCGTTCCAGCCCTGACCGCACTACTTGATCGCGCCGACCACTGGGCCGAACGCAACGCGTCCGGACCGTGCAAGGAAACAGTGCTGCGCGGGCGGACACTCGTGAACATGTTTTTCGAGGCTTCGACGCGGACCCAGAGTTCGTTCGAGATCGCCGGCAAGCGCCTGGGCGCCGATGTCATGAATATGTCAGTCGCGTCATCGTCGGTGAAGAAGGGCGAGTCGCTGATCGACACCGCCGTGACCCTCAACGCCATGCGTCCCGATCTCCTGGTCGTCCGGCACCATGCTGCTGGCGCGGTTGAACTGCTGGCGCGCAAGCTCGAGAACTGCGCGGTTATCAATGCAGGGGACGGCTCACACGAACACCCTACGCAGGCGCTGCTCGATGCCCTGACCATCCGTCGTCGAAAAGGACGTATTGCCGGGCTCACGGTCGCCGTTTGTGGCGATGTCGCCCATTCCCGCGTTGCACGCTCCAACATTCATACGCTGCTGACCTTGGGCGCAACAGTTCGTGTCGTCGGCCCCTCAACCTTGATGCCACCCGCGGTCGAACAGCTCGGTGTGACGCGGTTTCGCCGGTTTGAAGATGGCATCGCGAACGCCGATGTCGTCATGATGCTCCGGTTGCAGCGCGAACGGATGACTGGCGCATTTGTGCCGTCCATGCGCGAGTACTTCCACTATCACGGGCTGGACTCTGAGCGACTGAAAAAGGCTGCGCCGGACGCGCTTGTGATGCACCCAGGACCTATGAACCGTGGGGTGGAGATCGACAGCGCCGTTGCCGATTCCGGTCAAAGCGTCATCCGCGAACAGGTCGAGATGGGGGTTGCAGTCCGCATGGCGGTGCTGGAGATCCTCGCAAACAACCTGCCGCCGCGCAGCGGCAACGGAGCAGCAGCCTAATGGCCTGGTTTGCGCCACCCGCAGCCCGGCAGCCCAAAGCTGAACGTCCGGCACTGTTCCTCAATGCACGTCTGGTTGACCCGAGCAAGGACCAGATTGCCGATGGTCATCTGCTGGTTATTGACGGTCAGATTGCCGAGATTGGACCATCTGCGGGGCAAAATGGTCTGCCCGACGACACCGAGGTCATCGAAGCCGACGGTGCGGCTCTCGGGCCAGGATTAATCGACATGCAGGTCGAGACCGGCGAGCCGGGCGACGAACACCGCGAAACACTTGCCAGCGCCAGTCAGGCAGCGGCGGCTGGCGGGGTCACCACCATGGCCTGTATGCCCGCCACTGACCCGGTCATCGATGATGCAGCACTGGTCGATTTTCTGATGCGACGTGCCCGCGACACGGCAATTGTTCAGGTCGCACCGATCGCCGCGCTGACAAAAGGGTTGGACGGCGCCGAAATGGCAGAAGTGGGCCTTCTGCAGGAAGCCGGCGCGGTGGCGTTCTCGCAAGGCACGCACAGCGTGACCAATTCCCGGCTCATGCGCCGTGCCCTCACCTACGCCACCGATTTCGATGTCCTGATCATGCATCACGTTGAGGATCCCGATCTCGTCGGCACCGGGGTTGTCCACGAAAGCGAGACATCAACGCGGCTGGGCCTGCCCGGCATCCCCGATGCGGCGGAGACGGTGATCCTAGACCGCGATCTGCGGCTCGTGGCGCTGACGGGCGGGCGTTACCACGTCTGCCAGATCTCATCCGCCCAGAGTCTGGATGCCATCCGGGCGGCCAAGTCTGCGGGCCTGCCGGTGACTTGCGGCGTTTCGATCAACCATCTCACGCTCAATGAGCACGATATCGGCGCCTATCGCACCTTCCTGAAGATGCGTCCGCCACTCCGCGGCGAAGACGATCGGTTGGCACTGATCGAAGCCCTCGCTGACGGCACCATCGATGTTGTCGTTTCGGCACACAATCCGCAGGACGTCGATGAGAAACGCCAACCCTTTGCCGAGGCCGCACCGGGCGCCATTGGGCTCGAAACCATGTTGTCGGCCGCACTCCGGCTTCACCATGGCAATGGAATCGGTCTGCCGGCTTTGTTTCGCGCCCTCGCGCTGAGACCGGCAGAGCTTCTGGGGCTGCCCGGTGGCCGCCTGGCACCCGGAGCACCAGCAGACCTGGTGCTGTTTGATCCAGACATGCCCTGGGTCGTAGCAGCCGAGCAGCTAGCGTCGCGGTCCAAGAACACACCGTTTGACGGCGCACTGTTGACGGGCCGGGTGCTGCGCACCTTTGTTGCCGGACGTCCGGTCTACGCTTACGCTGGCGCCTGATCCCGGCCAGTCTATTGGCTCCATAAAGCAAGACGGCACAACCCGATGACCCCATGCCCGACCCAATAAGCTGGCAGCTTGCCGGGCCGCCATTTCTCGCAGCACTGGCTCTTGGATATCTGCTTGGTTCTATCCCCTTCGGCCTGTTGCTCACGCGCATGGCCGGCATGGGTGACATTCGGGCAATCGGCTCGGGCAATATCGGCGCAACAAATGTGCTGCGCACGGGCAACAAGAAACTCGCTGCGGCAACACTGCTGCTCGACGCGCTCAAGGGGACAGCGGCTGTCCTGCTCGCCGGGTTCTACGGCCCGGACATTGCTGGCCTTGCGGGCCTGGGCGCGTTTCTGGGGCACCTGTTTCCGGTTTGGCTCAAGTTCAAAGGCGGCAAGGGCGTTGCCACCTTTCTCGGCGTCTGTCTGGGTCTGTTCTGGCCCGCCGCGCTGATCTTTGCAGCCATCTGGCTGACCGTCGCTTTTCTGTTTCGCTATTCGTCATTGGCCGCCTTGCTGGCCACGCTGGCTGTCCCGGCGGCTATGTATTTCGTGTTTTTCGACCTCCGCCTGATGGAGTTGACCGGAGCGATGACGGCACTGTCGTGGTTTGCACATCGACAGAATATTGCCCGCCTGTTGCGCGGTGAAGAAAGCCGCATCGGCCAGAAGAGCGCCCCGGACGCGACCAGCGCGCCTGAATCATGAGTGGCGCTCCGGCGACAAGACCGCACCTCGACTCCACCCAACGCAGCGATTGGCTCCGTCTCATGCGCAGCGAAAATGTTGGGCCGGTAACGTTCCGTCTGCTGCTCAATCGATACGGCTCGGCGCAATCGGCACTGGATGCACTGCCCGAACTGTCCGCCCGCGGCGGTCTTCCACGACGGGTCACCGTGGCGACGCGTGAAGAGGCGGACCGCGAACTGGAAGCAGTGGCCAAACTCGGCGCCCGAATGGTTGCACCGGGCGAAACCGGCTATCCACCTCTCCTCGCACAGACAGACGCGAGCCCGCCTCTTCTCGCCGTGATGGGCGATTACGATGCCGCACATCATCCCTGCATCGGCATTGTCGGATCGCGCAATGCATCCGCGGCGGGACTGAAGATCGCACGGATGTTTGCCAGCGAACTTGCCGAAGCGGGATGTACCGTGGTTTCCGGACTCGCAAGGGGGATCGACGCAGCGGCGCATGAAGCATCACTCGACCGAGGAACAATTGCGGTTCTGGCCGGCGGACTTGCCAATATCTATCCCCAGCAAAATCGGCCGCTTGCCGCCAACATAATCGGAGCGGGGCTGCTCATATCGGAGATGCCCGTCAGCCATGGGCCACGCGCTCAGGATTTTCCGCGCCGCAATCGAATCATTTCAGGTTGCTGCCACGCCATCATCGTTGTCGAAGCCGCCAAGCGATCAGGCTCACTGATCACGGCCAGGCTCGCGGCAGAACAGAACCGCGATGTCTTCGCCGTGCCAGGATCAATTCTCGATCCGCGCGCCGATGGCACCAACGCGCTCATCCGCAAAGGAGCCACACTGGTCACCGCAGCAAGCCAGGTCATTGAGGCGATAGAACCGCAACTCGACCGATGGGAGCGGCAGCCTGGCCAGCAACTCACTCTGGATGAGGTGGCGATAGCAATGCCGGAAGCACCTGAAGATCCGGAACTGGGCACACGGATCATTAGGCTTCTATCCGCAGCACCAATCGACTTCGACACGCTGTGCAGGGAAGCACGTGCGCCGGCAGGTCAAACCGCTGGTGCAATCCTTGAATTGGAATTGGCCGGGCGCATCATGCGCCATCCTGGCAATCGGCTGTCCCGCAACGACTAGGTAGCCGGTGTTTCAGAATGGTTGTTCAGGGAATCGGCTTCGAGCCGCGCAATGTCGAGCAAATAGGCAAGGCGACCAAATCCCTTCGATTCGGCGAGACGTGACAGATCGGCAAGCATCGGAGCGACGTAAGAGAGGACTTCATCGCCCTCAACATAGGGAGCCGCTCCGACCACGTCCGGTTCGGAACCCTCTCCTTCGTCTTCATCGTCGCCATCATCCAATGACATGAGCACCACAATGTCGAACAAACTAGACACATCTTCAAAGTGTATTTCTCACTTTTCAATACACGTATAGGTAGAGAGGCCGTTGCGAGCGGTACACACTTAGCATTCGGCGATGTCCCGGCACCTAGCGAAATCGGACGAATTTGGACACCTCCCTTGCCAGACACCCACTTGAAGACATAACGCTTACGCCCAATTCTCTGGTGCGGTCGGCTGGCTCACGGCACACAGCGGTGTGCGGCAAACCGAGATCCGCTCTTGTCATTCCGGAAATCAGTATGAACGTCGTCATCGTTGAATCGCCTGCCAAAGCTAAGACGATCAACAAGTACCTCGGCAAAGACTACCAGGTGCTCGCCTCCTATGGGCACGTCCGCGACCTGCCCGCCAAGGATGGTTCTGTCGACCCCGAGCACGACTTCACCATGAAATGGGAAGTCGACAGCAAATCACAGAAGCGCCTCAACGACATCGCCAAAGCGGTCAAGACGTCGGACAAAATCATCCTCGCAACCGACCCCGACCGCGAAGGCGAAGCGATCTCGTGGCACGTCCTCGAAGTGCTGCAAAAAAAGGGCGTACTGAAGTCCAAGGACATTCAGCGGGTCGTGTTCAACGCCATCACCAAGAAGGCCGTGCTCGACGCGATCGCACAGCCGCGCGAAATCGACTCCAATCTCGTCGAGGCCTATCTGGCGCGCCGCGCACTCGACTATCTCGTTGGCTTCACGCTCTCGCCGGTGTTGTGGCGAAAACTCCCCGGCGCCCGTTCGGCAGGACGCGTTCAGTCAGTCGCGCTCCGGCTGGTCTGCGATCGCGAAGCAGAGATCGAAGCTTTCCGCAGCCAGGAATACTGGTCGATCATCGCGACAGTCGCCAAGTCTGGCGGAGCTCCGTTCGAAGCCCGGCTTGTGTCCACTGAGGGCAACAAGCTCGACAAGCTGTCTGTCAACAACGAACGGGACGCGCTCGCAATCAAGTCCGATCTCGAGACCGCGAGCTTCTCGGTCACGTCGGTTGAGAGCAAGCCAGTCAAACGTAATCCGCAGCCGCCGTTCACCACCTCGACCCTGCAGCAGGAAGCCTCGCGCAAGCTTGGCTTTTCAGCATCACGCACAATGCAACTCGCCCAGAAACTCTATGAAGGTGTCGACATAAATGGCGAGACCCAGGGCCTGATCACCTATATGCGGACCGACGGCGTCCAAATCGCCAATGAAGCGATTGCGGCGGCACGCGGCGTGATCTCCAGAATGTATGGCGATAATTTCGTGCCTCAGAGCGCGCGCGTCTACAAGACCAAGGCCAAGAACGCCCAAGAGGCTCACGAAGCCATCCGCCCGACCGATCTGGCACGCACACCCAAGGATGTGCGCGCGGTCACCGATCCAGAGATGGCGAAGCTCTATGAGCTGATCTGGCTGCGCACCCTGGCAAGCCAGATGGCATCAGCAGAACTAGAACGTACAACCGTCGAGATCGCGGCTCAGGGCAGCAAGGCCCATGGCCTGCGCGCTACCGGCTCCGTCGTGCGATTTGAGGGTTTTCTCAAACTCTATCAGGAAGGCCAGGACGACGCTGATGAAGGCGAGGACAGCAAGCGTCTGCCGCCTGTCTCGCAGGGTGACGCCCTAAATCGCGACAAGATCGAAGCCAACCAGCATTTCACCGAGCCACCGCCGCGCTACACCGAAGCATCGCTGATCAAGAAGATGGAAGAACTCGGCATCGGCCGGCCATCGACCTATACAGCAACTCTGCAGGTCCTGCGCGATCGCGAGTATGTCAGGCTTGATAAGAAGCGCATGATCCCCGAGGGCAAGGGTCGCCTTGTCATCGCGTTCCTCGAGAACTTTTTCCAGCGTTACGTGGAATACGACTTCACCGCGGATCTGGAAGAGAAGCTCGACAAGATATCGGCCGGTGACCTCAGCTGGCAGGATGTCTTACGTGACTTCTGGACGTCATTTGCTGCGTCGGTCGAAGGCACCAGGGAACTGCGTGTCTCGGAGGTCCTCGAAGCGCTCAATGACGCCCTTGCGGACCACATCTTCCCGCCAGCCGAGCTGGAGAATGGTCAAGCCACAACCGTCAACCGCCGTTTGTGTCCGCAATGCAGTGAAGGCAATCTCAGCCTCAAGGTTGGCAAGTTTGGCGCGTTTATCGGCTGCTCCAACTATCCAGACTGCCGCTACACGCGACAATTCGGTCAGGAGAGCGAAGATGATAAACCGGTCGGCGAGGATGGCGTCCGGCATCTTGGCGAGGACCCTGAAACCGGGATGGCGGTCACCGTCAGGTCGGGGCGTTTCGGACCCTTCGTACAGCTGGGCGAAGCAGAAACCGGCGAGAAACCGAAACGCGCAAGCATTCCAAAAGGCTTCGATCCGGCAACCATCGATCTCGAAAAGGCACTGCAACTCCTGTCGCTGCCCCGCATGGTCGGTGAGCACCCCGAACAGGGCGGACCGATCCTGGCAGGACTGGGCCGCTATGGGCCTTATGTACAGCACGAGAAGACCTATGCGAGCCTCGACACCGCTGAAGACGTCTTCACGGTCGGGCTGAACCACGCCGTAACGCTGATTGCGGAGAAGCGTGCCAAGGGCTTTGGTCGTGGCAATCAATCACCACCGCTGAAGACGTTCGATCCTCATCCGGAGTTCGGCGACATTGTCCTCAAGAATGGTCGCTATGGCCCCTATGTGACCAACGGCAAGATCAACGCGACGCTTCCCAGGGATCGTGAGCCGGATTCGATCTCGGCCGAAGAAGCCATTGCGCTGCTGACCGCCAAAGCTGCTTCGGGCAAAGGCAAGGCAAAGCGTGGCTCGAAACGCACGAGCAAGGCTGAGTGAGCCCGGCCAGAGCCAAGCGCGAGAGCGGACCGCCAAAACGGGGGCGCAAGGCGAAGGATGAGGATAGCAAGGCGATTGATCGCGATGCGATCCTGTCTTTCATCGCCGAGAATCCGGACAAGACCAGCCGCAGGGATATTGCGCGGGCCTTCGGCATCAAGGGCGCCGACCGGATCCCGCTGAAACGGCTGTTGCGCGAGTTGATCGATGAGGGGCTGATTGCGGGCAACCGCAAGTCCATGCGGGCACGCGGCACCCTGCCGCCGGTTTTCGTTGCCGAAATCACGGGCAGAACCGCCGACGGCGAGCCGCTGGCACGGCCGACAAACTGGGATGAAGAAGACGGGGCTCCGCCGCCGATCATCGTGTTGCCGGACAAAGGCAAGACAGCGCGTCCCCTGCCCGGCCTTGGCGATCGTGCCCTGATCCGGCTTTTGGATGATGATGGCGGCAACGAGCGGCTTGCAACGGTCATTCGTCTGCTGGAACGGCCGAGCGCAGGCATATTGGCGCTGTATCGCGAACTGGGTGATGGCTCCGGGCGGCTTCAGCCCGTCGACAAGAAGGACCGCAAGGAATACGCGGTCGAGCCGAGCGACAGCAAAGATGCGCGTGAAGGCGAATTGGTTGCTGCCGAACCGATCCGCAGCCACAAACTCGGCCTGCCCCACGCCCGCGTGGTCAGCCGCATCGGCCATATGCAGGATGAACACGCCGTCAGCCTGATCGCACTTCATGCCCATGGAATTCCGGTCGACTTCCCGGCTGACGCCTTGGCCGAGGCAGAACAGGCGCAGCCGGCGGACATGAAGGGATTGGAGGATTTCAGGACAGTTCCATTCATAACGATCGATCCCGCCGATGCGCGGGATCACGATGACGCGGTCCATGCCGAAGCCGATGTCGATCCCAAGAACAAGGGTGGCCACATCGTTCATGTCGCCATCGCCGATGTCTCACGTTATGTGCCCGATGGCGGGCCGCTTGACCGTGCGGCCCGCGACCGCGGAAACTCGATCTACTTTCCCGGTCGCGTCGTGCCAATGTTGCCCGAAGCGCTCTCAAACGATCTGTGTTCGTTGCGCGAGAAGGAAGACCGGCCGTCTCTCGTAGCCCGTATGGTTTTCGATGCGAGCGGCATCAAACAAACGCACAGTTTCCACCGGGCAATGATCCGCTCAACGGCAAAACTCGCTTATCAGGATGCCCAGTCAGCCATCGACGGCAGGGCGAACGACACGACCGGACCGCTCCTCGGCCCGGTTCTGAAGCCGCTTTGGTCGGCTTATCAGGCTATCGCCAAGGCACGCGACCAGCGCGGCCCGCTGGATCTGGACCTGCCGGAGCGCAAACTGGTGCTCGATAAGAGGGGACGCATCAAACGTGTTGTCATCCCCGAACGGCTTGAGGCCCATCGCCTGATCGAAGCCTTCATGATTGCCGCCAACGTGGCTGCGGCCGAGACGCTCGAACAGGCCAAGAGCCCGCTGATCTACCGTGCGCACGATGCCCCTTCGCCGGAGAAGATCGAAGGATTGCGCGAGTTCCTGGCCACACTCGACATCAACTTCGCCCGCGGCGCGCGCATCCAGCCGCGCCATTTCAACCATATTCTGGCGCAGACCAAGGACACGCCGCACAGCAACCTCGTCAACGAAGTCATCCTCCGCGCTCAGGCCCAGGCCGAATACATTCATGAGAATTATGGACATTTCGGGCTGAACCTACGCCGCTATGCCCATTTCACATCCCCCATCAGGCGCTATGCCGATCTGATCGTTCATCGTGCACTGATCTCTGCAGTTGGGCTCGGCAAGGACGGTCTGAGTGCCCCGACAACAGCCAAGATACCGGAGATCGCTGAGCACATTTCCTTCACCGAGCGCCGTGCAATGATGGCCGAACGCGAAACGGTGGACCGGCTGATCGCGCACTATCTTGCTGACCGCGTCGGAGCACGGTTCTCGGGCCGGATTACCGGAGTGACGCGCGCTGGTCTTTTCATACGGCTGGATGACACCGGTGCCGATGGTTTCGTCCCAATCTCAAGCATCGACGGCGATTACTGGCGCCACGACGAAATCGGGCATCAACTTGTTGGGGAACGATCGGGCCGGGCCTTTCGTCTGGGTGACAATGCAGATGTGCGGCTGCTTGAAGCGGTGCCGGTGGCAGGTGCATTACGATTTGAGATATTGTCTGAAGCGCGCAAATTGTCAGGTGATGAGAAGCGTGTGACACGCAAACGAACCCAAGGTGCCGCAAAGCGTGGGCGCAGTGCACACAAGCCAAGGATCGCGAGGCGACGATGAGTGTCGAATACCAATCAGGTGGCCCACAGGCTGACGACCGTCCGTGGTGGCCAGCGCTGCGCAAAGGTCTGGCCGGACGGTGTCCGAACTGCGGACATCGCACGCTGTTTCGCGCTTATCTCAAGGTGTCCGATCAGTGCGGGAATTGCGGCGAAGACCTGTCACACCAGCGCGCCGACGATGCCCCGCCCTACATCACCATCATGATCGTCGGTCACGTGCTGATCCCGTTCATCACGTGGCTGGAGGTGGTGCACAGCCCACCCTACTGGCTGCATGCGCTGATCTGGCTACCGCTAGTGCTGGGCCTTTGCCTGTGGACGTTACCAGTCGTCAAGGGCGGCTTGGTCAACCTTCAATGGGCATTGCGTATGCATGGGTTTGGCGGCGACCCGGATACGGTCTGACACAATGGACGCAAGGGACTTGCGCCGCCATGGCCATCCGCGCGCCATGAAACTGCACGGCGCGGCGCGGGATACGAGCTTTCCCAACCGTGTGCCCGTCGACGCTGCAAGCCTCATTCTCCTGCGTCAGGGCCAGCGCGGACCCGCAGTGCTGATGGGCCGGCGGCATGATCGGCACAAATTCATGCCGGGCGTGTTCGTATTTCCGGGCGGCAGAATCGACCGTGAAGACGCCATCATGCCCGCATGCACAGAGCCAACGCCTGCCCTACTTTCGAAAGTCCAGGCAGACATGAAGGGCCGCCCCTCCCTAGCGCGGGCACGAGGACTATTGCTCGCAGCAATCCGCGAAACGTTCGAGGAAACCGGCATTGCCCTTGGCAGAACGGCGCACCAGCCGCTGGGTCCTGCTGGCCGGCACGAGAGCTGGTCGGAATTTGCGGAATTGGGTCTGCGCCCCGATCCCAGCGAACTCGTACCGATTGCCCGCGCGATTACCCCGCCACGGCGGCCACGCCGCTTCGACACCCGGTTCTTCGCATTGGATGGCACTTCGTCAGGTTTGAAGCTCGACCCTCACCGGCCGCCCAGCGAGGAGTTGGACTCAATCCAGTGGGTAAGTTTTGACGCGGTGTCGGAGCTTCCGGTCGCGGCAATCACATCGACGATCCTTGACGAACTGCGCGAACATCTCGAAGCCGAGGGCGGTCTCAGCTCTGCGCGACCGATGCCGTATTATCGCGTTGTGCACCGGTATTTTCACCGCAGCCTGCTCGCTTAAACCCGCGACAATGCCACCATTGCATGGCTGAGCGTCTGTTGATGGGCTTGCAGCCGCCTTACCAAAGGCGCAAAGCGGGAAACGAATCTTCTCGTTTTCGCGGCTGGCAGGTCGATGCGCCCTTTCACCATCACGATGCTCGGCGACGTCCGGATCATTGTGGCGGCGATTGCCTGCATCGCCATCACTGGATTCTCGATCGGCATGTCCTTGCCGCTCCTGGCACTGGTGCTGGAATCGCGCGGCATAAGCACGGTCTGGATCGGCATCAATGTTGCGGTCGGCGGCGCGGGGTCGATAGCGGCTGCCTTACTGACCGGGCCGCTATGCCGCCGGTTCTCGACCAGTCTGCTTTTGATCCTGTCACTGGTCGCCAGTGCAGTGTGTCTGTTTGCAATGTATCTCAGCCCATTCTGGCTGTGGTTTCCGATCCGGTTTGGGTTCGTCTTCGCTTCGACCGTCCAGTTCGTTATCGCCGAGTACTGGATCAACGCCGCAGCCAACCAGGACCGCCGCGGTCTGGTTCTGGGGATCTATGCCACAGTGCTGTCGATCGGCTTCGCTGGCGGTCCCGTCGTTCTGTCCTTCGTTGGCAGTGCTGGTGTTGCACCATTCGCTATCGGGTGTTTCGTCTTCATTGCCGCAATCGGCCCGATCTTCGGCGCTGCCCGGACCGCCCCCGAAGCGCGCGAACAGCCAGCCATGTCGTTCCTTTCGCTGTTGTGGATCGCGCCCACAGCCACTTTGGCGGCGTTCATGTTTGGCGGCGCCGAGCAGACCGGGTTCTCGTTCTTTCCGGTCTATGGCCTGCAGGCTGGTCTCAGCGAGACGCTGGCGACTCTGCTGGTCAGCGTGATGGTCTTCGGCAATGTCGTGTTTCAGATTCCGCTGGGCCTGTTGGCGGACAGATTTGACCGAACCGCGCTACTGTTCGGCATCAGCCTCATCGGATGCCTCGGTATGGTGTTGTGGCCGGCAATCTTTGCGACAGGTTCACCTCTCTCGCTGGCATTCCTTGTTCTGTTTATCTGGGGAGGGCTAACGGGCGGCTTCTATACAGTAGGACTTGCGCAGCTCGGTTCACGATTTCGCGGGAGCGACCTTGCGAGTGCCAACGCTATGTTCGTGCTGCTCTACTCAGTCGGCAGTATGATGGCGACGCCGGTTGCCGGCGCCTCAATGCAGTTGTTCGGAGCCAATGGTCTCCCGTTGTTTCTCGCGGCGATGTTCGCTGCATATGCCCTACTCGCGCTGGCAAGACTGATAGGCAAGCGCTCAGTCCCACCGTCCGCTTGACAGCGACGAGGAATTCGAGCATTTCACGCGCTTTCAATTCAAGGATGGCGGGTGCACGCCGGTTGGCGCAGCAGTCGCATCGTGCGTTTCAATCGAAAGACCGAACCGATGGCCAAGGCGACCACCATCAAGATCAAGCTCGTGTCGACTGCCGATACCGGCTTCTTCTATGTGACCAAAAAGAACGCGCGCACCATGACCGACAAAATGGTCAAGCGGAAATACGACCCGGTGGCGCGCAAGCACGTCGACTTCAAGGAATCAAAGATCAAGTAGCCTACTCAGGGAGGCCCATGCACCTCTCGGAACACCCAGCTTAGTAAAAAGCCGCGCTGGCACTGCCCAGCGCGGCTTTTTTGACTCTAACGCCTGTTTTCCAGGTCTGTCTCGAAGAAGGTGGCCGGCCGGAGACGGCGTTAACGAGGAGGCCACTCCGACGCCCCACGGCCGGCCTTACCCCACGGACCCAGGAGATGCGGCGGACCTGAGCGTTTCCATGGGGATCGGTGTGCCCGACGTAAGTTTCGCCTGGCTGTTGGGGCAAAACGTAACCCGTCCCACTCGGGAATCAACCTCAATTGGGCCCCGATGTTCATGATTCGTCAACCAGCGTAAATAGGAATGGTTAAATGATCAGAGGGGATTATACGGGATTTCAGCAGAGACGGCGGCTTTCTGGCGACCTGAAAACAGTCTAGGCCGCGTCGACACAAACCTGATTACGCCCGCGTGCCTTGGCGTTATAAAGCGCTGCATCAGCACGTTTGGTCAGCGCTTCAGGCGTGTCTTCCGGACCTTCAAGCCGTGCTGCACCAATACTTACTGTAACCGATATCGCTTCGCGTCCCTGATGGATCGGGAATGGTTCCGCCTCCATCGCCTGCCGGATCCGTTCGCCAACGGCAAGTGCAGCAGGCATGGCCGTTTCCGGCATCACCACGATGAATTCCTCGCCGCCGAGACGACAGGCAAGATCAACCCCGCGCACCTCCCGCCGCATCCTGCGAGAGAATTCCTTGAGCACTTCATCGCCGGCATCATGGCCATGGCTGTCATTGACGCCCTTGAAGTGATCGATGTCGAGCAACAGCATCGACAACGGGCGATTGCGGCTGCTGCAGTGCTGCGCCAGCGTACGGATGTGGTTGTCGAAATAGCGCCGGTTGTGAAGCCCAGTCAACGAATCGGTGACCGCCATCGCCACAGACATTTGTACATTGTCACGCAATCGATCCGAGTAGCGCCGCCTGCGAACCTGAGTCGCGGTGCGGGCTACGAGTTCGTTGGGGTCGATGGGGCGCAGAATGTAATCATTCACACCGAGTTCGAGGGCTCGCAGCAAACGCCCCTCCTCCTCCGGATCGACGGCCACCAATATGGGCACATGCCGTGTCCGCTCGAGAGAGCGGATCTGTGAGCAAAGGCGAAGACCATCAAAGTCTTCCAGGCCGAGACTGACGATCACCATGTCGAATTCGTCGTCAGCGATACGGAACAGTGCTTCCTGCGGGCGCGATTCAACGAACACCTGATGCCGTTTCTTCAGCGCCTTGACCATACGGTTCGATGAGCCGATCCGGTCATCGACG
>JBCDCP010000012.1:0-32206 GCA_039181495.1 Pseudomonadota bacterium | reverse complement strand
TCCTCGGCTGCGGCTTGGGCAGCGAGTTCGGGGTGAAGCGACTCCGGGTCCGGCCAGATGCGATCGACGAAGTAGATCAGCAGCCAGTAGGTCAGCAGAGCAACAATAATGATTGCGATTGGTCCGACAACCAGCCAGAAGGCCAGCGGTCGTTCCAGCAGAACATGCACCGCGCCGATGCCCCATGCGACGGCGAAATAGGCAGACACAGGCATGAACCAGGCGCTGGCAATGACCCGGCGCCACGCCGGCGGGCCCTCAGGCCCATTCTCTCCGAGGATGATCTTCCCGATCGTCAAACGGTGGCGGTATGTGGCCGCGATGAGCAGGATTGCGCAAATCAGTGTCGCAACGATCAGTAGCAGTTGATGGGCGGCATGATCGTGTCCCAGACTGGCCATCCAGTAACAAAGAGCTGCTGCCGATAGTGTAATCGTGGCCACCGCGCGCACCATTGACGTCAGCGCGGTCGCCTCGTCGTCATCAAGCGGCACCATTCGATGCCCTGGCGCGTCCCGGGCCAGCACCACCGCCGTGGCGTAGATCACCACGCGGTAGGCTGCGGCCGCCGCAATGATGGTCAGGACCGTCACGCGGTAGGCGCGATGTCCGCCATCCAGGACAATGCCGACAAACAGCGCAACCGCCACAAACAGAGCCAGCCCGCCGAGCTGTATCACCAGCCGCATCAGCAGATATCCCAGTTTATCGGCGCGAAATTGGGGATTGGGATCATAACGCCCAGCAAAATGCTGGCGCGCCCAGCGGCCATAGGTCCGCACGGCGATCAGGCCGGCGATCACCGCTAGGGCGGCGCTGATCAACGCCCATCCAAGCCATCTTTGGCTCGGTTCGGGCCTTGCATTGATGAGCGTTTCGACGCCCCGCGACCAGAAAAGAGGAGCCTCACCAACGATCTCCCGCAGTCGGGTGCGCGAGTCGAGCAGATCGGTTTGAATACGCGTGTAGAGTGATGGCGGAGGCGGCGTATCGGCGGCCTCGGTTTCCTGCCCCTCAGGCTGAATGACGACCACGGTGCCGCCAGCCTCGCGAACTGCCTCGATCAGTGCATTGGTTGCCGCGTCTTCGGTCGCGGGCGCGTTGTCGGCGTCCTGGGCCAGACCCGCCGCTGCGGAAAGCAAACCAAGACAGAGTGCCAGCGTGACGATCGAAAACGCCTGAAATATGCGGCCCATATGCTTCCCCCCGGACAGTTTCGGCCACAGTGACGAGGCAACGGCCCGACTGTCAAATGCTAACAACCAGCACCAATTGGAACCGGCCGCCATGGACATGGCCCGTGGCCGACGCTACCCGAAAGGCCCTGCCACAAGAGCGGACCAGCAATGCTGACCATTACCAATCAGAAACTGAGCCAGAACGACCGCCAGAGACACGAAACGATCGTTGCCCTTGAAGAATCCGAGGGCACCCTCCGCAAAAAGCGCATGTGGGTTTCGTTCCAGCTGTTTGGCCTGATGATAGCGGGGGTCGCGATCTCAGTTCTCACCTACAATCTGTGGACCGGCGGTCCAGGACAACTGATCGAGGTGCTGCCCGAAACAGCCGGGACCGCGCTCCTGTGTCTCGTCGTCTTTACGCTCCTGTCCGGTCGTGCCGCCAAACGGGACATGAACGTCCTGATGGACATGAAGGCCGAATCCAGACGCGCGCTTGCTGCCGAAGACGCCGAAACCGCCAGGCTCGATCTCGATCGCGACACCGTCGTCGTCCGCCATGGTGAACGCATGTGGCTGGTTACAGCTGTAAAACCCGGCGGAGCGGCAGTGGTCGAACTGTCGGCTGATCCGACGCTTGGTGACATGTTCAGCCAACCATCGCCGCCACTGCGACATGTATCATGGCTGCAGGATCCGGCCACCGGCGCGATCAGCCATGCCATGCAGCAGGGTCTTCCGCCTGGCGGGTTGGACCGTATTGAAATACCGGCAACCGTTGACGACACGAGGCTGCGGAAAGCTCTTGGCGTTTCGACCGAGAAGCCGGTTACCACGATCAAGGCGACGCCGGACGATCTTCGCACCGCCATTGCTGAACTCATCCCTGAATAAGCGCCCCTGAAGAGCTTGCGCTGATAGACGCGCCCCTGATTCTCGTTTACCGGACCTCGCATGATCCCGAACGATATCCAGATCACGCCCGAGCTTGTTGCCGAGCATGGCCTCAAGCCCGACGAGTATGACCACATCATCGCGCTGATCGGCCGGGAGCCGACGCTCACCGAACTCGGCATCTTCTCGGCGATGTGGAACGAGCACTGCTCCTACAAGTCCTCGAAGGTCTGGCTGAAGACGCTTCCCACCACCGGCGATGTCGTCATCTGTGGCCCGGGCGAGAATGCCGGTGTTGTCGATATCGGCGACGGTCAGGTTTGTATCTTCAAGATGGAAAGCCACAACCACCCCTCTTTCATCGAGCCCTATCAGGGTGCGGCCACCGGGGTCGGCGGCATTTTGCGCGATGTCTTTACCATGGGCGCACGGCCTATCGCGGCCATGAACGCGCTTCGCTTTGGCGATCCGTCGCACCCCAAGACGCGCCATCTCGTGGCTGGCGTCGTTGCAGGAGTTGGCGGCTACGGAAACTCCTTCGGAGTGCCGACCGTGGGCGGTGAAGTCGAATTTCACGAAGCTTACAACGGCAATATTCTGGTCAATGCGTTCGCAGCCGGCATCGCTGACGCCGACAGCGTCTTCTATGCCAAGGCCACCGGCGTCGGAAATCCAATCGTCTACCTCGGTTCCAAGACCGGCCGGGACGGGATCCACGGTGCATCCATGGCATCGGCTGAATTTGGCGAAGACGCCGAGGAGAAGCGACCGACCGTACAGGTGGGTGACCCGTTCTCGGAGAAGCTGTTGCTCGAGGCTTGTCTCGAATTGATGGCCTCGGACGCCATCATCGCCATCCAGGACATGGGAGCGGCCGGTCTGACGTGTTCGGCAGTCGAGATGGGCGCCAAGGGCGATCTCGGCGTCACGCTCGACCTCGAAAACGTGCCGTGCCGGGAAGACGGCATGACCGGCTATGAGATGATGCTGTCGGAAAGCCAGGAGCGCATGCTGATGGTGCTGAAGCCTGAAAAGGAGGCCGAAGCACGCCAGGTCTTTGAGAAATGGGGGCTGGACTTTGCAGTTGTCGGCCACACCACCGACACCAGGCGCTTCCTAGTCAGACACCATGGCGACACGCTGGCGGATCTGCCGATCAAGGAACTGGGCGACGAAGCACCTGAATACAATCGGCCGTTCAACCGGACCGAGCCACCCGCACCCCTGGGCACCGACGATGTGCCGCCGCCTAACGATTATGGTCAGGCTCTGCTGAAGCTGATCGGCGGTCCCAATGGTGCCTCGCGCCGCTGGGTCTGGGAGCAATATGACCATCTGGTTCTGGGGAGCACCGCACAACGCCCGGGCGGCGATGCGGCCGTCGTGCGCATCGATCAGGGTCCTAAAGGCCTTGCCTTCGCTGTCGATGTCACTCCGCGCTATTGCAAAGCTGATCCCTTCGAAGGCGGTAAGCAGGCGGTCGCTGAATGCTGGCGCAACCTAACAGCCGTCGGCGCCCAGCCGCTGGCGATCACTGACAATCTCAATTTCGGCAACCCCGAACGCCCCGAAATCATGGGTCAGTTTGTTGGTTGCATCGAGGGGATCGGAGCGGCCTGCAAGGCGCTTGATGCACCGGTCGTCTCAGGAAATGTGTCGCTCTACAACGAGACACAGGGACAAGGCATCCTGCCCACACCGGCCATCGCCGCTGTCGGGTTACTGCCCGACATCGATCAGATGGCAACCATCGCGCTGAAGGCGCCCGATGAGGCGATTGTCTTGATCGGCGGACATGGCACCCATCTGGGCCAGTCAGCCTATCTGCGCGATTGCCTGGGTCGTGAGGACGGTCCGCCGCCGGCCGTCGATCTCGATGCCGAACGGCGCAACGGCGATTTCGTCCGCGACCTGATCCGGCAGAGCCGTGTTTCAGCCTGCCACGACATTTCCGACGGCGGGTTGCTGGTGGCTGTGGCCGAAATGGCGCTGGCTGGCGCAATCGGCGCTCAGCTGTTCCCGGACGGCGATCTGCCAGATTACGCCATGCTGTTTGGCGAGGATCAGTCGCGCTATGTGGTGTGCGCAAGCATGGAACAGGCCGAGACCATCATGGCTGAAGCGCGTGCGGCAGCAATTCCCGTCCACCTAGTCGGCCGCACAGGAGGTGATGCCTTGCATTGCGGCGCAGTGCTTGCCATTTCTCTCGAAACCTTGCGAAATGCCCACGAGAGCTGGTTTCCGGCCTATATGGAAGGCGACGCATAAATCGCCGCAATATGGGCGTCACAGCACAAGAAGGCTTAGGGAGACGCGCATCATGCCAATGGACGCAGGCGAGATCGAGAAGCTGATCCGCGAGGCGTTGCCCGATGCAGAGATCGATATCCGCGATCTCGCAGGTGATGGCGACCATTATGCCGCCACGGTTGTCTCAGAACAGTTCCGCGGTAAATCGCGCGTTCAGCAGCATCAGATGGTCTATGCCGCGCTGCAGGGAAATATGGGCGGGGTTCTGCATGCGCTGGCGCTGCAGACCTCGGTGCCGGACTGAAAGGGCGATGGCCCGAACCTTGTTTCGAAAGGACAACTCATGAGCGACGCCAAGACGTTCATCGACGAAACCGTCAAAAACAACGACGTCGTGCTTTTCATGAAGGGCACACCGCAGTTTCCGCAATGCGGGTTCTCCGGCCAGGTCGTGCAGATCCTCGACTATGTCGGCGCGCCCTATGCCGGTGTGAACGTTCTCGACAACACGGATGTGCGCGAGGGGGTCAAGGAATACTCCAACTGGCCAACCATTCCGCAGCTTTACGTCAAGGGCGAATTCGTCGGCGGCTGCGACATCATCCGGGAGATGTTCCAGGCTGGAGAGCTTCAGGAAATGCTCGTCCAGAACGGCATTGAGGTCGAAAAAGCGGATTCCTGACCATACGTCTCGGTATTGAAATCGCATACGGCGGCGGACGCGCGAGGGCGTTGCCGCCGTTGTCTTTTGAAGCGCGGTCCCTTTAGCGCGATGGCAGCTCGACGCAGTTGCGGCGGACGTAATCCGCGAATGCCGGCAGATCGATTCCGCCGGTCATGAACGCCACCAGCTGCTGATACAATTCGATCTCCGGCGGGTCGAAATTCGCCCCATTGAGATCGAGAAACACCACCATGCACATCAGTCCGATGCGCTTGTTTTCATCGGCCATCGGATGCCGCATGGCAATCGCTTCGAACAGGTGGGCTGCGACGTCGGCTGTGTCGAACGTCTTCGTATCGCTCAGCGTGCTGCGGGTGCGGTTGTAACCTGCTTCGACCGCATTGCGGGTTCCCCCCGAGAACAGGGCCCCGGTCTCTTCGGCAGCAGCACGAAACTCGTCCAGTATGGCTTTCAGATCAGGCCAGACGAAGTCGCTCATTTGGTCAGCAATTCAAGCGTGCGTCCGAAACGGCCACGCATCCGCTTTGCCGCCTCCGCCGTGGTCTCGTAGT
Source organism: Pseudomonadota bacterium (assembly GCA_039181495.1). Classification (GTDB taxonomy): domain Bacteria; phylum Pseudomonadota; class Alphaproteobacteria; order Rhizobiales; family Tepidamorphaceae; genus JBCDCP01. The sequence continues at coordinate 26,648 of JBCDCP010000012.1, read as the reverse complement.
TGTTGTCGACCGCTTCGATCGTGACCCGTACCGGCAAGCCGACATCCGCAGAGATCGCGCGCAGTTCCTCCTTGTGGAACTGCACCATCCCGCCAGTACCGTGCGCGGCGACGTTCCGAATAAGGGTCATCTGACGATTTGACATGGCCGCCTCCGCGTTGCGACTACGCAAGCTCGTTGCGATCGCCCCGTGTATGCGCATCGTCCGGTCAAATTGCAATCGCCGGACGGGTGTAGATGGCACGCAACAAAAAAGGCCGCCAATGGCGGCCCTTCGGGATTGCGGTTTTGCGTCCGATCAGCGTGAGTAGAACTCGACGACGAGGTTCGGTTCCATCACCACTGGGAACGGCACATCGCCAAGCAGCGGAACACGCGTGAGCTTGGCTATCATCTTGCCGTGGTCGGCTTCGACGTAATCCGGCACTTCCCGTTCGGCGCTCTGCAGCGCTTCCAGCACCATGGTGATCTGCTTTGAGGCGTCCTTCACCTCCACCACATCGCCCAGCTTGAGCTGGTAGGAGGGAATGTTGACTCGCCGGCCATTCACCTTGATGTGGCCGTGATTGATGAACTGGCGTGCTGCAAACGGTGTCGGCACGAATTTCGCGCGATAGATCACCGAGTCCAGACGGCGCTCCAGAAGGCCGATCAGATTCTCCGAGGTGTCGCCCTTCATGCGGTTGGCTTCGGCATAAACACGGCGGAACTGCTTCTCGGAAATGTTGCCGTAATAGCCCTTCAGCTTCTGTTTGGCACGCAACTGCAAGCCAAAGTCGGACAGCTTGCCTTTGCGTCTTTGGCCGTGCTGGCCAGGACCGTATTCGCGGCGGTTGACGGGGCTTTTCGGACGGCCCCAGATGTTCTCGCCCATGCGGCGATCGATCTTGTACTTCGCGGACTGGCGTTTGCTCATCGATATTTCAATCCAAAGTGTCGGGCCGAAGCCCTGCTCATTGCAAATAAGACCCGCCCCTCCTCTGCGGTCTGGCCTGGACCAGACTGCCGACAGGCATCGGGCGTCCCAATGTTTGGGATCGGTACCTTTGCCACGGGTGCGGAACGAAAACGCGGACCAAACGGTCCGCGCGAAGCCGGTGTGCTAAGGCTTCGGTGCCGAAATGTCAATCAGCGTGCATCAGACAGGTAGCCGTTCAGGCCGGTCCACACCGCACATCGCGAACGCGTTGACGATGGCACTGTTGGGCGCCGGTCCGGTATGCAGAAGCACCCCCGCCTCACCGTCAGACTCCTTAGTCTGCGGCAGGATATCGAGTACCCGGCGCGCAATGGCTGGCGCAGGATCGATCCATGTCACGGGCCACGGGGCGATTGCCTCGAAAACCGGCTGCAGCAGCGGGTAGTGGGTGCAGGCCAGCGCAATTGTGTCGGTCCGGGCGCTGTTTCGCTCAACAAAACAGCTGGCGATGTCCTTGCCGATCGTCAGCTTGTCAGGTTGACGCCCCGCGAGCAGTTTTTCGGCTTCAGCCGCCAGATGCGGACCGCCAACCAGCGTCACATCGACATGGCTGGCATAGGTATCAATCAGGGCCTGGGTGTAGTCACGCCGAACCGTGCCGGGCGTCGCCAGAACCGAGACCATATGGCTATTGGTCTGTTCGGCTGCGGGTTTGATCGCCGGCACAATGCCAACAAAAGGCATGTCGAACCGCGCGCGAAGCGGCTCAAGAACGAGTGTTGAGGCCGTATTGCAGGCAATGACGACGCAAGACGGGTCGATCCGCTCTTTGGCATGCCCGATAACGTCGATGGCCCTGGCGATCAGGACATCATCCGCCATGGCGCCGTAAGGGAATAGTGCATTATCAGCGAGATAGGACACCGGAAGGTCCGGCGCTGCCTCGACGATGGCGCGCAAGACACTCAATCCGCCAACGCCTGAATCGAACACCAACACCGGCGGCATGGTCAGTCACCGTCAGCAGGCTGCGAGGCTGACGGGGCATCGCGCCGGAACGCGCGCCCTGTCAGCCCGACAATGACGCCGCGCAGGGTGCGCACTTCCTGGCTCGAAAGTTGGGCCCGGTGCAGTATGTTGCGCAGGTTGCGGATCATCCCCGGCGTCTTTTCCGGCGGCTTGAGAAACCCACCCCTGTCGAGCTCGATCTCGAGATGCTCAAACAGGTCCAGCAACTCTGAGCGGTCAGCCGGTGGCTCGCGTTCGTCCCAGTCTTGCCGGCTGCCACCCTGCCCCGCGGCGCGCTGCCACTCATAGGCCATGACGAGTACAGCTTGCGCGAGATTAAGCGACGCGAATGCAGGATTGACCGGATAGGTCAGCACCGCGTCGGCGAGTGCGACGTCGTCATTGTCCAGCCCTGCCCGTTCACCGCCAAACAAGATGCCACAGTCCTGCCCAGTCCCGATGCGTACGGTCAGCTCAACGCCGGCTTCATCGGGGCCGAAGACAGGCTTTGACATCCCGCGCGGTCGGGCCGTGGTGGCCAAGACGTAATTCAGATCGGCCAAGGCGTCTTCCGTTTGGTCATAGACCGTCGCGCCATCGATGACCCAGTCCGCGCCAGAGGCCGCGACCTGTGCGCGTTCGCTCGGCCAGCCATCACGAGGGGCGACAATTCTCAGGCGATCGAGGCCAAAATTCGCCATCGCCCGCGCCGCTGTGCCGATGTTCTCGCCAAGCTGCGGCTTGACGAGAATGATCACGGGCGAACCGGAATCTCCGCTGGTAAGGCGCTGTTTTGTCGAGTCTGTTCCTGCCATGTGCAGGGGTTAGCCCGATTGGCGCGGCAACGAAAGCGGCGTTGTCGCGCGAGCGGCCTGCGTTTCCTGCATAAGCCAGTCGCGGAACGCGCGCGCGGCAGGCTTTTCAGCCGATAGCCCGCCCGGGACCAGGAAGTACCCCTGCCCGCTTTCGACCGGCGGAACAGCGTCACAGATCGTAAGCCGAGATCCTTCGACCAACCCGTCGGTGACCGGTCCACGGGCGATGGCGATGCCAAATCCTCCGGCCGCCATGCCAAGCGCCAGCACTGTGTTGTCGGCAAAGGTGATGCTTGCTTCCGAAAGATCGCGCGCAATGTGGTCGGCCAGCATCTGCAGCCAGCCCGGACGATGTGTCGACACCTCGATCAACGGGTGGTCCAGCACATCGTTCGGTGAGCGTATCTTTGCGGCGATCTCTGGTGTCGCCACCGGCCGCAGGCACTCGCCCATCAGCCATTCACTGCCTTCCGGCATATCAGCAGGGCCACCGAAATGGATTTGCCAATCGGTGTCTGTTCTCCTGAAGTCCGCCGGATCGTTACCCGTCATCAGATTGAGCTGAATGTCGGGATGATCAGTGCGAAAAGATGAAAGGCGCGAGGCCAGCCATCCGCAGGCAAGGATCAGGCTCGCCTGGACCACGAGCGGGGCACTGTCGCGGCTGCCGAATAGTGCCGCGGCGGTGGTCTCAACAGAACCCAGGCTCTGACGCACGACCGGTAGGAAAGCATGGCCGGCATCGGTCAGCCGAACGTGGCGGGCGTGCCGCACAAACAGCCTGCGACCCAGATGCCCTTCCAGCGCCTTGATCTGCTGGCTCACGGCAGCCGCGCTCATATTCAGCTCAACCGCGGCCCGCGCAAAGCTCTCGGCGCGCGCTGCTGCATCGAACACGCGCAACCAGTTCAGCGATGGGATGCGTCGGATAGCCATTTCTCAAGGCTAAGCTGAGCTTATGCTCAACCGCAAGAGACAACGCTGGTGGCGCTGCCAAGCCCCATGATCTTCTCGATGCAAACGCCCGAGAGGCGGAGACTTCACCGGAGGAGAAAACCATGGCCGGATCGCTCAGCCCAATAGACACCGCGCTCTACCAGCAGGATGGATTCCTGTTTCCCATCGACGTCATGTCGGCTGCGGAAGCGCTGGCATTGCGCCAGGACATCGAAGCACTTGAGGCCGGTTATCCCGATGGCAGCCTGCCACAATCGCTCAACCAGTTCTTTCGGGTGAACGGCCAGATTGTCTTGCCGCTGCTCGCCGATATTGCGCGGCATCCGGCCGTACTTGATGCGGTGGAGAGCATCCTTGGACCAGACCTTCTGGCATGGAGCGTCGAACTGTTCATCAAGGAACCGCACACCGACAAGATCGTCAGCTGGCATCAGGACCTGACCTATTGGGGCATGGGCGAGACCGACGACGAACTTACCGCCTGGATCGCGGTTTCCGAAGCCAGCCTCGCATCGGGCTGCATGCGATTTGTCGCCGGGTCCCACACTCAGGCCATCCAGCCCCACAAGGACACATTTGATGGTGATAATCTGCTATCCCGCGGGCAGGAGCTGGCCGTCGAGGTGGATGAGGCCGAGGCGACATCAATCACACTCAAACCCGGTCAGATGTCGCTGCATCACGGCCGGATGTTCCACGCCTCAGGCCCCAACACCAGCAACGACCGGCGGATCGGGCTCGCCATCCGCTATGTGACGCCCGGCGTCCGGCAAATCGTTGGGGCGCGGGACTATGCGATGCCAGTGCGTGGCAGTGACACGTCGGGCAACTGGGTGCATGTGCCGCGACCATCAGCCCCCTTCGCAGCTGAGGCCATGGCATTGTATGATCGGGTCCTCGCCGACCAGTCGACGGCACTCACAGCGGGCGCTGAGAATGCCGTTGGCCTTTACGGGACAGAGGCCGGCATGGAGCAGCAACCATGACAAAAGCCCAGACCGGGGAACGCACGGTCAGCTTCACCCAGATGAAGGATGGAACAGCGGAGGACTATGCCCTGCTGCACGAGGCAGAGAAACCGCACCTGTCGATGACGCCGGACCGTATCCTTCGTGAACTGCGCATGCAGGGTGAAGAAACCCTGCCAGGCTACAAGATCACCCGGCTTGAGCACGGCTTGCAGGCAGCCACCCGCGCCCGCCGCGAAGGCGCAGACACAGACTGGATCGTCGCCGCGCTGCTGCACGACATTGGCGATGGTCTCGCCCCGCAGAACCACGACCGGTTCGCCGCCGAGATCATGCGACCGTTCTTGCGTGAAGAAGTCACCTGGGTGGTCGAACATCACGGCCTGTTCCAGATGCTCTACTACGCCCACCACTACGGTTGGGACAGGAACGAGCGCGACAAATACCGCGATCATCCCTGCTTCCAGTCCTGTTCCGATTTTTGCGAACGCTGGGATCAGTCATCCTTCGACCCCGGCTACGACTACGACCCACTTGAGAGCTTCGAGCCGCTTGTCCGCGAGGTCTTTGCCCGCAAGGCCTATGCCGAGGGGGTTGTCCGGCCTGGCGTGGTGGTCGGTTTGCCGCCGCTATCCTGAACACCCCACTGCGAAAACGTCGCATGGTCATCCGCGTTTTGGACAATGGTCCCGGCGCGCGTGCAGGTGCTATAGACCTGCCGGACATTTGAAGCAGGGGCGTTTTCAAGCCCGAATGGGGCCGAAGGGATATCCAACATGGCGAAAATCAAGGTCGACAACCCCGTCGTAGAGCTCGATGGGGACGAGATGACGCGCATCATCTGGCAGCTGATCAAGGAAAAGCTGATCCACCCCTATCTCGACATCGATCTCCAGTATTTCGACCTCGGGATGGAATCGCGCGATGCCACTGACGACCAGATTACGATCGATGCCGCCAACGCCATCAAAGAGCACGGCGTCGGCGTCAAATGCGCCACGATCACACCTGATGAAGCCCGCGTCGAGGAATTCGGCCTGAAGAAGATGTGGCGCAGCCCCAACGGCACCATCCGCAACATTCTCGGCGGTGTCGTCTTCCGCGAGCCGATCATCTGCGAGAACGTGCCGCGCCTGGTGCCGGGCTGGACTGAGCCGATCGTGATTGGCCGTCACGCTTTTGGCGACCAGTATCGGGCAACCGACTTCGTTGTCCCCGGCAAGGGCAAACTGACCATGAAATGGGAGGCAGAGGACGGCTCCGACGAGAAGGAATTCACGGTTTTCGATTTCCCCGGCGGCGGCGTTGCCCTGTCGATGTACAATCTCGACGAGTCGATCCGCGACTTCGCCCGCGCCTGCATGAACTACGCCCTCAATCGCGGCTACTGGTGCTACCTCTCAACCAAGAACACGATCCTCAAGGCTTATGACGGCCGCTTCAAGGACCTGTTCCAGGAAGTCTACGAGGCTGAGTTTGCCGATAAGTTCGCGGAAAAGGGCACCGGCTACGAGCACCGGCTGATCGATGACATGGTTGCGGCCGCGATGAAGTGGTCAGGCGGCTATGTCTGGGCCTGCAAGAACTATGATGGAGACGTGCAATCCGACACCGTGGCACAGGGCTTTGGCTCACTGGGCCTGATGACATCGGTGCTGATGACGCCCGATGGCAACACGGTAGAGGCCGAAGCAGCGCATGGCACAGTGACCCGCCACTACCGCCAGTGGCAGAAGGGCGAGCAGACTTCGACCAATTCGACTGCTTCGATCTTCGCCTGGTCGCGTGGCCTCGCGCACCGCGCCAAGCTCGACGACAATGCCCAACTGGCGCGCTTCGCCGACATTCTGGAGAAGACCGTGATCGGCACTATCGAAGGTGGCGAGATGACCAAGGATCTCGCGCTTCTGGTTGGGCCTGAGCAAAGCTGGTTGTCGACCGAAGGATTCCTCGACGCAATCGACACCAATCTGCAGAAGGCCATGGGCGCCTGAGCCAACACGCCGAAAAGGCCGGTTCTACCGCAGGGTCGGATCGGCCATTTCGCGCACCGTCGCGATCCGCTTGAAGATTGCGTCATCAGGAAAACCAAGCCCCTCCAGCAGCCGTCCGGCAAGCTGGAGGCTTCCCTCAACGGCCTCGGGGACAATGCCCGTCACACCCAGGCCGTGAAGCCGCCTGGCATGTCCAGCATCTTTGGCGCGCGCATAGATCATCGCATTCGCTGCGAGTTCACGCGCAGCCTTGACCATGTGCTCGGCCGCCTGCGGCTCATCCAGCGTGACAATGAAGGCCCGTGCTTTACCGCCGCCCGCGCGACTGAGGATCTCGCCGTGGGCCGCATCGCCGAAATAGAGATTGTAGCCCTCTTTCCGCCCAACAGAGACGGCCCCTGAATCCCTATCAAGCCCAATATAGGGCACATTTTCTGCCTCGAGCACATCCGCAACCAGGCGGCCAACCCGACCGAAACCGCCAATAATGACGTGGTCCTGCCAGTCATCCGGTAAGACCTTGGCATCATCGCCAATGCCGTCATGCTCTTCGAACCGCTGGGCGATCCGTTCCGCTGCCCGAGCCACGAAGGGCGTCGCAATCATTGTCAGGCTGGCAACGAGAAAGAAGAACTGTGCTGTTTCCGCGGGCACCAGACCTTCGGCCAGAGCAAGACCAACAATCACAAAAACAAACTCGCCTGCCTGACCGAGCAACAGGGCCGCCTCCACAGTCACGCGCTTGCGGACACCAAAGGCAAAGAGGATGACCGCGATAATGGCCGCCTTGAGTACAAACAGCCCGACCACGGACATCACCAGGACGCCAAACTTCTCGATGACGGCGGCGAGGTCTATCCCCATACCCACCGACATAAAGAACAGACCCAGCAGCAAGCCCTTGAAAGGTTCGATGTCGACTTCGATCTGGTGACGGAATTCACTCTCCGACAACAGCAAACCGGCAAGGAAGGCACCCAGCGCCAGTGACAATCCCGCCGCACTTGTCAAAAGCGCGATGCCACCAACCGCCAATAGCGTGACCGCCATGAATAGATCACGGCTTTTGGCACTGGCCGTCAGTAGGAACAGGGGCCGCAACGCATAACGCCCCAGAACAAGGATAATGATGACGGCGATTGCAGCCAGTCCCAGCGCCTCAATCACCGCAATGGCGACATTGCCTAGAAACCCCGCTGCCAGGATCCCGACGATCAGCAGGATCGGCACCACCATCAGATCCTGCATCAGCAGCACAGATAGGCTCAGCCGCCCAAGCCGCGTCGCCACGCGATGGGTTTCATAGAGCGTCTGCATAGCAATCGCGGTGGACGACAGCGCGAAGGCCAGTCCGATGACGATGGAGATCTCGGTCCCATTGCCAAACGCCCAGGCGATCACGCCAATCACCAGCGCCGATACGAACACCTGAGTGCCGCCAATGCCGAACACCATGCGCCGCATTTCCCAAAGGCGCTCCAGCGAGATCTCAAGCCCCAGTGTGAACAGGAGGAACATCACCCCAAGTTCGGCAAGGGTCGCCACACTGTCGGGGTCCTTGATGGTGATGTACTCAAAAACCGGCACAACGTCTGTGAACCGGCCAAGGCCAAAGGGCCCCACGATGAGGCCGGCGATGAGAAAACCAATGACCGAACCAAGCCGCGCGCGCTGAAACAGGGGCACAGCGATGCTGGCCGCCACCAGGAAGACCATCACCTCATTGATCCAGTCGGCATGCAGATGCATTGGCAACACTCTCGCTGCGTCGCAGCCTACGCCATGCAGGACGTCACATCACAGCATCGGAGGAGTGCATATGATCAATCGCAAGGTCGTTCTGCCAGCAACACGCCGATCATGCCGGCACGCCCTCCAGTGCAGCTTTGACGGCAGCCACCGCGGAGTCAGCCTTTGAACCATCTGGGCCGCCAGCTTGCGCCATGTCAGGCCGGCCACCGCCCCCCTTGCCGCCAAGCGCTTCCGAACCGGCGCGCACCAGGTCGATAGCGCTGATACGGTCGGTCAGATCATCGGTGACAGCGATGACCAGTCCGGCCTTGCCGTCTTCGTTTCTCGTCAGAATGGCAATGACGCCAGAGCCGATCTGCTGCTTGAGGCCATCGGCGATGCCCTTAAGCTCCTTCGCCGGCACGCCATCAAGGATGCGCGACACGAACGCAACGCCTGACACTGTCTCGCCTGCATCAGCGCTTGGGCCACTGCCGGCACCGCCAATAGCGAGCTGTTTCTGCGCCTCAGCCAGTTGCCGCTCGAGCTTGCGGCGTTCTTCAACCAGGCTTTCAACGCGGGCGCCAATCTCGTCAGGGCTCACCTTGAGCTGAGCGGCCAACTCGCGCAGCGTCCGGTCCTGCCGGGCGAGATGCTGCCGGGCCGCTTCGCCCGAAAGCGCCTCTATGCGGCGCACGCCGGATGACACAGCAGCTTCGTTCAACACTGCGATCACACCGACATCGCCGGTGCGGACAACATGGGTCCCGCCGCAAAGCTCAAGGGAATAAGGTTTATTGCCGCCCGCGGGATCGAGCGGATCGCCCATGGCAACGACACGGACCTCATCACCATACTTCTCGCCAAACAGCGCCATGGCGCCTGCCTCGATGGCATCATCGACTTCCATCAGCCGTGTTGTGACCGGCGCATTCTGCTGAACCACCCGATTGGCCATGTTCTCGACGGCTTCAAGCTCAACAACGTCGACCGGTCTTGGGTTTGAGAAATCGAACCGCAACCGGTCGGGTGCCACGAGTGAGCCCTTTTGCGCCACATGCGGTCCGATCACTTGCCGCAAAGCCTCGTGCAGCAAATGCGTCGCTGAGTGATTGGCCCGAATTGCATCGCGCCGGTCAGCATCGATTTGAAGTTCCACCGCATCGCCCACGGTGAGCATTCCGCTTGCGAGCGATCCCGAGTGGGCGAAAACACCGCTATGCTGTTTCTGGGTGTCACTGACATTGAAGGTCGCGCCCTCGGCCCGGATTTCTCCGGTATCTCCGACCTGACCACCAGACTCGCCATAGAACGGGGTCTGATTGACCACGACAATGCCACTCTCGCCACCGGCGAGCGCCTCGACCGACTGGCCATCGCGCAGGATGGCAGTGATCACACCCTCGGCCTGGTTGGTCTCGTAACCGAGAAACTCCGTTGCTCCGGTCTGCTCGGCGACCTCAAACCAGACCTTATCCGATGCCGCCTCACCCGAACCCGCCCAGGCTTTGCGGGCTTCTTCCTTCTGCGCGGCCATGGACGCTGCAAAGCCATCGGTATCGACCGCAATACCACGGGCGCGAAGCGCATCCTGGGTGAGATCGAGCGGAAAGCCGTAGGTGTCATAGAGCTTGAACGCCAAATCGCCAGCAAGCGTATCCCCCTCCGCCATGCTGGATGTGGCATCGTTGAGAAGCGACAGCCCGCGGCTCAGCGTCCGACGGAACCGCTCCTCCTCAAGTTTCAGGGTCTCAGTAATCAAGGGCTGGGCACGGACCAGTTCACCATAGGCCTGGCCCATCTCACGGGTCAGCGTCGGCACCAGCCGATACATCAAAGGTTCGGCAACGCCGAGCAATTCGGCATGACGCATGGCCCGGCGCATGATCCGGCGCAGCACATAGCCGCGACCCTCATTTGATGGCAGCACGCCATCGGCTATCAGGAACGCGCTTGCACGCAGATGGTCGGCAATGACCCGATGGCTCGGGCCATGCGCACCTTCGGCCTGCACGCCCGTGGCATCGACAGAGGCCTCAATAAGCCGCCGCATAAGGTCGGTTTCATAGTTGTCGTGAGTGCCCTGCAGGACCGCCGAAATACGCTCAAGGCCCATTCCGGTGTCAATCGAGGGACGCGGCAGATTGACCCGTTCGTCACGCGTCACTTGCTCGTACTGCATGAAGACGAGATTCCAGATTTCGATGAACCGGTCACCATCCTCATCTGGGCTGCCCGGAGGGCCGCCTGGGATATGATCGCCATGATCGTAGAAAATCTCGGAACACGGCCCGCACGGTCCCGTGTCTCCCATGGCCCAGAAATTGTCCGATGTGGGGATGCGGATGATCTTGCTCTCAGGCAGTCCGGCGATCTTGCGCCACAGCTCGAAGGCCTCATCATCCTCGGAATAGACAGTCACCAGCAGTTTCTGCTCGGGCAGACCGAATTCCTTGGTGATCAGGTTCCAGGAGAGTTCAATCGCCACATCCTTGAAATAGTCGCCAAAGGAGAAATTCCCCAGCATTTCAAAGAACGTGTGGTGGCGCGCGGTGTAGCCGACATTGTCGAGATCGTTATGCTTGCCGCCGGCGCGCACGCATTTCTGTGACGTTACCGCGCGCGCATAGTCGCGCTTTTCCTGCCCGGTGAAGACGTTCTTGAACTGAACCATCCCCGCATTGGTGAACATCAGCGTTGGGTCGTTACGCGGCACCAGCGGGCTGGAGGCTACGATTTCGTGATCGTGCTGGCCGAAATAGTCGAGAAAAGTGCTGCGAATTTCGTTGACGCCACTCATGCCGTTCTCTGATGCCTTGCTTCCCGCATTGGAAGAACGTGGGCGATATCCGGCGCCTTCCATTCGCGTTGCGTATGTTGCGGCATACTTAGTCAGACAGAAGGATCAAGTCCATCGAACAGGATAGGGACCGGCACAATAACCAACCGGTCCCTGACAACCTGGCTGCAACCACGCGTCAGATCTCTTGATAGAAACTCATTCCGGCAGGTCTTGGATTCAAGCTTTAGTTGGGATTGTCACCCGACCGTCATCACCGATCACCCAGAATGGGTTATGGGCAACCTCCCAGGCATGTCCGTCCGGATCAGTGAAATAGCCGGAGTAACCGCCCCAGAACGTCTCATTAGCCGGCGCGGTGATTGTGCCACCCGCAACTCGAGCCTCACCAAGCACGGCATCTACCTCGTTCCGAGAGCGAGCATTGTAGGCAAGAGAAATGCCACCAAAGCTAGACCCAGTGTCGGTCAGACCAGCTTCATCGGCGAGTTTCTGACGGGACCACAGCCCCAGAATCATCCCTGGCAATTGATAGAAGACTATGCCGGGGTCGTCGCCGATCGGTGTCCAGCCAAGCCCGCGCTCGTAGAAGGCTGCTGCACGGTCCAGATCGGCGACGCCAAGAGTAACAACGCTAAGCCGCTGCTCCACGATTCGGCCGCCAATCAGCCCTGGGCGGCGGCTTCCGGCCCGGCATCGTCGACATCATCATCGGAATCCGGACCTGTCTCAAGCGCTGTCGCCAGTCCCGCATCCTCGCGAATGCGGCGTTCGAGTTCCTGCGCCATGGTGGGATTATCGAGAAGGAACTGCTTGGCGTTCTCGCGGCCCTGCCCCAGCCGCTCACTGTCTCAGGAGAACCAGGACCCCGACTTCTCAACAATGCCGGCCTTGACGCCAAGATCGAGAAGTTCGCCAACCTTGGAGACCCCCTGACCATACATGATGTCGAACTCGACCTCACGGAAGGGAGGAGCAAGCTTGTTCTTCACCACCTTCACACGGGTGTGGTTACCGATCACCTCGTCACGATCCTTGATCGCACCGGTACGCCGGATATCGAGGCGGACAGAAGCGTAGAATTTCAGCGCGTTGCCACCGGTCGTGGTTTCCGGGCTGCCATAGACAACGCCGATCTTCAGCCGGATCTGGTTGATGAAGATCACCATGGTGTTGGAGCGCGAAATCGAGGCCGTCAGCTTGCGTAGCGCCTGGCTCATCAGCCGGGCCTGCAGACCGGGCAGCGAGTCACCCATTTCACCTTCGATCTCGGCCCTTGGCGTCAGGGCTGCGACCGAGTCCACCACCAGCACATCGATTGCGCCAGACCGCACCAACGTGTCGGCAATCTCAAGCGACTGTTCGCCGGTGTCGGGCTGGGAGATCAGGAGATCATCGACATTGACGCCAAGCCGCTGCGCATAAACCGGATCGAGTGCGTGCTCGGCATCGACAAAGGCACAGATGCCGCCGCGCTTCTGGGCCTCGGCGACACAGTGCAGCGCCAGCGTCGTCTTGCCCGAACTCTCCGGGCCGTAAATCTCGACAACTCGGCCGCGCGGCAAACCGCCAATCCCAAGCGCGATATCGAGCCCCAGCGAACCAGACGGAATGCTCTGCACCTCGACAACCTTGCCATCCTGGCCAAGTTTCATGATCGAGCCTTTTCCGAACTGTCGTTCGATCTGGCTGAGTGCGGCTTCCAGTGCTTTGGATTTATCCATCGAATCCTCTTCGACGAGGCGCAGATTGGCCTGAGACATCTCTCCGAATCCCCTTCTATCACAACATGCAGCGCCATGCGCCAGCGCCCGATCGGAGGCGAGGGCGGGACCGGGTCGCGCTCGCCGGTCGAGGCTTATGTACACGATATGTTCTTAAAGAACAAGTAAAGAACAAAGCAGCGTTTCAGACTGCTGCGGCAAGCCAGAAATGCTGTGATGACCAAGTGATTGATGGGAACGAGAGTGCGGCCACGTGTCAGATGATGGCGCCGCGAACCTTGGCCGACACCCATTCACTGATGATCACCGCCACGAGAATGACGATCAGGATCAGGCTGACCTGCGGCCAGGCCAGAACGTTGAGAGATGCGGATAGCTGCAGACCGATTCCACCCGCCCCGACAAGCCCAAGAACGGTCGACTCGCGGATATTGATGTCCCAGCGGAAAACGGCAATGCCGGCAAATGCGGGCATGATCTGTGGCATGATGCCATAGACCATCACCTGCAGTGGATTGGCGCCAGTTGCAGTAATGGCCTCGACCTGATTGCGGTCGATCTCTTCAATCGCCTCATAGAGCAGCTTGGCGCAGAACCCGATCGAGCGAATGCCGATGGCCAGAATGCCGGCCAGGATCCCGGGACCGATGATGGCAATGAGCAGCAGTGCCCAGATCAGCGAATTGATCGACCGTGTCGATACGATGATCAGCAGAGCGATCGGCCGAACAAACAATGCGGAAGGCGTGGTGTTGCGGGCAGCGAGAAACGCCACAGGCACCGCAAACACCAAGGCGATCAGCGTGCCCAGCGTGGCGATGTTGAGCGTGTCCCAGATCGGCACCCAGAGCTGATCGATATAGGACCAGCGCGGCGGTGTTGCGCGGGTCAGAATGTCGTCAGCGATCCGCGGCGCATCCCAGACGAAGAACCATGTTGTCACCTCGGAGATACGGTTCCAGCACCAGACGAACACCGCAACGCCAACCAGCCAGCCAAACCACTGCAACAGGCTTTCGCCGCGCGTGCGCCGCATCCAGGACCGTCGACCGTCTGGCAGAACAGCACTCGGCATCTACTGCACCCGCGCCCGGATGATTCCAGACAGATATTCCAGCAGCATCACAATCCCGATGATCATGATGAGAATGGCGGCGGCAGTGTCGAACTCGTAGCGGTCGAAGGCGGTGTTCAGTGTGGCGCCGATCCCCCCTGCCCCAACCAGACCGAGGATTGCGCTCTCGCGGAAATTTATGTCGACCCGGTACATCGACAATCCGATCAACCGCGGCATGACCTGCGGCTGAACACCATAGTTGATCCATTGCAGCCAGCCGGCGCCAGACGCCTTGATGGCTTCCGCCTGAACCTTGTCCATCGCCTCGATGTCTTCGGCCAGGAGTTTCGACAGAAAGCCGATCGTCGCAAAGCTCAGTGTGAGAAAGCCCGCCAGCGGCCCGAACCCGAATATCGCGACGAGCAGGATCGCGACGATGATCTCCTGCAGGGCGCGGCTGATCGCGACGATCCCGCGACAGATGAGGTAGACCGGCAGCGGCGCGATGTTGCGGGCAGCGCCAAGCCCGATTGGGATCGAGATCAGAATACCGACGACGGACGCGGCTACCGTCATCACAATGCTCTCGACCATACCGGTCCAGATATCGCCCCAACGGCTGACGAAGTCCGGCCGCGTGAATGACATGATGAACGCAGCGCCGCGGTCGAGTCCCTCATAGACCCGTGTCCAGCTGACCTCGATCGTGCTGACCGCCAGAACCAGATAGATGGCACCTCCGATCAGCAGCGACCAGCGCAGCCAGGCACGTTTGATGAATGGGGGTTTGCGCCAGGGACGGCCGATTACGTCATCCAGCGAGGCATTGCTGACAGCTCCTCGGCTCATGCCGCAGCCTCTTCCTCGTCATCCTCGACCTTCTGGATCGTCGCTTCCCAGTCTTCTTCGCCATAGATCGTAGTCAGCACCTCTGGTGTCAGACGCCCTGGCGGACCGTCAAACTCGATCGCACCAGACCGCAGTCCAATCACCCGCTGCACGAACATCTGCGCCAGCGCCACGTCGTGAATGTTGATGATGGCTGCCAGCTTGCGTTCCTCACACAGCTCGCAAATGAGCCGCATGATCTGACGGCTGGTCTTGGGATCGAGAGATGCGGTCGGTTCGTCCACCAGCAGAAGATCGGGGTTCTGGATCAGAGCGCGGCAGATCCCGACGCGCTGGCGCTGTCCACCGGAAAGTTCATCGGCGCGCTTGTCGGCCATGGCCAGCAACCCCACCCGATCGAGCAGACGATAGGCTTCGTCAACATCGCTTTGCGGGTAGCGCCTGAGATAGCTGCGCCAGAAGCCGACATAGCCCAGCCTTCCGGACAGGACGTTTTCCATCACTGTCAGCCGCTCGACCAGGGCGTATTCCTGGAAGATCATGCCAATCGAACGACGGGCCCGCCGCAATGCGCCAGCGCCCAGCGCGCTGAGTTCGAGATCGCAGAGAAAAACGCGACCACTGGTGGGTTCAACCAGCCTGTTGATGCAACGGATCAGAGTCGATTTGCCAGCGCCCGATGGTCCAATGAGCGCTAGCACCTGGCCTTCCGGCACCTCGAGATCGACCGCCTTCAGCGCCTGATCGCCGGTCCGATAGGTCTTGGTCAGCTGTTCAAGCTTCAGCATCGGCCCAGCCCAGACGAGAATATTGATTTATGCCAAGAGATCGGAACGGGCGTATGGCGGTGAGTACCGCCATACGCTCAAGTGATTATTCGCAGGCGTAGCTGACGCCGTTGGCAGCGTCGATCTTGCGAATGACCTCCCAGAATTCCTGATAGGTCATCTTCAGAAACTGGCCTTCGTTGGATTTGCTGAACTCAACCTCAAGGCTGGTGCCTTCCCAATCAAAGCTGAAGAACGCGTTCTGGATCTTCTCCTGAAGCTCCGGTTTGAGGTTGTAGACAACACCATAGCCAGTCGTCGGGAAGGTCTGGGATTTATAGATCGAGACCACCTGTTCGGGCTTGATCACGTCGCGGCTGATCATCCGGCGCAGCACCGAATTGGCAATCGACGCAGCGACGTAGTCCTTGTTGGCCACACCGAGGATCGAGTTGTCGTGCTTGCCGGAAAAGACCGGCTCAAAATCGCGCTCGGCCTGCATATCGAAGTCGGCCATCAGGATCGCCGAGGGTGCCTTGAACCCCGAGTTGGATGTCGGCGAGGTAAACGCAAGCTGCTTGCCACGGATATCCTCGACCTTCGCGATGCCCGAGTCGGGGAACGTCAGGATCTCCATCTCATAGCCGAAGCTTCCGTCTTTCGAGGCCATGATGGTGAACGGCCGGAACCCAGCGCAATTGACGGCAAGCGGATTGGACCCGGTGTTGAAGCCAGCGATGTGCAACCGGCCAGAGCGCATCGCTTCGATCTGCGCGGCATTGGATTGCACCGGGAAGAA
Organism: Pseudomonadota bacterium; assembly: GCA_039181495.1. Classification (GTDB taxonomy): domain Bacteria; phylum Pseudomonadota; class Alphaproteobacteria; order Rhizobiales; family Tepidamorphaceae; genus JBCDCP01. Next base: position 10,260 of record JBCDCP010000012.1, on the reverse strand, counting down.
ACTGACCTTCTTGCCAGTTTCCTTTTCCAGGTGAACAAGGAAGTCTGCCCAGGCCTCACGGTACACCGCAGGGTCTTCCACCGGCGTATAGGCGAAGATCAAAGTATCGGGATCGATTTGGTCTGAGGGATCGCTCGGTATATCAGCCAGCAGATCCCCATCGGTGTCGCAGAACCGCCCGTCGAGATCACCGCGCGCGCAGTCCGCCTGCACCGGTGGCCCTGCCATCGACAAACCCAAAGCCAAGGTGCCGAGCGCCAGCATACGCCCAAGATAGGTCGTGATCATCTTCATCCTCCCTGTTAGGACCCGTGTCGGGTCTCTTTTGTCTTGGAGACACGCTAGCGCACCGGAGCGAAAGCACAAACCGGATTTGCGCGAAATAAACCGCTGAATTAATAGATCGATCGAGGGTGTGGATTGATCGAGCTCAGCTAGTGGCCGAGCGCAATCCTACCGCTGCTTCGCTCAGGCCGCTTCGAGAACGTCCTTCACCTTCTCAGCCAGCTGCTTGAGATTGAACGGCTTCGACAGGAAGTGGAAAGTCTGTTCAGGATCGAGGTTCTTGCTGAAGGCATCCTCTGCATAGCCAGACACCAGGATTACCTTGATCTCCGGATTGCGCTTGCGCAGTTCGGTCAGCAGCGTCGGCCCGTCCATTTCCGGCATGCGCACATCCGAGACCACAAGATCGACCTGCTCGCCACCATCATAGATTTCCAGCGCTTCAAGGCCGGTACCTGCCTCAACCACAGAGTAGCCGCGCGACGTCAGCGCGCGAGAGACGAATGTGCGGACGTTGTCTTCGTCTTCGACAACGAGAATTGCCCCCTGCCCCGTCAGGTCCTTGGCCCCCGATGGCGCCGCAGCTTTCTTCACCTTCAGATCATCCAGCGTCGGCTCATAGCGCGGCAGGAAGATACGAAACGTCGTCCCGGTGCCTTCCTCGGAATCGCAGAACACGAAGCCGCCTGTCTGCTTGATGATGCCATAGACGGTGGAAAGCCCCAGCCCCGTTCCCTTGCCAACGTCCTTGGTCGAGAAGAACGGATCAAAGATCTTCTCGAGAATGGCTTCAGGTATGCCGTGGCCAGTATCTTCAACCTCGATCAGGACGTAGTCGGAAACCGGCATTGCCTTCTTGCCAAACCCAGCGACATCGCCGGACGTCACATTGCGCGTCTGGATCGACAGCTTGCCATCGTCTGACGCCATGGCATCACGCGCATTCACCGCCAGATTGATGATCACCTGTTCGAGTTGGGTCAGGTCAGCCTTGACGGGCCAAAGATCTCGCCCAGGCTCCACCTCGAGCTTGACATTTGCTCCGATCAGCCGGGCGAGCAGGATCGACAGATCGCCGAGCACATCATTGAGTTCGAGAACCTGTGGCCGCAGCGTCTGTCGGCGCGAAAACGCGAGCAGTTGGCGCACCAGGCCCGCAGCCCGGGTGGCGTTCTGCTTGATCGCCATGATGTCGTTGAATGAGGGATCGGTGGTGCGGTGATTGGCGAGCAGGAGATCGGAGAACCCGATGATCGCCGTCAGCACATTGTTGAAGTCATGAGCAATTCCGCCGGCAAGCTGGCCGACCGCCTGCATCTTCTGGCTCTGGGCGAATTTCTGCTCGAGAGCCTTCTCTTCGGTTATCTCAAGCGCGTAGACGATGGCAGCTTCACCGGACCCTGCGTCACCGCCAGCGCGACTGGCATCACCCGACTTACCGTCTATGACCGCTCGGTCGTCCTTGGCCGTGCTTTGTCCGACAGGACTTGCAAACAGCCGTGCCGTCCGCGCTTCCATCGTCTTGTCGCCGGGATCACCCACGGCCAGCTGGACCTCAACGGCATCCACGCTGGCTGACCCCGCAACAGCATTGGCGACCAATTCCGAAATCAGCTCTGCACCAGACGCATCGGCGATGTCGTGGATCAGTGCACCATCGGACCCTTGGCGCAACAGATCACCAAAAACGCTGGCATAACGCGGATTGGTGCGTAGAACGCGCCCTTCGGCGTCGACGGTAGCAATTGCGAATGGTGCGTCGTTGAAGAACCGGGCAAAACGCAGTTCGATATCGCGCAGCGCGTCCTCACCGGCCTCCATCATCGTTGATCGATCGAGAACGACACTGCGTGACGGCGATGCCGTTCCATCCGGTGCAAATGCCACCTTGTGGACCACGCGGACCGGCAGCCTGCGGCCGGTCCGGGTTTGCAGATCAAGATCGACACTTTCGGTCCGGATAGCACCTGGCCGCGGCGCAAGATTGGCCATCAATGCCGCACCCTCGCCGGAGACGATATCAGTCAGGCGTAAGGCACCGTTCTCGAAATCACCCAGATCGCGGCCAAGCCATGCCGCCAATGACGCATTGACATAGCGGATCCGGCCGTCGCCATCGGCCGAGAAGAAGCCGATCGGTGCATGATCGAGATAATCGACAGCATTCTGCAGTTCGAGGAAGGCATTCTCCTGTCGCTGCCGGTCACGCGTGATGTCCGTGACATGCCACATAGACAGCTTCCGGATGCCGTTGGCGGGATCGATCACGCTACCGGTTACCGGTTGCAGGCGGACGCGGTACCACAGGCTCAACGGCCCGACATTCGAGTTCCCGGCGGCCGTGTCGTCAGTCTCAGACGTCTCATCGGCCGCAGGTTCGCCAAGCGCCTTGGCAAGGCGAATGTCTTCCTGGTGCGGTCGTGCTTCAGCGGCAGCCTGGGTCAACCGGTAGATCTGCTCACTGGCCCCGTGTTCAAGCGCAAACAGGCGCTCGATTGTCAGCGCTTCATCCAGACTACGCGCGCCAGTCATGGCCCTATAGGCGGCGTTGGCGAAATGGATGCGGCCATCGCGGTCCGTGACCAGAATTCCTTCCGGCAGGTATTCGGCAAGAGAACCGTCGAATCCAGCGGGGCGCGGTGTCGAACCAAACCGCATAAAGCCGACCGCAAGGGCGAACAGCGTGAACACACCGACAATCGACAGCAGCGCAAGCGACCCAAGAATTAGCGGGCGTGCCGTTTCGCGATCAAGCGTGGCCAGAGCCGTGGCGCCGACGCCAAAGACGAGCACCAGCAGAATGACCCACAGCACACTGCCGCGCCCGCGCCCTTGATCAGCGCCGGTTCGGGTCAAACCGGACCTGTCATCATATCTGCCGCTCGTTTCAGCCATGATCCGTTCTGGTTCAGGTCAGCCAACGATTGGCGCAAGCTGGACAATTGGCGCCCCGCGAATCGCGCCATGGAGAATGCGTCCCAGCCCCGGTGAATTCAACGCCTTTGCGCGACAAAGCGGCAATAGCTTGGGATACCTGCTCCAACCCTTTGGTCAAGCGAGCGGATTTGTGGATTCAGGCACGCCATGCGGACGTTTTCTCACGACGCATGACATAGCCGATGATGTTGGCAACCGCGCGATAGTATTCAGGCGCGATCTCATCATCGATCTCAACGGAGGCATGGAGCGCACGGGCGAGCGGCGGATCCTCGACAAGCGGCACATCGTTGTCCTGGCCGATTTCGCGAATGCGCAAGGCCATCGCATCGACCCCCTTGGCGACGCAGACCGGGGCCGCCATGTCGCTGTCATATTTCAGCGCCACGGCGAAGTGGGTCGGGTTGGTGATGATGACAGAAGCCTCAGGCACACGCTGCATCATGCGTTTGCGCGACCGCTCGCTCCGGATCTGGCGCAGCTTGGCCTTGATGATCGGGTCGCCTTCCGCCTGTTTGAACTCATCACGCACCTCGCGCATCGTCATGCGCTGTCGCTTCATGTAGGCGTGCCGAGTGTACATCCAATCAAGCGCTGCAATCACGGTCAGCACCGCTACGGTGGCGACCATCAGCTTGATCGCCAACCACAATGTGAAACTCATGGTCGTGGCAATATCGCTTGCGACCAGCGTATCGAAACGATCGCGGTCCGGCCAAACGACGAGGAACATGATCACACCGACAATGGCCAGTTTGGCCAGCCCTTTGGCAAAATTGACCAGGCTCTGCGTCGAGAACAGCCGCTTGAAGCCTGCGATCGGTGAAACCTTCTGAAGCTTGGGCTTTATCGTCTCGAAACTGAAGAGAAAGCCGTGCTGAAGCGCATTGCCTGCTATTCCGGCAATAACGAGCAACAGCATCGGGATGGCCAGGGCGGTGCCGATTGCAATGGCGATCGCCACACTGAGTTTTCTCACACTGCCGCCATCAACCGCGATCTGACCGGCATTGGCCACAAAGCCACGCAGATACATGGCAATATCCTGGCTCGCCGGCGCCGCGAGCATCGCGATAATCACGGTGCTGGCCAGCATCATGAACCAGGTCGACACTTCCTGGCTTTTGGGAACATCACCCTTCTCGTAGGCCTGTCGAAGTTTTCGCTCGGATGGGTCTTCTGTTTTTTCTGCTTCATCTGTGTCTTCAGCCATCGCGCGCCTCCTATCGGACGACGAACGGGCTGATCGACTGCTCGACGCTACCCAGGAACCAGGTCGCGACCGCCGTCAGCACGATGGCAAACAGAATGAAGCCAACCAGAATGTTGGCCGGCAGTGCGATGAAGAAGATCTGGATCTGTGGCATCAGCCGGGCGAGGACGCCGAGCCCGAGATAGAAGATCAATCCAAAGACGATGAACGGTGCAGCAAGTTGCGCCGACAAAGCGAACATGCGCGTGAAGATCTCAAGCGCGGCCTGCAGCACATCGCTGGTCGGCAGCACCTGACCGGGCGTGAACAAAGTGTAGGAATCGACCAGGGCGGCAATAAACAGATAGTGCAAGTCGGTTGTCAGAATGAGCGTCAGGCCAAGCAGCGACAGGAACGTCCCGATCAGCGCGCCCTGCGACCCCTGGGAGGGGTCAAAGCTGAGCGCAAAGCCCATCCCCATCTGAAAGGCGATGGTCGTACCGGCGATCTGGAGACTGGCAAGGATCAACCGCGCCGATAGGCCAATAACGAAACCAACCAGCATTTCGCCTGCCCCCAGCACGGCGATCCCCATCAGGGTGTCGGGCATGTCGGGCAGTTTGTCGAATGCGACGGGAAAAAACAGCACCGTCATGACCAGCGCGAAAACGAGCCGGATACGGACCGGCACCGAACGGTCGCCAATCGCCGGCATCAGCATGACCAGCGTTCCCAGCCGCGCAAAAATCAGGATGAAGGCCGCGGCCAGATCAGGGAGCAGCGCAATCGTCATCAGGCGGCCTGTCCGCGGGGCGCGTCAGAAACCAACGATGCGGTCGACAATACGATCCATGTAGCCAGCCATCGCCTGCCCCATGAACGGCAGGGCCACGACCATGGCGACGAAAATCGCGATGATCTTGGGCACGAAGACAAGCGTCATTTCCTGAATTTGCGTAAGGGCCTGGACAAGCGCGATGACCACGCCAACCAACAAGCCGACCAGCATCGGTGGTGCAGCTACCTGGATCAGGGTCCAGATGCCGTCACGGGCGATATCGAGAACTTCAGGTCCGGACACTGTCTTTCTCCCAACTGGCCTGTCAGCCGACCGCTAGATCGGCATCCGCATGATCGACTCGTAGGCGCCGATCACCCGGTCGCGCAGACCGACGATGGTTTCGATTGTCATTTCGGTTTCCGAGATAGCTGTGACGACATCCACAATATCGGCATTGCCCACGGCGCCCTGGGCCATGACCTGGTCGGCCTGCTTGACCTGCGTACTGGTCGATTCGATGGCCTCACGCACGAGCCCGGCAAAGCCATCCGGCGTGACGCCGTCAGGTGACAGCGCTTCGGCGGTGCCAGAGGATTGCGTGGCCGTCCCAATCTGCTGGGCGATAGAGGCATAAGCGTTGGCGGCGGCAGTTGGTGTCATGGTCTTTGCGTTCCCTGATCAGTCGGCGAGCGCAGCTCAGGCGCGAAGGATATCCAGTGTCCGCAGAACCATGCGGCGGGTGGCGGAAATGACGTTGAGGTTTGCCTCGTAGGATCGCTGCGCCTCTCGCATATCCATCGACTCAACCAGCGTCGTTACGTTGGGTATCTTGACCATCCCGTTCTCATCAGCCGCCGGATGGCCAGGCTGGAAGCGGGTCGTGAAGTCCGACCTGTCGATGGTGACGCGGTCCATATTCACGGTGGTGACGCCCGTGGCCCTGTCGAGCTCAGTCTTGAATACAGGGATTTGCCGGCGATAGGGATCCGCGCCGGGCGTCTGCCCGGTCGAGTTGGCGTTGGCGATGTTCTCGGCGATCACGCGCATCCGGCCCGATTGGGCGCGCAACCCCGACGCGGCAGCCTTGATCGAAGCGAAGATATCCATACCTGCTCAGTGCTCCCCTGGCATCAGCGATTAGGCTGAACGGCCGACTGCGGTTCGTAAGATCGCCATTCCGCGGCTGTAGATCGACGCTGCCATCTGATGGTCCATCTGGTTCTGGGCTATCTTCATCATTTCCTCTTCAAGGATGACGCTGTTGCCCTCAGGTGTGATCTCGAACGACTGCGCGTCCTCCGGCCTCAGGCCGCTGGTCGACGGCAATCCGGCAAGGTGCATCCCATCTGTTCGCACGGGCATCGTCACCTGCTGGGGTCCGCGCATTGGGCCGCCCTGCACCATCTTGGCAAAGTCTGGCCGCTCGACATCGCGGGCCACGTAATTCGGCGTTTCCGCGTTGGCGACGTTCTCAGCCAGGACCACCTGACGGGCGTTGTGGAACTGCATCCGGCTTTTCAACGCACCGAAGATCGGCATGTCGAGAAGGTTCATACCCATCACCCCTTTCCCGCACAGCAAAGCGCCCAATGGGCAACTGAGCGCGGGTGAGCGCTTGATCACTGTGGGCAAACATTGCCGGGTGTATGGTTAACCGGCGGTTAACGGGTCAGTACTGCGCGCAAACAGTGGAAAGGGGCGTCGTGCACGGATTTGCCCATGCACGGGCTTCTTGACGCCACAAAACACGGAAACGTTAACCAATTGTTAGGCATACGCCCGGCAGTTTTTGCCGACTTGCATTAACGCTTCGCGAGAAGCCGCGTCATTGCGGTTGCGGCGGGCACTGCACGGGCTGCAGAGGCTTCAGGAGGCCAGACCCATGCAACTGATCGAGCAATGGCTCGGCGTCGATTTCAGCCAGCCGATGGAATTCATCATCGCATTTGTGGTGGTGATGGTGCTGATCGCGCTCGTCACACTGATCGTTCGCGGACTCATGTTTCGCGGAGGCGATGGGTTTCGTGGCCGGGCCCAGAAGCGCCAGCGCCTGTTCGTCGGCGAATGGGTCCGCGTTGACGAAAAACGGAGGCTGCTGCTCGTTCGGCGCGATGAAGTGGAGCACCTGCTGCTGATCGGCGGCAATTCGGACCTGGTTGTCGAACAGGACGTGTCCTCGAAGAAGCCGCAGACTTTGCCCGTTGCCACGGTACAGGCGCCGGCAGCCCAGCCCGATGTCTACACACCACCCGAGGAACCGCGCATTCCGACGACCGACCCGGGCTATCGCAGTCCCCTGCGGACCGGAGCGGCCCCGGCTGCCGCCCCTGCTGCTTTGCCAATCGAGGAGGAGGAGCCCGTTTCTTCTGAACCGGAGGTCGCAGTCGAAACAGCGGCCGGCGAAGAAACACCAAGTGATCCAGACCCCAAACTGACGGGGCTACAAGCGGCTCGGGCGCGGATTGCAGCACTACGCCGTAAATCAGCTGAAATCTCGACCTCGAACAAAGCCATGGTGGCGGGCTCTGCTGCTGGCGCCGTCAGCATCGACCAAACCGATGACAGCGAAGCAGCTTCCGAGGAACCTGAAGACATTCGGGATGAAACGGATATCCCACCCGTTGCGGCAGTCGATCTGGACGAAGCCATCGCCGAGGCGTTGGCACCCGAGATCTCGGTCAATGACGACACTGACGATGAGGCCGAGGACCACCTTGAGCCTCAGCCTGGAACGAAATCGGAGATCGATGACCGCCCCGGTGCCGCAAACGACGACAGCAAGGACGAGGCAACAGAACCCCGCGAAGACGATCTCGCCGCCCGTCTGCACGACGTCCTGATCAAGCCTGCCTGACGCAACAACGAGAACGGAACGGCCGCCCCTTACCCATGCTCAAGTCCTGGCTGTTCCGTTGGCGCATCGCTCACCTTGCGCCCTACGCCGCGAGCGTCTTGGCAGCGGGCATTCTGGTCATCGCAGCCAGCCCTGCACTGGCGCAGGAGATTTCCCTCGACTTCAGCGAGGGAACGGGGCTCAACGAGCGCGCGTTACAGCTGATTGCGCTGATCACGGTGCTGTCGCTGGCACCTTCAATTCTGGTGATGGTCACCTCCTTCACCCGGATTGTCGTGGTGCTGTCGCTGCTGCGGACCGCAATCGGGCTGCAAACGGCACCACCAAACTCGGTGATGATTTCTCTCGCCCTGTTCCTGACCGCCTTCATCATGATGCCGGTCTTTGAGGAATCCTATGAGCTGGGAATCGAACCGCTGGTCGCCGAGGAGATCGAACTCGACGAAGCGTTTACGCGCAGTATCGGGCCATTCCGCACATTCATGCTCACCCATGTGCGCGAGAAGGATCTGATGCTTTTTGTCGAACTCTCCGAACGCGAACTGCCGGAAAATGCTGAGGATGTTCCTCTGACCGTTTTGGTGCCGGCCTTCATGATCAGCGAGCTGCGGCGTGCATTCGAAATCGGCTTCCTGCTGTTCCTGCCATTCATCGTCATCGACCTCGTGGTCGCCTCTGTGCTCATGTCGATGGGCATGATGATGCTTCCGCCAGTGATCATCTCACTGCCGTTCAAACTCATCTTCTTTGTTCTGGTAGATGGCTGGAGCCTGTTGGCCGGCAGTCTTATCCAGTCCTATGGCGGCGGATAGCTGGCAAATCGCGGCGCAATCAGCTGTCGGCCTCACTGCCGCCTGTCGAGAATCGGGAGCGATAGTTCTCCAGGAACGACTCGAGCGTATCAATCGCGGCCACCGATCGGACGACCTCGCGGAAGTCACCGGAATTGCGCATCGCCGGTGTGGTGACGATGCTGAAACCCACAGCATCTTCTGTATTGGTCATCACACTGCCGAACTTGGCCTGAATCCGGTCACTGCCGAGATCATCGCTAGCCAGGGCATAACCAATCGCCATCCGCATCACATCATAGGTCTGCGTCTCGGTCAGCGGGTTGCCCGGTTCCCAGGTCTCGGACATTAACTTCTCAAGCGTCTCGGCAGCCTGTTGCCATTTCTCTCCACGCCACAATGCGTCTGCCGCAAGCCGCTGAATGTCATTGCCCTCAACCGCACTGAGCAGATCGACGGCGAGATCGGACCGACCTGTTTCGGCAAGCGCGCGCGCTTCCAGAATAATCCGCTGCTTGGACACACTCTCGGGCAGAACAGCCTGTCGCGATCGGGCCAGCACGTTGAGAGCGAGTTCCGGCTTTCGGTTCATCAGGTGGATCAGCGCCAGCTTTGTCGCAATCTGTGCGCGGGCCGCGCCTGACAGACGATTGTCGACCTGGTGCTCAAGCAGACTTGCTGCCTGGTCCAGCAGATCTACCTCGAGCAACTTGTCGGCCAGCGCGCGGATCATCTCGTCACCCTGGCGTCCGACCGGGGTCATCTCACGGAAGTCATAGAACAGCGCCAACGCCTCGACGGGTGGAAGCGCATCCGCCCTGCCACCGATGAACAGCTCGGCAAACAGCGCGTTCATGCGATCCTCGATTGCCCGTGTGATCGGCGAGCCGGTATTACTGATGGCGGCATGCTTCATCAGCTGGAAGGCACGGCGGTATTCCTGCTGGTCGGCATACACTTCAGACAGTGCGCTGAGGGTTTCCAGTTCGATGTCATCGCCGCGCCAGCTGAGCGCCAGAGCTTCATAGGCGTCGACCGCATCTTCCGGAGCGATCTCACCGCGGGCTTGCTGCAGTTGGATCTTTCGCAGCAGAGCTTCAGAATAGACCTTGCGATCATCGATGTCGGCCAGTTTCTCCAAGGCGCCAATCGCCTGCTCGCTGCGGCCGAGCCGTTCAGCCAGCATGCCCCAGATCAACAAGAGTTCAGGCTCTGCATCGAGGCTGCCTACAATCGCCTCGGCCTGGGCCACGAATTGGGTCGCGGCTTGTAGATCGCCAGTCTGCAGCGCGGCCCGTGCCCCGGCGATACGAAGCTGCAACTGCCGCTCAGGCGAGTAGCTTTCAACAGCAGCTTCGCCGTCAAGAAATGCCACCTCAGCTTCGCGCCACTGGCCAAGCCCCGAATGGGCCAGTCCGCG
>JBCDCP010000011.1:0-34383 GCA_039181495.1 Pseudomonadota bacterium | reverse complement strand
TGGGCCTTCACCTACTCCTTCATCATCACGCTGGTGGGCACGATCATGTTCATCATCGTCAGCCATTTCCCCGAGTGATCCATGGCGCAGATCGTCATCAGAAATGTGCGCAAGGAGTTCGGGGCATTCACTGCTGTCCAGTCGTCCACCTTCACGGTGGAAGACGGCGAGTTCTTCATGCTGCTGGGGCCATCGGGCTGCGGCAAGACCACCACATTGCGGATGATCGCCGGTCTGGAATTGCCGACCTCGGGCGAGATTTTCATCGGCGGTGAAGAGGTGGGCCAGAAGCCGGCGTCGGAGCGCGACATCGCCTTCGTGTTTCAGATGTTCGCGCTCTACCCGCACATGAATGTTCGGCAGAACATCTCCTATCCGCTGATCAGCCAGGGCATGCCGCGCGGCGATGTCCGCCGCAAGGTCGAAGAGGTCGCCGGCACGCTGGGTATTGGCGACATTCTCGACAAGCCAGTCGGCGGATTGTCTGGCGGTGATCGCCAAAGGGTCGCATTGGGGCGGGCGATCGTCCGCAATCCGAAGTGTTTCCTGATGGATGAACCTCTCGGCGCGCTGGATGCCGAGTTCCGCGAACATATGGCCGAGGAACTCCGCGCTCTGCACGACCGCATGAATGCTACCACCATTTATGTCACCCACGACCAGCTCGAAGCGATGCAGATGGGCGACAAGATCGTGGTGATGAACCACGGCGTCGTCGAGCAATTTGGCCTGCCACAGGACATCTATGACTGGCCGGCGACCATGTTTGTCGCGAGCTTCATCGGCTCACCGCCAATGAACTTCCTGACCTTTGAAGGCATGGTCGGGAAGGGCGTTGATCACGTCACCCTGGGCGATGCGCGGATCGACATTCCAACCCTGCACGATGCAGCCCATGGCGAACTGGTGCTCGGTGTACGCCCGGAACATGTTCATCTCTCCGATGCGGCGCCATTTCGCGGGCGTGTTATGGCCACCGAATATCTCGGCACAACCCAGATCGTCACCTTCGACACGCCCAACGGCATGCTTAAGGCGCGCATTCCGGCAAGCGAGCGGATATCGGTCGACACCCAGACCGGCCTGACCTTCGATGCCCGCACCCTCACGGTCTTTGACGCCAAGAAGGGTCGAGCACTGCTCTCTGAAGGCAATGAGAGGGTGCTGGGTCATGGCTAACGTCGAGCTCAGCGCTGTCTCCAAATCGTTTGGCGGAAATCGGGCGCTGGACGATGTCAGCTTGACCGTCCCGGACGGAGCCTTTGTCGTCCTGCTGGGACCTACCGGCGCCGGAAAGACGACGACTCTGCGTGTTATCTCGGGACTGGAGAAACCGGACTCCGGCGAGGTCAAAATAGGCGGACGGTTGGTCAATGAACTCACGCCGGCCGAACGCGATGTCGCGATGGTTTTCCAGCAATACTCGCTCTACCCGCATCTCAGCGTGCGGGAGAATCTGGCTTTCCCGCTAAAATCGCCGCGGCTGCAGACGCCGCCGGATGAGGTCGAACGGAAGGTCGCGCAGGTCGCCGAGATGCTGCAGATCGCCCATAAACTCGACAACCGGGCGACGCAACTTTCTGGCGGCGAGATGCAGCGTGTGTCAATCGGTCGGGCACTCGTGAGAACGCCGCAGGTTTATCTAATGGACGAGCCGCTGAGTTCGCTCGATGCCAAGCTGCGGGCCGATCTGCGCGTCGAACTCAAGAGCATTCAGGCGGAGACCAACGCCACCTTTCTCTATGTCACGCATGACCAGATCGAGGCGATGACGATGGCCACCCATATCGGTGTCCTCGATCAGGGCCGCATGGTGCAGTTTGGGACGCCGCGCGAAGTCTACGAAGACCCCGTCAGTATCTACGCGGCAAGTCGTCTGGGGCAACCGCGCATTAACATCCTGCCAGCCGACCTCTTTGGAGACGCACCCAGTAATGCCATCTCGATAGGCCTGCGCCCTGAACAGATCGTACAGGGCGAAGGCGCCGAGAGTCTTGTCACCCGGATTGAGCATCTGGGCGACCAGACCCGCCTGCACCTGTCTTTCAGGGAACGCGACATCATCACCGTCACCGATGTTCATACCGCATTGAGCGCAGGCGACATCGTGAAAATTCGACCACTGAACCCGTTTTATTTCGACGCCGATGGAAACCGGATCACATAAGGGCTGAACCCATGACCCAATTCATGAATGACAAGGAAAGTATCGTCACTGACGCCATTGACGGGATGATCCAGTTCTCCGGTGGCGCATTGGAACGGTTGGACGGGTACCCGCACATTCGGGTTGTGGTCCGTGCCGACTGGGACAAATCCAAGGTGGCTCTGGTGTCGGGCGGGGGCTCCGGCCATGAGCCCGCCCATGCTGGTTATGTTGGGCCGGGCATGCTGACCGCAGCGGTTTGCGGCGATGTCTTTGCCTCGCCCTCGGTTGATGCGGTGCTTGCCGGTATCCTGGCGGTGACCGGCGATGCCGGATGTCTACTGATCGTCAAGAACTACACCGGTGACCGATTGAACTTTGGCCTCGCAGCCGAGCGGGCACGCGCCTTCGGTCTGACGGTGAACATGGTGATCATTGATGATGACATTGCCTTGCCCGACCTGCCGCAGCCGCGCGGCGTGGCGGGCACGCTGTTTGTTCACAAGATAGCAGGCGCACTCGCCGAACAGGGCGCCGATCTGGACACGGTTACCGATGCAGCAAAGAAGGTTGTCAAAGGGACGATGAGCCTTGGCATGTCGCTCGATACCTGCACCGTGCCCGGGTCGCCAAAGGAGCAGCGTATCGCCGAGGGTATGGCCGAACTGGGTCTCGGAATTCACGGAGAACCGGGGGTCGAGCAGATTGGCTTTGAGAGCGCTGCTGCCGCTGTCCGCAGCGTGACCGATCGGCTCGCCGCCTACATGACGGGGTCGGGTTATGCCCTGTTGCTCAACAATCTTGGCGGCACAACCGTGCTGGAAATGGCGGTCCTTGCGCAGGAGATTGCGAAGTCGGCAATCGCTGACAAGATCAAACTTCTGGTCGGGCCAGCGCCGATGATGACGTCGCTGGATATGCGCGGGTTCTCTATATCGGTCTGTGCGCTGGAGCCGGAGTCGGAGGCACTCCTCAGAGTGCCGACACCGTTGTCGGCTTGGCCGGGTTGTTCGACCCTCGCAGGCGTCGCGACCAAGGCGTTGCCGGATGGTCTGACACCGATCAAGCCGATGCCATCAGCACATGCGGACACCGAGGCGTTCTTGCGCAAATGCTGCGATATCCTGATCGCGGCCGAAGCAGACCTCAACGAACTCGATGCGAAGTCCGGAGATGGCGATACAGGTTCGACGCTGGCCGGGGCTGCACGTGCGCTTCTCTCGGCCATGGACCGTCTGCCGCTCGCCGACCACACCCAGCTCTACCGCGCGATCGGTCTTGAGCTTAGCCAGACCATGGGCGGCTCCTCGGGTGTGCTCTTGGCGATCTTCTTTGCAGCTGCCGGGGATGCGGCCTCGAACGGATTGTCGATGATCGAATCCCTGCATGCCGGACTCGCTCGGATGCAGGAAATCGGCGGCGCCAACCGTGGTGACCGCACCATGGTTGATGCGCTGGCACCGGCGCTGGCCGTACTCGACCAGGGTTTGGGGCCGGCTGCCCAATCCGCCCGCGAAGGCGCAGATCTGACGGCATCCATGACCAAGGCCAATGCCGGCCGCGCGGCTTATGTGAGTTCCGATCGGTTGAAGGGGCATGTCGATCCGGGCGCCGAAGCCGTTGCCAGGCTTTTCGAGCAGCTTCAGTCATGAACGTGCGTAACAGCACTCCACATTCGCAACTCCGGTGAGTGTCCGCTTCCCGCCTCTAGCTGCCACTCTTCAGACCTGTCGCAGTTGGTGTCTGAGAGCGCACAAAAAATGTGTATTGAACTTCCCTCACAAGTAGCCAGATAGCGTTTGCGAACAGTGTCCAGAGTCGCGAGGCGCAGTTGCGAAGTCCTGACGTCCTGTTTCAACCGCTGCAATTGCCTTGCGGGGTTGTCCTAAGAAACCGGGTTGCCAAGTCCGCCATGTCGGATTCGCTTGGCGATGGCACCGGCCATCCAACCACTGAACAAATCAGGCTATATGAACGTTGGGCCGAAGGTGGCTTGGCGTTGTCCATAATCGGCGAGGTGCAAGGCAGCCCAAACTACGTCGAGAAGCCCGGAAACCTTGTCTTGAACGAGATGTCGGACCTTGAGCGGTTCCGCCAGCTGGCAAGACGGGGCGGCGAGCACGGCAGCTCGCTATGGGTCCAATTGGGACATGCTGGCGCTCTTGCCTACCCACCGACCAGCAGCCCGAAAGGACCCAGCGCATTAGATGTTCAAGGCCTCAGCTGTGCTGCCCTATCTTTAGCGGAAATTCGCGAATTGCCTCTCGAATTTGCAAGGACAGCTCGATTGGCGCAGCAAGTCGGATTCGGAGGCGTCCAGATACATGCGGCGCACGGTTTCCTGCTGAGCCAGTTCTTGTCACCGCTCTTCAACAAGCGAACTGATTTATACGGTGGTTCGATTCTCAACCGTATGAGGTTGCTCTTGGAGACCGTCGAGTCCGTTCGCCAGGCGGTGGGCGAGGGTTTTCCTATCGCGGTCAAGCTCAACTCCTCCGATCAGCTCGAAGGAGGCCTGCTTGAAGACGATGCTCTCGAAGTTGTTGCTGCACTTGAACGTAGCTCGGTTGATCTGATCGACATCAGCGGAGGGACCTACTTTCCCGGAGCCAAATCAGCTTCCGACGGAGCAGGGCAAGGGCCATACTTCATCGAATTTGCCAAACGCGCCCGCAAGTTGACGTCAAAGCCCCTGATGCTGACTGGCGGCTTCAAGACATGCAAACAGGCCCTCGACGCAGTGGCCAGTGGTGTAGTGGACATTGTTGGCCTTGCCAGAGCATTGATCCTTGAGCCGTCTTTAGCCGGTCTCTGGAAGGCCAACGAAATCCGCGATCCTGCATTTCCGAAGTTCTCAAAACCACCAGAAGGTGGGGTCACGGCGTGGTATACGATGCGTCTGACGGAAATCGGCAACAACGTCGAAACGAAGGAATTCGGCGATCTACACACTGCGATCCGTGAATATGAGATGCGCGACGAAGCGCGGACCAGAACATGGTTGGATCACTTCGATCCAGTCAGACTGGCTTCTCTGGCCAATTGAGCTTGCAATTGGCGTTCGTTTGATTAATCAATGGATTCATTGATTGATAGGAACGGAGAGCTTCTTTGGCCAGCCAGGCACAAACAGACTGCGTCCACGCCAAAGACCCGAACAGAGCCGATCTTCCTTCATCTGAAACGCTTGTAACCGCTGCCTCGATGCTCAGTGCTGCCGGCGATGTGGCTCGCTTAAGGCTGCTGCTGCGACTGGCAAAGGGCAGGCAGTGCGTAGGAGAACTCGCCGATGCCGAGGGCGAGAAGATGGCGACGATTTCTGCGCGGCTCAAGCTCCTGCATGCCGCCCGACTTGTCTCACGTCAGCGGGAAGCAAAGCACGTTTATTACGAACTCGCGGATGATCACATCACCTGCTTGATGACCGACATCCTGGAACATGCCTCTGAAGAAAACACGCGGAAGTAAGGAGTTTGGGAATGACCGCCTGCAACAACCCGAAGCATGCAAACCACGACCATGAACACGGCCCTGGATGCGGCCACACAGCCGTTCGCCATGGCGACCATATTGACTACATCCATGATGGTCATTTGCATCACCCGCATGGAGACCACGTGGACGAGCACGAGATCGAAGTCTCCGCCACGAATCCAGATCACTGCGAACCAATTCCGGCCGATCATCTAGGCCACGAAAAAGGCCATGTGCATGGCCCCGGATGCGGGCATGAGGCAGTACCCCATGGCGGCCACACCTGCTATCTGGTGGACGGGCGCCTGCACCATCCGCACGATGGTCATTGTGATGACCATGGCCCGCTGGAGGTTGTTGGATAACGGCATCGCCGAGAGCCGTCGCGATGGCGATGGCTCTCGAGCCCTTACTCGTGAGGAGAGCTTCTTTTTTGGATCAGATCAGGGGCTTGTACGCTGTGGAACAGATCCACAGATGCCGCGCAGCCGCTGGCGACTACAATTGATGGTGTAGGGCGATTTGAGCGCACCACCGTTTATGGCGCCACCCGGTGACGTATTGCCACCGCAGCCGGTGTCACCATAGCTGGTCCAGCCAATAAACACGGATATTTCGCCAGTTTGGCTTGGATTGCAGCAGGCTTCCCTTCGCACGCGGTCAATCCACGAGTTCGGTCCGCCGGGGAGGTTTTGGTCGAGCCCGAGGAAACGCATCCAATTTATGCGATTGCTGTCGTTGATTTCAGTCTCACAGGCTGAGGTGATGTCGTGCTTGTTCCTATCGGCCCAAAGCTCCGCGTAACAATCCAACAAAGCCAGTCGCGCCAACACGCGACAATTGTTGGCAGTGCTCACACCCGAGCACCTGCCGGAAGCATCAAGCTCCAAGATATCAACCGTCCGGCTCCACGACCCATCTGGAAGATCGCCAACAAAAAGGGTGCCTCTACAGCCACGTACGATGTCGGCTAAGGCCAGGTTCGGAAGAAGCAGAAAAAGAAAAACAAGGGCAAGGCGGCGCATGGGCGGCTCCAATGTCTGGTCAAGATCATATCCCAGCCAATATTCCCCAGTTCTCCCCTTGGAAAAAAAGATAGCACCGATCAAACAGGCAGGCGAGCCTCACGTGGCCGCGCTTGGGCGAGAAATGGCGGCCCGCAGCCCATGCCACACAGCTTGGCCCATTTGGACACATTGATGTGTAATGGCTTGATCCGCATTTTCCCGTACTGATATGCCGGGTGACCCAAGTCGGATTCGCGTTTGCACGATGGAATTTGTTTTTGCCTACATCGCTGGGTTGTTGACGCTGATCAACCCCTGCGTGTTGCCGGTGCTTCCTATCATTTTGGCCAGCGCATTGAATGCCAACAAGGCCGGGCCGATCGCTTTGGCCAGCGGGATGAGTGTGTCCTTTGTCACGCTGGGGGTGCTGGTCACCGCTTTCGGCTCGAGTGTTGGGCTTGCTCAGGATCGTGTTGCGCAGATCGGGGCGGTTCTGATGATCGCCTTCGGAGCGATCCTGGTCACACCCATCTTCGCCCGGCGTTTCGAGTTGGCAACGGCCGGTATTGCTTCAGGCGCCGATGCCCAGATGAACGATCTCGATGTGGGGTCATTGCGCGGTCAGTTTCTCGGCGGTCTTCTGCTCGGCACGGTGTGGTCGCCTTGCATTGGTCCGACCCTTGGCGGGGCTATTGCCCTCGCATCCCAAGGGGACAATTTAGGTTTTGTGACGCTGATCATGATTGCATTTTCGCTTGGCGTTTCCACGTTCGTTGTCGGATTGGGCCTTGGGGCCCGCGAAACACTACGCGCACGCGCCATGGCCTTCAGCGGACTTGCCGAAAGATCCAAACCGATCATCGGAGCCACCTTTATCGTGGTGGGCATGATGCTGTTGTTCCGGATTCACCACGTGCTTGAAGGCTGGCTGCTGAACATCATGCCAGTCTGGCTCCAAGACCTTTCTGTCACCTTCTGAAACAAGGAATCGATCCATGAAGAGACGCACCTTCCTGGCTGCGACGGCATCCTTTGCTCTGCTGCCCATCGCCACCAAAGCCGCTACCTTTGTCGACTACACGCCAGGCGCGATCCAGGCTGCACTTGATGCCGGGAAGACTGTCTTTGTCGATTACTCCGCGACCTGGTGTGGCACCTGTCGGCGTCAGGAGCGGGTCATCAACGCGCTCAGGGCAAAAGATCCTACCTATGACGGGGCGATGATGTTCGTGAAGGTCGATTGGGACACCTACAAGAACCACGAGGTCACACAGTCACGGGGTATCCCACGCCGCTCGACATTGCTCGTTTTGCGTGGCGAAGATGAACTGGGTCGTATCGTTGCAGGCACATCGGAAAGCCAAATCAAAGCGCTCATGGACAAGGCCCTTTGATGCGAGACGTAATGAACGCCCGCTTTGGGTGAGAAGCGGGCGTTGGATGGATGCACAATCTAGGTCAGCTGTGGCTTCGTGGTGGATTTTCTCGCCGCTGGTTGAAGTAAACGTTCACGTAGATCCAACAGCGGACTCGCGCCAACCTGAACCAACGCTCTGATTGGGAACCAAACTGATCCTAAGGCTTGTCCCAATCAGGCGACATGCCAAACCGATCTTTCAGAAAGTCGATGAACACGCGAACCTTGGCAGCGAGAAAACGATTGGGTGCATAAAGCGCAAAAATGCCGAGATCGGTCGGTTGGTAATCTGGCAGCACGACCTCAAGGCGGCCTTTCGCGATATCTTGTCCGATAAGAAATGTGGGAAGCAGCGTAATGCCGCGACCAGCCAATGCGGCATCGCGAAGCACCTCTCCGTTGTTGGCGCAAAAAATGGACTGAATAGGCACGGTCAGCGGCTTGCCGTTGCGTTCCAGGACCCAGCGCTGTCGCGTTGTGGTGTGGCCATAGTTCAGGCAGGCATGGTGCATCAATTCGGCCGGGTCTTCTGGCCGTCCATACTGCTCAAGGTATTCTGGCGACGCCGCCAAGGCTCTCTTGGCGGGCGCCAGTTTTCGCGCGATCAGGCTTGAATCCTCAAGTTGGGCGATCCGTACCGTGACGTCGAAGCCCTCTTCGATGGGATCGATAAACCGGTCGGTCAACATGAGCTCGACCCTGACCTGCGGATAGAGCTCCATGAACGCAGAAATGGCGTGCCCCAGATGCATGGTGCCAAAAGACATCGGCGCATTGACCTTGAGCACCCCGCGCGGCTCTTCGTGGAGCTGGGTAACCTGAAATTCGGTCTCCTCGATCCGCGCGAGGATGTCGAGACAACGCTCGTAATAGGCGAGCCCGGCTTCGGTTGGATTGACGCGCCTTGTGGTCCGATCGAGCAACCGGGCTCCGAGCCCGGATTCGAGCTCTTTCACACCCTTGCTGACAGCCGACCGGGTCACGCTGAGCTGCCGTGCGGCCTCTGCAAAGCTGCCTAAGGCGACCACCTTCACAAAGGCGCGCATCGCATCAAGCTTGTCCATTTTATTGGTTCCGTTTCGGCGACAGTCTGGGCGCGCTGGATACGTTGTCTCACTTACATGGTCAACATACCTAGCCTGCAACCCCGGCGATCTGAGGAGGCATCAATGCCGAAGTCCAAGCTCGAAGTGCTTACCCCCCAAAATTCCCAGCTCATCTTCATCGACCATCAGCCGCAGATGGCCTTCGGCGTCCAGTCGATCGATCGCCAGACACTGAAGAACAATGTGGTTGCGCTGGCCAAGTCGGCAAAGCTCTACGGAATCCCAACCATCATCACGACCGTCGAGACGGAGAGTTTCTCCGGCCATACTTTCCCGGAACTCCTAGAAGTCTTTCCCGATAACCCGCTTCTCGAACGGACCTCGATGAACTCCTGGGATGACCAGAAGGTGCGCGACGCCCTGGCCGAGAATGCAGCCCAGGGTCGGAAGAAGATCGTTGTCTCTGGGCTTTGGACCGAGGTCTGTAACACTACCTTTGCGCTCTCCTGCATGCACGACACCGACTACGAGATCTACATGGTGGCCGATGCCTCGGGCGGAACCACGCTGGACGCGCATGACTATGCGATGCAGCGCATGGTTCAGGCGGGCGCGGTACCGGTGACCTGGCAACAGGTTGCCCTGGAATGGCAGCGCGATTGGGCGCGGCGCGACACCTACAATGACCTGATGGAGATTGTGAAGGCACATTCCGGCGCCTTCGGCATGGGTGTCGATTACGCCTACACCCTGGTCCACAAGGCACCTGAGCGCGTTGAGCACGGCCCACGTCTCGACCCGGTCCCAGCAGCTGCTGAATAGACTTCCGCACAACTCCACCAAGCCAACACCCCTCCGAAAGGGATGTCCCATGAGCGTGTCTCGTCGTCCTGTACTTAAGGGGCTTGCCGCCTCTGCTGCACTTGCCGCATTCGGTTCCAAAGCTGCCTGGGGCCAGTCGGCCTCGAATGCCGCTGATCTGGTCCTGCTCAACGGGCGGGTGACAACGATGGATCCTGCACGACCCGAGGCGACGGCTCTTGCCGCGCGTGACGGCGCGTTCGTCGCCGTCGGCACCGACGACGAGATGCGCGGGCTCATCGGGCCGTTCACCCAGGTGATCGACGCCCGAGGTCAACGTGTCATTCCAGGCCTCAACGACAGTCACACACACGCCATCCGCGGCGCCGTGAACTACAACCTTGAAGTCCGCTGGGATGGCGTCGACAGTCTCGAGGAGGCATTGGCGCTTTTGCGGGCACAGGCCGACCGGACGCCGGAAGGTCAGTTCGTTCGCGTCGCCGGCGGTTTTTCGGAGTTCCAGTTCAAGGAAAAGCGCCTGCCGACGGTGGCTGAACTGGATGCCGTGGCACCCAACCACCCGGTTCTGATCCACCACCTCTATAAGCTGACGCTCTTGAACACCAAGGCGGTGGAGTATCTCGGCTACGACCGGCCGGGTCACCCGACCTATCCGGGCGGCATCATCGAAAAGGACGCTGGCGGCAACTCGACCGGCCGGGTGCTGGCCGCACCCTCGGGGCTGGTGATGTACAAGACGCTCGACTCGGCGCCCAAACTGTCGATCCGCGATCAGATCAATTCATCGCTCCAGTATTTCGACGTCCTGAACAGCCTCGGGATCACCTCGGTTTCCGATGCCGGCGGCGGAGGAATGGAGTTCCCCGATGCCGATCCTTACAAGGTCATTCGCTGGCTGCACGGCGAGGGCATGCTGACCACCCGCATCGGCTATCACTCATTCCCACAGGTGAAGGGCGAGGAACTCTCGGACTACCGTCGCTGGACCTCGGAGATACGCGCCGGCAGCGGTGACGACATGCTGAAATTCGTCGGTGCTGGCGAAAACCTCGGCTGGGCGTCCTACGACTATGAGATCTTCGCCGATGCACGCCCCGACATCGATGCCGATGCCGAAGAGTACCAGACCCAGGTCATGACCGCGCTTGGCGAAGGTGGTTGGCCCTTTCGCCAGCACATCACCTACAACGAAACCGGTGAGCGCCTGCTGCCAGTCTATGAGGAAGTCGCCAAGGGCGCCGGTCTCGTCCCGGGTTGGTTTGTCGACCATGTCGAGACCTTCAGCCAGGCGAACCTTGAACGGATTGCCCAACTCGGTGGCGGCATCGCGCTGCAGAACCGCATTCAGTTCCAGGCCGAGGATTTCATCGCCAATTACGGCGCTGAGGCCCTGAAGATGACGCCAAACTTCCGCGCCATCCTCGACCTCGGTGTACCGGTCGGCGGCGGCACCGATGCCACGCGGGTGACTTCGTTCAACCCCTGGTACTCGATCCAGTGGATGACCACCGGTCTCAGCCGCGGTGGGCTGCCGATGTATGACGACGCCAACCTGCTGACCCGCGATGAGGCGCTGCGACTGTGGACCACCGGGTCTGCCTGGTTCACTGGTGATGCAGGCCGCAAGGGCGCAATCACGCCTGGGCAACTGGCCGACTTCACGGTGCTGGACCGCGACTATTTTGCTGTCACCGACGCCGAGATTGCCAAGCTGAAAGCTGACCTGACCGTGGCCAATGGTGAGGTTGTCTACGGCGCCGGTGCCTTCGCCACCCAGGATCTGACGCATGTCCCGCCAATCAGCCCCGACTGGTCGCCTGTCATCATGCAAGGCCGCGACGTCTGAGACCCTGAAGGACCGGAGAGACCTCCTTTGGCAGACCTCATCCTGTTCAACGGCAAGATCACCACGATGGATCCCGAGCAGCCGGAGGCGACTGCGGTAGCCATCGAGAACGGGCTGATCAAGGAGGTCGGTTCGGATGCGGACGTCCTGCGCCTGAAAGAGACGGAGACGCGGCTTATCGATCTCGCGGGTCAGCGGGTCATCCCGGGACTGATCGACAGCCACACCCACATCATCCGCCAGGGCAACAACTTCGCCATGGAGCTGCGTTGGGACCACGTCCCCTCATTGGCGGACGGCCTGCGGATGCTCAAAGTGCAGGCGCAACGGACACCGGCGGGTCAGTGGATCCGCGTCGTCGGCGGCTGGTCGGCTGATCAGTTTGCCGAGAAGCGGTTGCCGACTCTTGACGAGATCAACGCCGTTGCACCCGAGGTGCCCGTCTATGTGTTGCATCTCTACGATCGCGCCTGGCTGAACAAGGCCGCGCTGCGGGCACTAGGCATCGACGGCCACTTCTACGAGCCCTTCGTTTCAGGCCGACTTGAGCGCGACGATGACGGCAACCCGACCGGGCTGGCGCTTGCCCGCCCCAATGCCCAGCCGCTCTACGCGCTGCTGGACATGGCACCGAAGCTCGATTTCGAACAGCAGGTCACGTCGACCAAGCACTATTTCCGCGCACTCAATGGGCTTGGCCTGACTTCCGCGCTGGACTGTGCCGGAGGTTTCCTGAATTACCCGGACGACTACGGTATCATTGCCGAACTCAACAAGCGTGGCGAGCAGACCGTCCGCATCGGCTACCAGCTCTTTGCGCAACGTCCGCTGTTTGAACTCGACGATTTCAAGCGCTGGAATGACATCGTCAAGCCGGATCAGGGCGACGACTACCTGAAATGCGTCGGTGCCGGTGAGATGCTGGTGGCCTCGGCCTACGATTTCGAGGATTTCAGCTATCCGCGGCCAGAGCTCTCCAGGCGGATGGAAGGCGATCTAACCCCCGTGCTTGAATTCCTGTTCGAGAACCGTTGGCCGATCCGTTTTCACTGTACCTACGAGGAAAGCGCCCATCGTTTGCTCAGGGTGGTTGAAGAGGTCGGTCGTGACAGGGGTCTCGACGAACTCAACTGGATCTTTGACCACGGCGAGACCGCCAGCGAAGCGACCATGGAGTGGGTCGCACGGCTCGGCGGCGGGATCAGTTACCAGAACCGCATTGCCTTCCAGGCAACAGCTTATCGCGAGCGTTACGGCGAAGCCGCGCTGCATGATGTCATGCCGGTCAAGAAGATGATGGCCTCCGGCGTGCCGCTTGCTGCGGGCACCGATGCCACCCGCGTCAGCTCCTATAACCCCTGGCTCGCGATCCACTGGGCCGTCTCCGGCAAGGGCCGTGGCGGCGATGTGATTTGGCAAGCCGCAAACCGGCTGAGTCGCGAAGACGCGCTACGTCACTGGACAGCTGCCGGCGCCTGGTTCAGCCGGGAAGAGGGCAAGAAGGGGCAGATCAAGGCCGGCCAATTTGCCGATCTGGCCGTTCTGGATCGCGATTACTTCGCGGTACCGGAAGATGACATCATCAACATCGAGGCCGACCTAACATTGACCGGCGGCCGCATCGTGCATGCCAAGGGCGCATTTTCAGACCATGCGCCGGACGCCTTGCCCGAGCTGCCGGACTGGAGCCCGGTGACAGCATTTGGCGCACCTGGCGCCCCAAGGCCCATTGCTCATGCGCTTGCATGACGATTATCCGGGACCTCAAACGCTCTGCCAAAGAGTGCCGCTGATGCTGCATCTCCATCGCTTTGCCGTTGCTGTGAGCATGCTTGTGGTCACACTCATCATGCCGGGCTCGGCCGTCTCGGAAAATCTCGTTTTTCAGGGACAGATCGAGGCCAACCAGCGCGGCGTTCTGTCCAGTCAGCTCGACGGCGTCATCTCGGAAGTACGCTTTATTGGCGGCGAGCCGGTCGAGAAGGGGCAGGTTCTCATCACGCTTGATCCTCGCGATGCCGAGCTTGCGATGAAGTCCGCCGAGGCCACTCTGACGCGCGCACTGGCAGAGCAGGAAAACGCCCAAAGCGCGGCGGAACGGCAAGAGCGGTTGTCAGACCGCGGTGTGGCATCAGATGCTGAAGTCATCGGCGCTCGCACGGCTTTGGCAGTGTCCCGCGCCAATGTTCAGAGCGCGCAGGCAACGCTCGAGAGAGCAAAGCTCGATCTCTCACGCACCGAGATTCGTTCGCCAGTGACCGGGTTCGTTTCCACGCCAAAGGTTTCGCCAGGAACATTCGTTGAAGCTGAGTCCGGGGCTCCACTTGGTGAGGTACTGGCGCTTGATCCGGTTGTTGTGGCCTATCGCGCTCCCTATGCGGATCGGCTTGCCACGCTTGAGCAAACAAACGTCGACAGCGTTGACGCACTGCTTCGCAACATTCGCATCAGCCTGACGCTCCCGGGTGGTCGGCCCTATCCCGAAACCGCAACGCCACATGTGGCCGAGGCCACCGTCGATCCTGCAACCGGCACGATCACCATAAGGGCGCGTATCGCCAACCCGGATTTGCTGTTGCGCCCCGGGATGGCCGTGACTGTGCATTCGGAGGTCGTGCAATGACCCGCTGCAGTTCAATGAGCGAACGAAGAACGCGGCTTCGACGGTCCTGCGGGCGTCCTCGTCGCCACATGGAGCGATCCCGTGGCAGAGGCTGACCCCACACCGCAAGCGCGCCCGGGTGCCTTCGCCCCCTTCGCAATTCCCGCCTTTGCGTTGCTCTGGACCGCAACTCTGATTTCCAACGTCGGCACCTGGATGCACGACGTTGGCGCCGGTTGGCTGATGACAACCATGAGTCCATCGCCGGCGGTTGTGGCGCTTGTTCAAACCGCAACCACGGCCCCGATTTTCCTGTTTGCGTTGTTCGCCGGGGCACTGGCTGATCGCGTGGATAAACGACGCTTCTTGCTCGTGATCAATGCCATCCTGACGCTGATTATTGCTGCAATGGCCATGCTGGTGGCTGCAAACGCGATGACGCCGCTGCTCCTGCTCGCATTCACATTTCTGATCGGCACAGGTGCGGCATTCATGGCACCGGCATGGCAGGCGATCGTGCCCAGCCTTGTCCCCCGAGACCATTTGCAGCCGGCCATAGCGCTCAACTCCATGGGCATTAATGTTGCCCGGGCTATCGGTCCGGCCTTGGCGGGTTTTCTGATCGCCTCGATCAGTCTTGCCGCGCCATTCATGCTCAATGCAGCCAGCCATCTTGTGATCATTGCGGCACTGCTGTTCTGGAAACCGGCACCAACCCCGGAACGCACGCTTCCGCCTGAGCCGATCTTCGGATCGATGATCACAGGCCTGCGCCATGCGCGCTACAATCAACCACTCAAGGCGACGCTGATCCGGTCGTTTGGATTTTTTATTTTCGCCAGCGCGTACTGGGCGTTGCTGCCGCTTGTGGCCCGCAATCTCGAAGGCGGTGGTGCCGAGGTCTATGGCCTGCTGCTTGCGGCCATTGGCATCGGCGCTGTGATGGGAGCGCTTATGCTTCCAATCATTCGCAAGAGTATCGACCTGAACCAGGTGGCTGCCATTGGAACCGCGATAACTGCTTTGGCCATGGCATTGCTGGGGCTGGCGCGAGAGCCGATGGTCGCACTTCCAGCCGCATTCCTTGGCGGGCTTGGATGGATTTCGGTGCTGACCAGCTTGAATGTGTCAGCTCAGACGGCATTGCCGAACTGGGTCAGGGCGCGCGGGCTGGCAATCGCTCTGATGGTCTTCTTTGGCTGCATGGCCGTCGGTTCGGCCGGTTGGGGCCAACTTGCTGCCGCAACCGCCACGGGGAGCACGCTTCTGATCGCCGCTTTGGGTGCAATTGCGCTCATTCCGCTGACCTGGCGCTCAAAGCTTGGTCAAGGCGAAAGCCTCGACCTTGCACCGGCCATGAGCTGGGCTGACCCGGTTGTGTCCGCCGATTTGGATGACATCCAGGATCGAGGACCGGTATTGGTCACTATTCGATATCGAGTGGATGATCGCGACGGTTTCCTTACAGCCATCCATGCGCTGTCCGCGGAGCGTTACCGCGATGGCGCCTATGACTGGGGCATCTATCAGGATGCTGCGGACGAAAAAGCCTGGGTCGAGTGGTTTTTTGTCTCAAGCTGGACCGAACACCTGCGCCAACATGATCGGGCGACAGTTTCGGATGCTGATCTGCACACGGCAGTCCGAGCATTTCACACTGGAAAAGAGCCACCAGCTGTAACGCATTTGCTCGCTCAGCATTCTCTGTAAGTCATGTTCCGGAATGGCGGCAGAGCGAACTGCCGGACCGGCAGCCCTGCGGCCAGAATTGCCCTGCACGGACGCCTTGCAGGACGGCAAGAAGGCGCTCACTGCAACAGCTGTGGGCTTTGACTTTGCTGGCAAGCAAAGATCAAGTTGTCATGAGCCGGCCTTCCGAACCCTCATCAACCCCCGGGCTCGGCCACGCATCTCTCCGTGCCAGTTTTCGAATTGCTCAAAGCCAAGGGGACTGTGAGGAAGCCGAGCGGCTCCAAGGGAGACATCTCATTGATAACAAAACTCACACGTCGCAAGTTCATCGCCCTACTAGGTGTAAACGCAGCGGCACTTTCGGCGACGCTAAGGCAGGTCAGCGCTCAGATCCAAGCGGACCTGCAAACACTGGATGTGGCGGTTATCGGTGCGGGTGCCGCCGGATTGACGGCGGGCTATCTGCTCGATCAAGCCGGTGCCCGTTTCCAGATCTTTGAAGCCGCAGACATCCACGGCGGCCGCGCCAGGAAGGATACGACGCTGGCCGATTTCCCACTCGATATGGGTGGTGAATGGATCCACACGACCAATCGTGTGCTCAACACGCTTTCGCAAACGAACAGTGCGGCCCAACGCGCTGTTGAATGGCGTCCGATGACCTGCGACGTGGTCAGCGGTGACCGGCTCTTGCGGCAAAACCGCTATGCACGCGAGTGGCGCGGCGAGCACCGATTTAGCTCAACCACCTGGTTCGATTTCTTCAACGACTACATGGCCCGCGATATTCAGGACCGCATCGCGCTCAAAACGGAAGTCACTGGTATCGATTACTCTGGCGACCCAGTTCGGGTCCATCTCGCGGATGGTCGGACCGTTTTGGCCAGACATGTGATTGTGACTGTCCCGCTAAATGTTCTGAAAGACGGCGACATTCGCTTCGATCCACCATTGCCCCGAAGAAAGCAGCGGGCATTGGAGGGAGCGATCATGCCCGACGGGTTCAAACTGTTCATGCGGTTCAATGAACGATTTTATCCCGACATGGTGCTTTACGATTACCAGTACGAGACAGCAGAATCCGAAATCATGTTCTACAACGCCTCGATCGACAAGCCGACGAACCAGAACATACTTGGGCTTTTTGCCCACGGTGCACTGGCGGCTCCCTATGCGTCTTTGAGCGAAGACCGGTTGCTCGCGGCGGCACTCGATGAACTCGACGAACTCTACGATGGCGCGGCGTCGCGTTCATTCGAAGCCCACGTCCTGCAGAACTGGAGCAAGAGCCGCTATCATCGCGGGACATACTCCTACTTTCATGGTTCTCGGCCATCAACGCTTGGGGAGCCCATCGATGGACGGGTGCACTTTGCCGGCGAGGCTTACAATCAGCGTCTCGACGGAGAGTGGGGTTACATGCACGTCGCCGCGCGATCCGCCTACGACGCGATCAAACAGATTAGCCGCAGCTAACTGTAATACAGACGACCTAAGCCAACGGGCACGACGGTCGGCTGTCTCAACGTTGCCGGGTCGCCGAAGACAAAGCGCCGTTGGCTAAACTCTTCGACCACGCTCCCGGCCATCGAAAGCGACGGTAACGCGTCTCATTGGGCCGGACTAAAACAGGCGTGCGAAGCTCTGATCTGCCGTTTCAAGTTTAGATGGTTCGACCACCATCGACCTCCAAAATGACACCGGTGACAAACTCCGCCTCGTCGGACGCAAGAAACAGCGTGGCGTTGGCGATATCCTCGGGTTGGGACATGCGACCAAGCGGAATTGTTGCGATAAACTTGGCGCGGTTTTCCGGCGTGTCCGGCACGCCCATGAAGGTCTCGAGCAAGGGCGTGGCGCCGATCACCGGTGCAACGCCGCACACGCGGATGCCATCGGGAGCCAGTTCGGCAGCCAGCGACCGTGTCATCAGATTCACGGCGCCCTTGGACGAGTTGTACCAGGTCAGCCCGGGCCTTGGCCGAATGCCCGCCGTTGAGCCGATATTGATCATCACGCCGCCACCGATGTCCCGCCAGTGCGGTACGATGGCATGGGTGTAGTGGAAGATCGATTTGACGTTGATGTCATAAACCTTCTGGAAGGTTGCCTCATCAACCTCCAGTAATGGCCCGTTGGGGTGCGACCAGCCGGCATTGTTGATCAGAATATCGACCTGGCCGAAGGCCTCCGCCGCCGCCCTGACCGACGCATTCACCTGATCGGCCTGGGTGATGTCGCAGATCACCGCGACAGCTGCATCGCCGATTTCGGCGGCGACGGCTTCGGCGCCCTCTTCATTTATGTCGACGATGGCGACCCGCGCGCCCTCACGTACAAATCTCTTGGCGATCTCCTTGCCGAAGCCTGAAGCGGCTCCGGTCACAATCGCGCTTTTGCCGGCCAGCCGGCCATTCACGTCAGCCATGATGATGTACCACTGTCTTCAACTGTGCGAACGCGTGCAGCGTCGCGAAACCCTTTTTGCTGCCATAGCCGGATGTGTTGCTTCCACGGTAGAGCAATTCGATACCACCACCGGCACCATGACCAGTGAGCAAAACCTGACCGCAATGCGTGCCCTTGGCAACACGCATCCGCCGACCCGCGTTCTTCCTAGAGATGCCCATAACGAGACCATATTCGGTGGCAATGGTCGCCCGGATTGCGTCCTCTCATCGTCCGGCGGAACGATGCTCAGAACGGGGATGAAAACCTCTTCCTGGGTTGGCGGATTACCTTCGGGTTCCGAGCGGTTCTTCAAGTGGCCGGATGTGCCGGGGAAGGGGAAGGCTGGGCAACGCTGATTTTCGGCGCCGCCAGTGTGGGTGACCCTTCCTCTGCGACAGCACGCAAGTATCGCAAATGACGCGCGCTGCCCCAACTTGCGCGCGTCGACCAATTCGACGCGTCCCTGCGGCCGCAGCTCCAAGCGCTGTCGAGGACAATCGCAAGACCCTGCAGCACACGCTCAAATAGCGGATCCGTTAGACGATCGTCATGCGAGTTTATTGGGTTTTGGTGCGGTCAAGACACACTTCTCGGTAGCGACACGGGCTTCAGCAGCGATGCGCCAGGCATTTCGGCGCGCGATGGTGATGAACGGCGCAACCCCCATAGACCAGTAGTCAACACAAGCGAGAGACCCCCATGATTTCGAGAACCATTCGCCATAGCTTTGCTGCCGCCGCCATCGCCAGCATCGTCTCAGTCGGCGCGGCCTACGCCGCTGATGAAGTCTACATCTCCGATGCCGAGAAGAGCATCGCGATCAATGGCTATGACCCGGTCGCCTATCACAGGGTGGGCGAACCCACGAAAGGAACCGCCGAATTCAAGCTTCAGCTGGGCGATGTGGTCTGGAAGTTCTCGTCTGCCGAGAACCTGGCCGCCTTCAGAGCTGAACCGGCCAGATACGCGCCGGCTTATGGTGGCTGGTGCGCCGTGGGCACCAGCAAGGGTAAGAAAATCGCGACCCAACCCGATCTTTTCAAAATCGTCGACGGGCAGCTCTATCTGAACTCATCCGAAACGGCGCACGATATCTTCCTTGGAAATGAGAACGGTACGATCACGACCGCAGACGCGAACTGGGTCGACATCGAAAACAAGCCTGCTGCTGACCTCTGATCCAAGTGGATCAGCCTTGCACCTGGTTACCAAGGGCGCGGATCTTTCCGCGCCCTTCTTGCGTGCCGGGTTGTCGGCTGCGCCAAGGACATCTCTCCTTGCGGATCATCAGCCATTTTCGCAATAGCTCCCTGGCTCCGTTTAGTGCCCCCGGGCGAATGAACGTCTACCGAGTTGCTGCGCCCCAGGTGTCTGTCAGCTTATAGCCGCGCGGCCATGGATCGGTGGGGTCAACCATCAACTGATGCGTGCCGGTGATCCAGCCCTGGCCGGATACTTCCGGCAGAACGGCAGGACGACCAGCCACCTCGGCCGTGCCGACAATCCGCCCGGTGAAGCGGGATCCAATGATGGATGTGGCTTCGAACCGGTCCTTGTCGGTTATCTCGCCACGGGCGGCGAGCACGGCCAGACGTGCGGAGACCGCTGTCCCGGTCGGTGAACGATCGATCTTTCCGGGTCGGATCGCGACGATGGACTGGGCTGAAAGGGTGTCTCTGGAGCGCGTGACCTCACCGGCAAACAGGCAAAATGAGAAATGTCGCCAATCAGGATGCTCGGGGTGGTGAAAGCCAAGCTGTTCAGTCGCCGCCGATGAAATCTTCACGCCAAGCCGGGCAATCTGATGGGCGTTCTCGGGCTCTAGTGCCACATCGATATCGGCGGCCTTGACGATAACGAAGCTGTCGCCGCCGAATGCCGTGTCGACCGTTAGCCGACCCAAACCAGGCACCTCGATGTCAGCATCGAGCTGAGCCGCAAAGGAAGGAACGTTGGTGAATGCAACGCGCGTGACCTTGCCATCCTTGCAGTCCGCCTTGACCCGGACCAGCCCGGCAGGCGCCTCAAGTACGAGGTCTGTCACCGGCTCCGTCATCGGCAGAATTCCGGTTTCCAGCAAAACGGTTGTCACACAGATCGTGTTGGAGCCGGACATTGGCGGCGTATCTTCAGGCTCCATGATGATGAAGCCGATATCGGCTTCGGGAGACTTGGGCGGCACCAGCAGATTGACATGCCGGAACACGCCGCCACGCGGTTCATGGAGGACGAGATCGCGGAGTGCACCATCCTCGGCAACAAATCGGCGCTGCTCCCACAGAGTATCGCCAGGCGGTGGTGCCACGCCGCCGACTATGACATCGCCAACCTCACCTTCGGCGTGAGCCGAGACAATATGAATGATCTTTGATGAGCGCATCCCGCTTCGCCGATCCTCTCAAGCGCCGTTGGTAGCAATGATCCATCGCGTGGCCTTGGTCACGCGTATTGCGCCACAGGTTCGCCGAGCGCGTTGAAATCCGGCTTGATTCCAAGACCTGGCGTATCGGGTGCCGTCATCCGACCATTGATCCGCTGTGGTGCACCTTCCGCGATTGTTACCGTCCCGTAGCTGTTGAAATCGGTGGCGGAAAAGCAGAAGTCGGCCGGTGTGGAGCGGGCAAGATGCGCGATAGCCGCGGTGGTGATGTCGCCACCCCATGTGTCTTCGATGGTCATCGGAATGCCTTGCGCGACGCAGAGATCGCGCATCAGCTTGGCCTGGCTCAGCCCGCCAACCTTCGAGATCTTCAGATTGATGACGTCCATGGCATCCTCCGCAATGCCGCGAACAAGCATGTTCGGTCCATCGATGACCTCATCAAGCACAAAGGGGAGAGCGGTACGACGGCGGATCGAGACGCTTTCTTCGTAGGTCATGCAAGGCTGCTCGATATAGACGTCAAGCCCGGAGACTGCGCCAACCACGCGCGCTGCCTCATGCCGGGTCCACCCGGTGTTGGCATCGGCCACCAGCAGGTCTGATGCCTTCAGCACATTGCGGGTGGCATGGATGCGGTCGATGTCGTCATTGGCATCGCCGCCAACCTTGAGCTGAAACTTGGTGTACCCCTCAGCGGCATACCCTTCGATCTTGCTGGCCATGATGTCCGGCGCTTCCTGGCTGATCGCGCGATAGAGCACCACATCATCCTGCGCCGCACCGCCCAGTAGCGTATAGACGGGCTGGCCGGTTGCCTTGCCGAGCAGGTCCCAGCAGGCGATGTCGATGGGCGCCTTGGCATAGGGATGGCCGCGTAGCGCTCCGTCCATCAAGCGCCCGATCTCGCCAATGTTCAGCGGATCCTGCCCGATCAGTTGTGGGCAGAGTTCCTGCAAACCTGCGCGCACACCAAGCGCAAATGACGGCAGATACGCAGAGCCTAGCGGACAGCATTCCGCACAACCGCTGAGGCCTTCGTCGGTGATGATCTCCACGACGGTGCTGTCGAACACGTCGACGAAATTGCCGTTGGACCAGCTATAGCGGCCTTCCTTGAGCGGCAGATCGACCTGAAAGACGTTGATCCCGGTGATTTTCATGACAGGTCCTTGTGCCGACTTGCGGGCCGATCAGGCGCTGGCCCTCAGGCCAGGGTGTAGGACGTCTTGACGGTTGTGTAGAACTCAGCCGCGTAGCGGCCCTGTTCTCGCGAGCCAAAGCTCGAGCCCTTGGTGCCGCCAAATGGCACATGATAATCGACGCCCGCTGTGGGCAGATTGACCATTACCATGCCAGCCTGTGCATTGGCCTTGAAGTGGCTGGCGTGCTTCAGAGAGGTGGTGCAGATGCCCGCGGAGAGACCGAAGTCCGTGTCGTTGGCCACACTGAGCGCTTCATCATAGTCCTTGACGCGAATGACCGATGCGACCGGACCAAAGACCTCTTCACGGTTGATGCGCATCTGATTGTCGGTCTCTGTGACGAGAGCTGGCGCCATGTAGAAACCCTCGGTTTCCCGGTTGAGGCGTTCACCACCCACCACCTTGCCGCCATCCTTATCGGCGATTGCTACATAGTCGAGGTTCTGATCGAGCTGGCGTGCGTCCACGACCGGACCAATCTGGCTGTCTGGCTCCAGCGCATGTCCGATGTGGAGCGCGCGCATGCGTTCGGACAGGGCGGTGACAAACCGGTCATGGATGTCTTCAGTCACGATCAACCGCGATGAAGCCGTACAGCGCTGACCGGTG
The DNA here is from genome assembly GCA_039181495.1 of Pseudomonadota bacterium. GTDB lineage: Bacteria > Pseudomonadota > Alphaproteobacteria > Rhizobiales > Tepidamorphaceae > JBCDCP01. The sequence goes on along the minus strand of JBCDCP010000011.1, from coordinate 11,686 downwards.
GAGAAGAACGCACCGTTCAGGCTGGCATCGACCGCGGTATCGAGGTTCGCATCATCGAGCACGACCATCGGGTTCTTGCCGCCCATCTCGAGCTGCACCTTCTTGAGCCGTTTTCCGCACTCCGCGGCGATGCCTGCGCCGGTGGACACAGAGCCGGTGAATGAGATTGTGTTGACAGAATCACTCTCGATGAGACGCGCGCCGAGTTTGGCACCCGGTCCATTGACGAGATTGAAAACCCCCTCGGGCAGTCCAGAGCGCGACAGGATTTCGGCAAGTGCATGGGCGCATCCTGGTGTCAGACCGGCGGGTTTGAGCACCACCGCATTTCCGAACGCGAGTGCGGGCGCTGCTTTCCAGGCCGGTATCGCAATGGGGAAGTTCCACGGCGTGATGAGCCCGAAAACACCGACGGCGCTGCGCCGCACATCGACCTCTATGCCCGGACGAACGGACGCGAGGTAGTCACCGGTCTGGCGCAGGCACTCGCCCGCAAAGAACTTGAAAATCTGTCCCGCGCGGGTGGCTTCGCCGATGCCTTCAGGCAGCGTCTTTCCTTCTTCGCGTGACAGCAGCCGTCCGAGTTCGTCCTTGCGGACGAGTATTTCGGTGCCAACGAAATCCAGGATATCGAAACGCTGTTGCGGTGTTGACGCCGCCCAGCCAGGAGCCGCCATTTGCGCGGCTGCGATTGCCCGATCGACATCATCTTCGCTGCCCAGAGCAGCGATTCCAACCACATCGCTGATGTGGGAGGGGTTGATATTGTCGGCGCCGTTGGAGGTTTGCTCCCACGTACCGCCGATCAGGTTACTGAATTCCATATGGCGTCTCCGGTATGGCTTGCTCACTGATGGCGTCGGGACAGATGCCGCTACAATTGACGATGGTTGCGCGGGGTTCTTCGGCGGTTACGCACACCTGGCGACGGGTTCTAGCTCGGTATTCCAGTCCGCATACCAGTCCCGGAACAGGCGATACTGCGATTCGAGGTAATTGCGCTGGCTGTCTGAAAGCATGTCGGTCTCATTGAAATGCAGCACGTATTCGCGCTCGCCGTTCAGCACCATGAGGTGCTTGTAATAGAGCACCAGATCCGGGCCTTCATCGAACGAGGACAGCACGGCCAGAGCATCATCGAGTTCCTTGGCGCGGGCGCGTGCCACCGCGTCGCCGGCGGCCGCCTTCTCGCACAAACTCACCAGATGCAGCACCTCGCGCGGTAAGGCGTTTCCAATGCCGGTGATCGCGCCACGCGCGCCGCAATTGACGTAGCCATGGAAGACGTTGGTATCGACGCCCACCATCAGCAGAATATCATCCTGTCTTGAGGTGATGTTCTCGGCTGCATAGCGCAGGTCCGCGGAACCGCCGAACTCCTTGAACCCGATCAGATTGGGGTAGGACTGACGCAAGTCGAAGAACAGGTCTGCCCGGGTCGCGAAGCCATAATAAGGGCTGTTGTAGATAACAGCCGGTAAGCCGTCCGCTGCCTCCAGAATACCCGCAAAATGGGCCCGTTGAGCCGCAAGCGATGACCCCCGCGACAGAACGCGCGGGATGACCATGAGACCTTGTGCGCCAACTTGTGCAGCATGAGCGGCATGGCTGACGGCGGATGCCGAATTGACCGCGCCGGTGCCGACCATTGTGGGTACGCCGGCCTCAACCAGACGCGCCACACCCTCTTGTCGTTGCGCGTCAGTCAGTAGCGGCCAGTCACCCATGGAACCGCAATAGACAACGCCTGACATGCCAGCTGCCACCAGTTCGCGCCCTTTCTGGACCAAGGCGTCGAAGTCCGGCGATCGATCCGGCCTGCAGGGCGTCATCAGCGCCGGAACACAACCCTCAAAAATAGGCGGGTGCATTTGATCCTCCCTCTCGGTTCAAACTGCCGGTTCTTGCAGCCGAGACGGCGGCCGGCATGTCATGGCTTGTCGATGTGTCCGCAAACGTCGTCACAGCTAGCGGACCTTTGACAGAAACTTGCGTGTGTTCTCGGATTCCGCCTTGCCGAAGATCTGAGACGGCGGGCCGATTTCTTCCAGAATGCCATCATTGAAGAAGGCCACGCGATCGGACACATCACGGGCGAAGCCCATCTCATGCGTGACGCAGATCATCGTCATCCCCTCCTCGGCAAGCAGGCGCATTGTGTCGAGAACCTCGCCGACAAGTTCGGGATCGAGCGCCGAGGTCGCCTCGTCGAACAGCATGTATTGCGGTTCCATGGCGAGCGCACGGGCGATCGCAAGACGTTGCTGCTGGCCGCCGGAGAGCGCGCTTGGAAAGCTCTCCAGCTTGTCGCCCAATCCGACATGCTTGAGCTGTTCAGCAGCAACATCGCGCGCCTCACGCTTCGACATTCCGCGCACGATCCGCGGGGCCAGCGCAACGTTCTCAAGCGCGGTCAGGTGAGGGAAGCTGTTCCACTGCTGGAACACCATTCCCAGTTTCTGACGCAGTTGGTTGATATCCGTGCCCTTGGCATGCACGTCGACGCCGTCAACGGTCACGCTGCCTTCATTGATCGGCTCGAGCGCATTGATGCAGTAGAGCAGCGTCGACTTGCCCGAGCCTGACGCTCCGATGACCGAGACGACCTCACCCTTACTGACGGTAAGATCGATGCCCTTGAGGACATGAAGATCGCCAAACTTCTTGTGCAGATTGCTTACTTCGATCATCGCACGGCCCACCGCTGTTCAAGCTTCTCCGCATAACGTGAGATCGGGTAGGACAACGCGAAGTAGAACGCTCCGGCGATGGCCAGGATGAGGAACGGTTCCTGCGTTCGCGTAATCAGGATCTGACTTGCCCTCAGCAATTCGACATAGCCAAGGACAGACACCAGAGCACTGTCTTTCATGACTCCCAAGGCCACGCCGATCCAAGAGGGAAAGACCGCCCGTCCGCCGATCGGCAGGACCACATACCAGAGCGTCTGCCAGTAGGACATGCCAAGGCTACGGGCCGCGCGGCGCATCGGCGTGCCGACGGCCTCCAGTCCGCCCCGCGCGACGTTTGCCACCAGCGCCGCCGTATAGATGGTCAAGACAACGACCCCCGATGCAAAGGCATCCAGATTGAGGCCAACGATGGGGGCGAAGTTATAAAACAGCACTAGCTGGATAATCAGCGGCACCGAACGGAAGATGTCGAGAATGGCAGCGAGGCCAGCGGTTGCCCAGAACCTGCCCTCATAGAGCAGCCAACCGAAGACACCGCCCATAAGCGTGCCTAGCGAGATCGAAAAGACCGAGATGAGAAGCGTTCGCCACGCCGCTTCGGCCATGAACCAAACGTCATTAACGCTGAAGCCGCTGAAGAACTGGACCGGTTCGTTCATCGCTACCCCCTCAATACCGGAACAGCCGGGTCGCCAGCAGGCGAGAGGCAAGCAGGATGATTTTGACGATGATGTAGTAGAGGATCGCCGTTACCGCGAAGTACTCGAAGATGCGGAACGTGCGCGAGGCGAAGAACTGCGTCTCGCCGGACAATTCGCGAAAGCCCACCAGCATGCCGAGCGACGACATTAGAACCGCCCAGACCATCTGATTGGTGATCGGGTGATAAACGATCCGCAGGACCTGCGGAATGATGATGCGTGTGTATGACTGCCACACCGTCATGCCCAACGACCGTGCAGCCCTGAGCTGGGTTTCCGGAATTGCCTGAAAGCCGCCACGGAAGTTCTCGGCCAGATAGCCGGCGCAGTTGAATGTCAGTCCCGCAAGGACAATCAGAAACGGCGACAGGTGCAGGCCAAAGGCACCGAGACCAAAGCCGAAGAAGAACAGTTGGAACAGTGCCGGAGTGTTGCGTGCCAGTTCGACCCAGGAGGTCGCAAGCCAGCGCAACGGGCCCCTGCCGTGCAGCCGGATCAGCGCCAGGCCCAATCCGATGATCACGCCAAGGATCATGGCCAGAGATGCGACCTGCAGCGTGACAAGGCTGGCTGCGATCAGGTCGGGCAGATCTCTGAAAACGGGTCGCCAATGGAAGTTGTAGTCAAACAACGCGGATGGCCTTCCTGGCCCCTCCCGCCCGGCTCGGGCGAAAGGGGAATGGTGAAGCAGGCTAGATCAGTACATGACGCCGGGAATGCGCAGTTCCGGCGCTTCGCCACCGACATACTGGCCCCACAGTTCCTGATAGCGGCCTGACCGAACCTGATGAGTGACGAACAGATTCAGGTAGTTGAGCCAGCTGACATCCTTCCGATTGGCGACAACTGAAGTGTAGTCGGTCGTCCAGGGCATCCGTGGGCCGGCGATCACATTGTCATATTGATCGGTGATCGGCTTTACGGCGGTGTTGGTCGTTATGCCGATGTCAGCCTTGCCCTGGGCCACAGCGAGGAAAACCTCGTTCTCGGATTGGTAGCCCTGGTAGAGGTTCTCTTCCCCCCATTCGGCGGCGATCTTCAGCCATTCCTGCTCCGGGACGGTGCCAACGGCAGCCGCGACGCGCTTGCCGCGAATATCTTCGAAGCTCGCGATGCCGCTGTCTTTGCCGACCACGCCTTGCGCGTAATAGATCGCGTAGGGAATCGTGAAGCCAACAGTCCGGGCACGCTCAAGCGTGTCCGACGTTGCACCGAACACCACATCAGCCCGGCCAGTCACAATCACTGGCAGTCGCTCGGCCCAGGTCAGTGGCAGGATCTCATGATCAACATCGAGCGCGGCGGCAAGATCAGCACAATAATCAACGTCGAAGCCGGCAGGCTCGTTGTTCGCATCGCGAAAGCCGATCGGCGGAAAATCGAGAACGACTCCACAGCGGAGGGTTCCACGATCAATCACATCGTCAAGTGTGTCTGCGGACGCTGGCGCGGCCATTGCCAGCATGACGGCTCCGGCCGCAACGAGTTTTCTCAGCATGTCGTTCTCCCTGGTTGATGACGCGTCAGCTTGTACCTATTGTTGGATATCGCATATTGGATCCAATATCTGGAGTGAACCGCGTGAACGGGTATTTGTCCAGTGCCAATCTTTGCCGAGGCATGCCGAATCATGTCCATGGCACTACGATGCGCAGCTCGGCGTGAAGGAGAATGCCCGTGGGCATGAAGCTAAAATCGGTAGACATCTCGAAAACAGCTTCGGCCTCGGCAATCGTATTCAACGCTTTGCGCAAGGCGATCGTCGACGGCGATCTCGAAGTCGGGCAGCCGCTGCGCCAGGACGACATCGCCCAGATGTTCAACACCAGCCGGATTCCGGTCCGTGAGGCGATCTCACGGCTCGAGGAACAGGGCCTGGTGAAAACACAGCGCTATCGTGGTGCGGTGGTGTCGGGATTGTCAGCCGAGGAGGCTGCCGAGATTTTCGATCTTCGGGCTCTGATCGAGCCCGAAATCATTCGCCGGTCGGTTCCGCTGATGACTGAGAAAGGGCTCAGACGCGCGCGGCGATTCTGCGAGGATTTCTCGAACTCCAATGACCCCATGACCTGGGGCGATCTCAACCGAGATTTCCATTCCGAACTCTACGCGGCAAGCCGGCTGAAGTATCACCTCGATGTGGTCGACAATGCCATGGATCGGGTCGATCGCTATCTGCGTGCCCAGCTCGTTTTGAGCGATGGCATGGAACGCGCCAGTCGCGAACATCTCGGCATGTTGGAAGCCTGTGAGAAACGCGATGCCGATTTGGCAGCAGCCCGCACCGCCGAGCACATCCGCGGAGCCAAGGAGTCACTGCTCGAACATCTCACCGAACTCAGCGCTTAGCGGTCAAAGCCGTGGGGAGCTGCGCCGAGCTCAGGAATGCTGACACGTCGTCGCCGTGTGTCACTCGGCGCTCTTGATGCGATCTGCGGTCTCCAGACAAACATGTGGGTCAGAAAGCTTGACCAGTTCGTTCTGCTCAAGCGAGAACACGAATGTGCCCCCATGCCCCGCCGGGAGGCCGTCCTGTCCTTTTCTGGAGGAACAGTGAGATATGCGCCATGCAGTCATCATTGGTGGCACGCGCGGCATTGGTGCGGGCGTGGCCGCGACGCTGATCGAACAGGGCTGGACCGTTACCGCCACTGGCATTGGTGAGGATGAGGTCGCGCTTTTCGCTCAAGACCATCCCGCAGCCGAGGCTGCCGTACTGGACATTCGTGACAACGACGCGGTCCAGTCCTTCTTCGGGCCGATCGAACAGCTTGACGGTCTGGTCAACTGTGCCGGTGTTCTCGCCCGTGGCGAGGAGTACGACATCGAGACGTTCGAGGCCGTGATCGATGTGAACCTCACGGGCACGATGCGCACATGTCTGGCCGCACATCCCCTACTCGCAAAGAGCGGCGGCGCCATTGTCAACACGGCATCCATGCTGAGCTTCTTCGGAGGACCGTTGGTGCCCGCCTATTCGGCGTCGAAGGGTGGGGTTGCGCAGCTTACCAAGGCGCTGGCGGGCAAATGGGCACCTGATGGCATCCGCGTCAATGCGGTCGCGCCGGGCTGGATCGAAACCGAGCTGACAGATGCCCTGCGCGCCGATCCCAGTCGCAACGATGCGCTCATGAGCCGTACCCCGATGGATCGTTGGGGTAGGCCCGAGGAAGTCGGGGTCCTCGTCGCCTGGCTGCTTTCAAACGAGGCTTCCTTTGTCACCGGCAGCGTCTATCCTGTCGATGGCGGATACGCCGCAATGTGAGGACCCAGATCATGTCTGCCCAAGCCCAACAAGCCGACCCGCGCACGCCCTACCAGCTGCCGTTTCCCAAGGAAGCACAGGACGAGATCGTCATTCCCAATGCGGTCCCGCAGGATGAACGCATCTGGGTGCCGCAGGCCGAAAATGTGTCGTTCCGGCCACTTTGCCTCAACCGGTCGCAGGGCTACTGGATGAACCTGCTCAGGGTACGTAAGTCCGGTGTCCTGTCGCGCCACCGCCACCCCCAACCCGTGCATGGTTGGGTGCTGAAGGGGCGCTGGCACTATCTCGAACATGACTGGGTTGCTGAAGAAGGCGGCTATGTGTTCGAGCCGCCCGGAGAGACGCATACGCTGGTCGTGCCCGACGGTGTCGAGGAAATGATCACCTACTTTCAGGTCAATGGCGTGATGATCTATGTCGACCCTTACGGCAACGCGACGGGCTATGAGGATGTTTTCACCAAGATCGAGATGTGCCGGGCGCACTATGCTGCCGTCGGGCTCGGCGACGACTATGTCGACCAGTTCATCCGATGATACAGCCCAAGCGGCAGTTGCGTTTGGCGCTGGTCGCCCATGATGCCAAGAAGGCGGAAATGGTGGACTGGGCTGGCCGCCACATCGATACGCTTCGCAGCGCCAGGCTGTTTGCCACCGGTACGACCGGCAGCCAGATCACGCAGCACTATTCAAACCTTGAGCTGACCGCACTGAAGAGCGGCCCTCTTGGCGGCGACCAGCAGCTGGGGGCAATGATCTGTGAAGGTCAGCTGGATGCATTGATCTTCTTCATCGATCCGCTGTCGCCACTGCCGCATGATGTCGATGTCAAGGCGCTCAATCGATTGGCGGTTGTCTATGATCTACCGCTAGCCAACAGCCCCAGCACTGCCGACTTCATCCTCAGAGGTTTGGCCGGAGACGAACATGGCGCCTGACACGCTGATGATTTTGATTGCGGCATGAACTCAATCCCGCCGGTAAGAGTTTTCCGACTGGATGCACTGGTGAGACAGGCGGCGAGTACAGCGGTAGGCCTTCTCATGCTTGTGCAGCCGGTGTTTGGCGGGGACTTCGATGGATGCCAGCCAGCGCCGATCCGCTACGCCGCGGCCGAAGAGCAGACCATGTCCATAGATACGCCCGATGGACGCATTTCAGGCACGCTCGCTGTTCCCGATAACGCCGATCCCAGCGCCCTGGCGCTGCTGCTTCACGGTTATACCGGCTCGCGCAACGAGATTCCTGTGGCAAGGGGCGAGGGCATGTTTGCCCGCACCGCCCGTGCGTTTGCGGAGAGAGGGATCACGACACTCCGGATCGACTTCATCGGGTCCGGCCGGAGCGATGGTGATTGGGCTGACACCCGCTTCTCCGGGCAGGCGCGCGATGCGAGACGGGCAGCGATCGCGCTCCGTGAGGAATTTGCTGGTCTGGACGTGCCGCTCGGCGTGCTGGGATATAGCCAGGGCGGACTAGTTGCGCTCCAATCTTCGGCCAGCGACGGCCCGTTTGACAGGCTTGCCCTATGGAACCCGGTGATGGATCCAATGGTGACCTACGGCAAGATCTTTGGGATGGAGACAATCCTTGAGGCGTCACGGCGTTACGAGCGCGATGAAGATCAGGCCGTTGTCGACGGAACCCGTCTCCGTCCGAGGTTTTTCGCAGAGATTGTAGCGGCGGATCCGATTGCGGATGCTGCCAAGGCGGCCGGACCTGTCTTGATCGTGACCGGCCGGCGTGACCCTTTGGTTGTTGAAGGGAAGGCGCTGGCGGCGCAGATAAGTGCCGGTCGCGCGGCTGAGACGATCATCCTCGACCTTGATGCGGGACACGATCTCGGAGCCATAAACGAGCCCGCGCTGCTGGATGATGTGATTGCGTGCACGGCCGACTTTCTGCTTTCTAAACCAGATCGCTAAGACGGTGTTCCAGAGCCCAGCTTCGGCCGGATGAGGGTGAGAGGTGGTTTCGCGGGCCCTTCTCGCGGTTTGACTGGATCCACAAAGCGGTTTTTTCAGGTTCGATATAACGCAAGATGACATGACGCGATGGTTCGCAAGGTGCGCGCCGCGTCGGTAAAGGCCGAGGCTCAACGTCTGTTCAATTCCGGTCAACCATGGTCAAAGGGGCTGCAGAGCAAAACCAAAGAGCCCGCTGACGTGCTGTATGAGCAGTACAATCACGTCTCGTTGCAAACCACACATTGAATTGTGGTCCAAACCTGCGCCCGGAAGAATACCCAATCAATGATCCGACCTTTGCGCATCACACTGGCACTGATCGCGACGTGCGCACTTCTAGCAGCCGGTGGCGCCAAGGCCCCGACATATGCGACCGAGACGCCTGAACAGACGGTCGCGCCGGCGCTGGCGTTGGCCGAGGATAGTTCAGACCGTAGTGCGCTTGTCTCGGGTGACGGACCTCGAGGATCGCTGACCGAGCCGCCGCTGAGGCAGATGATCGGTCAGATGATCATGGTTGGCTTTTCGGGCACCCGCGTTTCGTCGCCGGGCGTGCGCGACACAATCCGCCATCTGGAAGACGGCAAGATCGGTGGGGTCCTGTACCTGGGTGACAACATCTCTTCGCTGCCAGCGGTCAGAGAAATGAACGACGCCTTCCAGCGAGCGGCAGGTTCGATCCCACCTTTTATCGCAGTCGATCAGGAAGGTGGTTTCGTCCAGAGGCTCAACGCAGACATCAACTTTCCATCGACGCCAAGTGCAGAGCGCATCACCGGTCTGGGGTTGAGTGAAGCCGAGCAGCGCTATCTCCGTATGGCGGAGAACCTGAAGGCGGCGGGGTTCAACCTGAATTTGGGACCCGTTCTCGATGTCAAAACCAATCCGCAAAACCCGATCATTGCACGGTTTCGGCGGTCCTATTCCAGCGATCCAGACGTGGTCGCCCAGTATGCAGGTGCATTCATCAGAGCGCACAGGAAGGCGGGCGTACTGACGGCGGTGAAGCACTTTCCCGGGCACGGATCGAGCCGCGGCGATACGCATCTTGGCTTCACCGACATCACCGAGACTTGGGACGAAATCGAACTCGAGCCCTATCGCCAGCTGCTCCGGAGCGATACCGGTCTCGACATGGTCATGACCGGACATCTCTACCACAGTGATCTGAATGCAGGTGGACGAGACCGAACACCGGCAACACTTTCACCGCAGATCATGCGCAAGCTCCGGGCTGCTGAAACTGAAGGCCTGAATTACAGGGGCGTGGTCATCACCGACGATATGCGCATGGCGGCAATTCGGAAGCACTTCAGCACCCGTGAGGCGCTGATTGATGCAGTACTCGCCTGCAACGACGTCCTGATGTATTCGGCTGTTGGCGAAGATCACACCGACCTGCCGGATTGGATCATCGCAACGCTTGAAGATGCCGCGCAGCGTGACCCAAGACTGCAGCGCCACATTCGCCAGAGCTATGCGCGCATCATCGGCCTGAAGCAGAAAATCGGGGCAACGGTAGCCGCACCAACGCCTGAACCATGTCAGCCCACCCAGAGTCGACACGCCTTTGCGACCGGATTGCCGGAAGTGCCTCCGTTGCCACCGTTAAGGGACGGCGAAGAGGCAACCGTTGATGCTGTTCCAATCGATGAACAGCAGCGGCAACTGACGCCTGACGGACCGGAAAATCCCGACCTCGAAGAATCCCTTGCCGCTCCCAATGCGAACCAAGTCCGCGATGGTTCTGCAGAAGATGTTGGCGATAGAGCCGATGGTTTGGTTCTTCCAAACGTAACCAACGAGCTATCTCCGTCCTTGGGTTTGGACGGTCGCCGGGCACAAAATCCTGACGACGGACATGCGGCAAACAGGATTGAAGACCTGATTTACTGTGCCAACCTCGATCGCGATGCCGGTCAGGGTGGTCTGACTCTTCAACCCGGCCAGACCCACGACCCTGGTCGCTCATTGATAAGGTCTCCGATCGTTTATCAGGCCATGCGGAACTGCTTGCGTTACTGGAACGAAGCAGCGCCAGACCGATGAAGGCAGCCACAGCCATCAAACACCACCCGCCGGCAGCGAACTGACCGCTACTGCCATTGAGTTTTGCAAGACCTGGTTTCAGATGATGATCATGGCCGGGGATAGAAGATCGCACCGGGCAGATATGCACGTGGCAGGTCCATGCCAGCCGGCATTGCGCGTCCGGTTGCGAGATGGTCGGGCAGCAGATGCGTGTGCGGACCATCTGGTGATTGCCCGCCCGGAGGAGGAATTGGACCCTCTACCTCCATGCGGCCAAGGGCGGTTTCAATCACGCGTGTTGGGCTTTCGGTAATCAGATCCGCCCCGATCCTGCCCAGACTTTGCAACAGCGGCTCACCTTGAGTTCGGTCGAGAGCATCGCGGGCGGCCCCCTCTGCAACACGAACACAAAACCTTGCCTCTTTGCGCCCAAGGCCCAGATCGAAAAGGTGCCCTCGTTCTCCGCCCGTGAGAGCCGCGCGATCGTCGCCGAGATCACTGATGACGTTCGCAACCGGCGGGCGACCGCGCTCGCGCTTTACCGCCAGCACAATCCTTGACTGGCCAATCGGCGTATCCTTGGGTTCAAAGGTTAGCGCCCGGACATCATCGTCGATCTGAAACCGAAGGCGCGCATTGGTCGTCGCGGCAAAGATGTCATCGTTTTCGGTCCAGACCTCGACAGCTTCTCCCTGTGCGGCTGTGAATTCTCCAACAGCCCCCACAACGCCCATCACCCAGGTCCCTGCATTTTTGCGCAGGCTTTCCTGAACAAAGGACCGGATCTGTTCTGTGTCCCAAGGCATCCGTCGGCAGGTGACCTCCAGCGCTTCGAACCTCTCGGGCAAAATCGACCAGACACTTTCGCGCACCGCCAGGGATGCGTTGCCCCAGTCGGCAATCTCATCGCCGGTCCGGGCACAGCCAAGACAATACCCCGTGGCCTCGTCAAGTCTGCACAGTCCGACACAGGGGCTCACATGGCTCATGGGCGATCCCGTGCTCGGCAGGTCAGAGCGCTGCGCGT
>JBCDCP010000010.1:0-35941 GCA_039181495.1 Pseudomonadota bacterium | reverse complement strand
GTTCACGCTGCCCGATGGTTGGGCTGCGGTGCTGGTCGTAATGGCCGCGCTTTCCTCGGGGCAGAACTGCTATCTGTTTGCCTTACCCTATCCCAAGGCGGTGCCTCTCGCCGCGGCGTCGGTGACGCTGTCCACCGCGCTGGCAATCTTCACCGTGTCCGGTTGGCTTTGGCTGGTGACCTAGACGTTCTCAGTAACCAAGTATGGCGCGCACGTCCTGGGCGGTCTTCCCAGCCGCGCGCAACTCGGCAAGTCCGGTCGAGCCGCTCGACTTCGACAGTTTCCGGCCGTCCTGATCGGGGATCAGCCGGTGGTGGTGATAGCGCGGCTCCGGGAGATCCAGCAGCGTTTGCAACAGCCGATGCAGCGCAGTGGCGTGAAACAGATCGTGCCCCCTGACGATATCGGTTATCTCCTGGAATCCGTCATCGACGACGCAGGAGAGGTGGTAGCTTGCAGGCGTATCCTTACGGATCAGCACTGCATCGCCCCAGATGGCAGGGCTTGCTTGGATGATCCCGGTCTCACTATCTGGTCCGGCACCGCTTTCAGACCAGGACACGCGATCGCAGCCAACTCTTCTGAGCGCCGCTGCCATGTCGAGACGCAGATTGTGCGGTTCGCCTGCAGCGATGCGGGCTGCGGCTTCGTCTTCGGGCATGCCTTTGTGAAGGCCGGGGTAGATCGGCGCGCCATCCGGATCGCGCGGCCAAGCCGTTCCTCCGCCCGGCTGTGCGTCAATCGCGCTTGCGATGTCGGCTCGCGTGGCAAAACACGGATAGATCACCCCCATCCGCTGCAGCGATTCTATCGCTTCCCGGTAAGCACCAAATCGTTCCGACTGGCGCTGCAATGGTGGCGTCCATGTCACCCCCAACCATGCCAACTCGTCGAGGATGGCCCGCTCGAACTTGGGCGTGCAGCGCGCGGTGTCGATATCTTCCATGCGCAGCAGTAGCGTCGCGCCAAGCTCGTCAGCAATGCGGGCGTTCTCCAGGGCAGAGAAAGCGTGGCCGAGATGAAGCCGGCCATTGGGACTTGGGGCAAAGCGCAGATACATGGTGCCTCGATAGAGCGCTGCCAGGCCGCTGTCACGGACCGCCCAGTTGAAGATGTGCAGAGTTCAGTCGGTCACCGATCGTCAACAAGCTCTTTCTGGCCTAAACCGCCGCCAGTTTGAGAAATTGGCAGGTATCGCGTTGGTTCAACTCAAGGCCCAGGATGATCTTGATCGTGCGGTGACCATTCTGACCGCACGCTGCCCAGACTTGGCACGAGCCCACCAGGTCACCGGCTTTCCAGCAATCCGCCAGCGCAGCGCTGATTTCGAAGGCCTGGCGACCATCGTCGTCGCTCAGCAGGTTTCTACCGCAAGCGCCCGGTCGATCTGGCAGCGTATCAAGGATGAGCTGGGATCGGTAACGCCCGAAGCCATCATGCGGCGTGATGATGACGCATTGCGGACCTTGGGGCTTTCGAAGCCAAAGGTGCGGACCTTGCGCTGTGCCGCTCAGGCTGCGCAGTCGGGTGAGGTCGATTTTGGCATGCTCGAACGTCTTCCGTCTGATGACGTTCATCAATGCCTCACGGCTGTTACCGGGATCGGGCCGTGGACAGCGGATATCTATCTGTTGTTCTGCCTTGGCCGGGCCGATATCTGGCCGGCAGGCGATCTGGCGTTGATGGAAGCAATCCGGCATTTGCGCGATCTGGATACCGTTCCGGAGGGCGACGACCGCATTCGCCACGCCGATGCCTGGCATCCCTATCGCGGTGCCGCGGCACTTCTGCTATGGGCGTATTACGGGGCAATCAAACGGCCCGGCACGCTTGCGTAATCAAATGGATCTGGCGTGGTGCGGATTGTGCACTGAAGCTGGTCGCGTGGTTGTCGGGAACGTTCTTCCGAAACTGTCGAGAAAGGGCGAGGCATGACCTCACTGGATGGACCGCGTCTTGAACCTGCCAGCGGCGGGAAACCACGTGGTCTTGTTGTGCTGCTGCACGGCTATGGTTCGGATGGCAACGATCTCATCCAGCTGGGCGCGGAGTGGCAGAGCCTGCTGCCTGACGTTGCCTTCGTGTCTCCCCACGCACCTGAACGTTGTGCCCAATCCCCTAGCGGCTACCAGTGGTTTGATCTCACTTTTCGCGATCCGGACGAGTATTGGCGTGGAGTGAACCAGGCCGGGCCGGTGCTGGATGCCTTCCTTGATGCCGAATTGGCACGTACCGGCGTGACCGAGGACCGGATGATGCTGGTGGGGTTCAGCCAGGGCACGATGATGGCGCTGCATGTCGGACTGCGCCGGGAGGCATCCTGTGCCGGCATCCTCGGCTACTCAGGTGCGCTTGCCGGTGGCGAACATTTGAAAGACCAGATCCGCTCCAAACCGCCCATTCTGCTTTCGCATGGGGATCAGGACGACGTTATTCCGTTTCAGATGATGTTTCTTGCCGCTCAAGCCATCGCCGCGGCGGATCATGCGGTATGCTGGCATATTGCGCACCGCATCCAGCACGGCATTGACAGCAGCAGTCTGATGATCGGCAGCCTCTTCCTGCGCGACTGCCTAACAACATTCTGATTGCACAATCGGCAAGGCCGGACCGGGCGAGGCGGATGATAACCCGTTACTGAGCCGGCTTCTGCCACTGCCGTTTCATGGCAATGACATATTGGCTGGGCAGTCTGCACAGCAATCGAATCAACCCAGTGCCATCATGGATTGGGAAAGCAAAGACGTGCAGTCATTGTGGTCTTGCACCTGCCGTCAAACCATATCTAGTATGAAGCTCTGAGAGGCCGTAACCGGATTCGGAAACACGGTTTTCTGACCCGGCGAAACACGGCTCCGATGGAGGGTGTGTTTGTGACGATCGCGGTGTCGATCCCCGGATCCGTGGAGGCTTGTCCGGCATTGGTGCTCAATGCGGACTATCGACCGCTGAGTTACTATCCGCTGTCACTGTGGAGCTGGCAGGACGCCATCAAGGCGGTGTTTCTCGACCGGGTCAACATCGTGTCCGAGTATGAACGGACGGTGCGAAGTCCGAACACCGAAATGCGCTTGCCCAGCGTCGTTTCACTCAAGTCCTACGTCAAACCTTCCCGTCATCCCGCCTTCACCCGCTTCAACGTCTTTCTCAGAGACCGGTTCCGTTGCCAGTATTGCGGCTCGGGCGAGGACCTCACCTTTGATCACGTTATTCCGCGGTCACGCGGCGGGTTGACGACCTGGGAGAATGTCGTTGCTGCGTGTTCACCGTGCAATTTGCGCAAAGGCAGGCATCTGCCGCGCGAAATCGACATGATCCCCATACAGAAGCCGTTCAAGCCGTCCGTGCATGATCTGCAGAATAATGGCCGGCTGTTTCCGCCGAACTATCTGCACGAGAGCTGGCTCGACTTTCTCTACTGGGACACAGAACTCGAACCATAGGGTCGAGTCGGGGCGTTGTGGGTCGCTCTTCCGCCGCCTGCCGCCGTCATTGCCTTTTGAGAGATGCGCTATCAGCGTTTGATTGCCGAACGGATCTGAAACACGCCGACAACGGACAGCACCATCGCTGTGCCGGTCACCACCGCATTCCAGGCAGCAAGAGACAGGCCCAGGACTCGCATGGGAACGTCGGCGCAATTGACAGGAACCGTCTTGCCCAGTTGATCGAGTAACTCCTCGACCGTTTCAGGCGTCGGGCCGCCGCCGGCGCAGGCAGTGGGGCCGGGCCACCAGCCATATTCTACGCCTGCGTGGTAGATGCCGTACCCGGCCGCAACGGCCATCGCCACAGCAAATGCCAGGAAGGCCAGTGCAGCCAGACCCTGCTTCCCGCCACGGCTCTGGGCGCGGCCGGCGCCATAGAGCCACAGCCCAACTAACGCGATTGGCAGACCGACGTAATAGGGAATGCGTTGGGTCAGGCAGAGCGGACAGGGTGCAATTCCGCCAATCAGCTCAATGCCCCAGGCGCCTGCGAGTGCGGCAGCCGGAATGACCACGGCCGCTAGCAGGACGAGACCGGTGCGATCTCGTGCCACGATACGCTCGATGGTGGAGTCCGATGCCGTCATGTCCGTGCTCGATGATGATCAGCCTGCGAGGCCTTGTAGAAGGGCAAAAAGCCAGGTCAGTGCAGCCTGCCCGCCGAGGATGAGAATGGCCACCCAGATCAAACCGACAATAAGGCCAAACAAGGTCAGAAGGCCATCGCGCTCAATGAGACCGATCGCCGCGATGGTAACGCCGATGCCGGGCACCGTGTTGGTGAGCGGCAGGGGCAGAAGGATGGAGGCGCACGGAACCATCAGCAACGCGCCGATGATGCGACTGCCTGCGCCACTGACCAGTCCGGTCATCCTTGCGTGGGCGAACCGTTCGAGAAAGCCGATCCAGCGCCGTGCGCGCTGGATGACATCGCGCATCGCCGAGATTGGGAATGTCTTGGCTCGCGCCGCTTCGGGCAACCACAACACGTGGCGGCCAAGTGCCATCTGGCTAGTCAGAAGGAGCATTGGCAGGGCGACGATCTGCGGCAGCAGATAAACAAACGGCAGGCAGCATGGCAGCGCGAGGACGAGTAGCACCATGCCGAACGCTCTTTCCTGCAGGCGGTCGGACAGATCTCCAAGCGTCATGACGGCGTTGGCCGGATCGTCAGATTGCGTGGCGTGGTCGTCAAGGACGCGTGTGAGGAACCCCAGTGCGCCCTCGTTGGCTGCGGCGTCGTTGGACATGGTTGGTGTGTTGGTCTGCATGGTGCGGTCAGACTTGCAGTGTAGCGATGATTGGCTTTGTCCGCCTGTCTGGCACAAATCGCTTACGATCGGATTGACGCTGGCTCGGTTGCGCGTATTGTCCGCGGCCTTGGATGGCGCAGGCCGCTGTCAGGCCCCTCTGGCGGAACTGGTAGACGCGCTGGATTCAAAATCCAGTTCCTTTACGGGAGTGCCGGTTCGATTCCGGCGGGGGGCACCATCTCTCTTGGCGGATTGCCGCCTACCAACCCAATCCACCTAGCGCAGCTCAAGATTTTTGTTCTTGTGCGGGCCACACATCCGGTGTGCTTTTTGTCGACAATCTTTGGTGCTGCTTGTCCGCTCGCGCCGCTCCTCCAAACGTTGATGCTGAAGCGGCGCGAGTGATCCTCTTGCCCGGCACGTAATCCGTTGCTGGCGCGCCGGGGCCGCCGGGCTCAACCGAAGTTCAGTGCGGCGCTGTCGTCATGAACTGCGAGAAAATGGATGATCGTCACGAGTTCCTCGGTGCCGAGGATGGAGTGTGGCCCTCGCTCGGATTGGCTTTGCTCGGCGATTATTTTTTCGATGAAGTCGTTGTCCTGCAGACAATAAGTGGACCAGTTGCCAAATCTTCGTTCCTCGATAACCCGAAAATCGACAAGCCGGACATTGTGATGTCGCCGGTCGACCATAATACGAGCAAGTGTATCAGAGAGATCCGGCCGCCGCCCCTCAAGAACTTGAAGGAAGAAATCGCCCCCTTGCAGGAGCACTCCGGTGATGTTTCGCTGGGCGTTGTTTTCCCGTGATGAAGAAGTCACCTGATCGGTCAATCGATCCATGCTTCCAGCTTCGATTGGGTATGTGATGGTGCTGTAAT
Source organism: Pseudomonadota bacterium (assembly GCA_039181495.1). Classification (GTDB taxonomy): domain Bacteria; phylum Pseudomonadota; class Alphaproteobacteria; order Rhizobiales; family Tepidamorphaceae; genus JBCDCP01. The sequence goes on along the minus strand of JBCDCP010000010.1, from coordinate 30,320 downwards.
AGATAAGACGGGAGAGGGGCATTGCTTTTAGTTCTTTCCGGTGATTCTGACCGCGATGAGTACAGGTTTTTACAACCAACGGATGAACAATGAGTAATTGAACGGCAAGCGAAACAATATTCAAGTGATTTAATGTTATAATTTGTAGTGAAGGTGTTGTTTGAATTTGTTTTTGACGAAATTGTTTACGTTACGAAATGAATGTTTTTCGCGTATGTAATTTAACCCGTGCAGGTGGGGCTGGGTTCTTTTTTGGCGGCTAATAGACTTACGATGCAGGTTGGTTGCGAGGTGATCCCTCGGTACGCGAATCAATGAAAGTCACGTGATTTCGGAATGATCCGCACATTGCGTGGATGGTTGTACCCCCGCGGCGGCTGTGGCCGGATGACCTCGTCGGCGCGTGATGGTGTGAAGGGCGGACCGTCGAGCTCCGACAGGCTTTGCAGTGTGGCTGTGCGGTCGTAGATCGAGGTCGCCATGAGATGGATGACGCCCTCCTTGCTCTTCTGCACATGGCCATGGACGAGCGCCAGCTTGGCACCCATGACAACAGGCCGGAAGCTCTCGAATTTCCGAGTCCACAGCACGACATTGACGATGCCGGTCTCGTCTTCGAGCGTCATGAAGATCGCATTACCCTTGCCGGGCCGCTGGCGGATCAGCACGATGCCGGCCACTCTCACGAACGCTCCGTCGTGCTCTTCGGCCATGGCGCGGCAGGTGAGTATGCCGTCCTCGTCGAAGCCTCGGCGCAGAAGTGCCATGGGATGGGCTTTGAGCGACAGCCGTATCGTCTGGTAGTCGGCGACAACATGTTCGGCGAGTGCCATGTGCGGCAGGTCGACGGAGGGTTCCTCGGCCAGTTCCCGTGTGCGGGCAGCATCGAACAGTGGCAGCGGCCGGTCATCCGGCAGGCGGCGCACGGCCCACAGGGCATTGCGCCGGTCAAGTTCGATGGAGCGGAAGGCGTCAGCGTCGGCGAGCAGGCGCAGCGCGCGGTGCGGTAGTTTCGCTCGATGCCAGATTGCCTCGACACTGTCGTAGCCGTGACACCGGTTTTGAACCAGAGCATCGGCCCAGGCATCCTGCATGCCATCGACCTGGCGCAGGCCAAGTCGCAGGGCGAGCCTGCCCCTGTCATCGGTTTCGAGGGTGTTGTCCCAGTCACTGTGGTTGATGTCGGCTGGGCGCACCTCGACGCCATGCTCGCGTGCGTCGCGCACGATCTGGGCGGGCGCATAGAATCCCATCGGCTGCGCATTCAGAAGGCCGCAGGCAAACACCGCCGGATGGTGGCATTTGATCCAGGATGAGATGTAGACGAGCTTGGCGAATGAGGCAGCGTGGCTTTCTGGAAAGCCATATTCGCCAAAACCCTTGATCTGGTTGAAACAGCGCTCGGCGAATTCGCGCACATAGCCGCGCCGGACCATGCCGTCGATCATCTTCTGTTCGAAAGTGTGGATGGTGCCGACATGCCGGAAGGTGGCCATGGCGCGGCGCAGCTTGTTGGCTTCTTCGGGTGTGAAGCGGGCGGCCACCATGGCGATCTTCATGGCGTGTTCCTGGAATAGCGGTACCCCGAGCGTGCGGTTGAGCACCTGTTTGAGCTCATCGGGCGGGCCATGCTCAGGTGCGGGCGAGGGGAAGCTCACCTCTTCCTCACCATTCCGGCGGCGCAGATAGGGGTGCACCATGTCGCCCTGGATGGGACCGGGACGGACGATCGCGACCTGGATGACAAGATCGTAGAATTCACGCGGGCGCAGGCGCGGCAGCATGTTGATCTGGGCGCGGCTTTCGACCTGGAAAACGCCGACGGAATCTCCTGCGCACAGCATGTCGTAAACCGCAGGATCCTCTCTTGGGACATCAGCGAGTGCGTAGTCGATTCCTGTATGCTGCCGCATCAGATCGAGGCACTTGCGGATGCAGGTCAGCATGCCGAGGCCGAGAACATCGACCTTCATCAGTTTGAGGACGTCGATGTCGTCCTTGTCCCATTCAATGAAGGTGCGATCTTCCATCGCCGCATTGCCGACGGGGACGATCTCGTCCAGCCGGTCGCTGGTCAGGATGAAACCGCCAACATGCTGCGACAGGTGCCGGGGAAAACCGAGCAGCTGGCGGGCAAGGTCCAACGTACGGCGAATGACCGGATTGTTGGGATCGAGCCCGGTGTCACGGATATGCTTTTTCTCGATCTCGCGGCCATAGCTGCCCCAGATGGTTCCGGACAGGCGCGCTGTCACATCCTCGGTCAGCCCCAGCACCTTGCCGACCTCGCGCAGGGCACTGCGGGGACGGTAACGGATGACGGTGGCAGCGATGCCGGCGCGCTCACGGCCATAACGCTGATAAATGTGCTGGATGATCTCCTCGCGCCGCTCATGCTCGAAATCGACATCGATGTCGGGCGGTTCGCGGCGCTCAGACGAGATGAAGCGGGCAAACAGAAGATCATGTTCCGCAGGGTTTACCGCGGTGATGCCAAGCACATAACAGACCGCCGAATTGGCCGCTGAGCCGCGCCCCTGGCACAGGATGCCCTTGTCGTTGGCAACGCGGACGATGTCATGGATGGTCAGAAAGTAGGGCGCATAGTCGAGCTCACGGATCAGCGCGAGCTCCTCCTTGAGCAGGCGCTCGACTTTCTCTGAAACGCCATCGGGATAGCGGAATGCGGCGTGCCGCCATGTCAGCTCCTCGAGCCAGCCTTGCGGTGTCTTGCCGGGCGGCACGGGTTCGTCGGGATAGTTGTAGCGCAACTGATCGAGCGAAAAATCGACGCGGGCGAGCAGGTGTTGGGTTTCAGTGAGTGCTTCGGGACAATCGCGAAACAGCCGCGCCATTTCATGGCCCGGCTTGAGGTGCCGTTCGGCGTTCGCTGCAAGCAACCGGCCGGCCTGTTCAAGTTTCACGCCTTTCCGGATGCAGGTGACGACATCCTGTAGCGGGCGCTGGCCGGGATCGTGATAGAGCGCATCATTGACCGCAATCAGCGGCAAGCCTGCCGCGTTGGCTGTCTCCCGTAACGCCATTATCCGGCGCCGGTCGTCGCCGCGATAGGTCATGGATGCAGCCAGCCAGATCGCGCCGGGGATTTGCGCACCTAACCGTTTCAGGAAAGGTGTGAGGCTCTCGGACGGGTCGTCCTGCCCATCGTGCGAGGGCATGGCGATGAACAGAAGATCATGCAGATTGGCGAAGAGGTCATCTTCATACAATAGACACCCGCCCTTGGCCGCGCGGCGCTTGCCAATGGTCAGAAGCCGGCACAGACGCCCCCAGCCTTCACGGTTTTCCGGGTAGGCGAGGATATCCGGCGTTTCGTCGGCAAAGACCAACCGTGCCCCCACAGCAAGCTGAAACGGCAGGTGAGCCTTAGGCCCATAGGCTTCCTGGTACGCCTCCTGGGCCTCTTCGAATGCGGAATGGGCGCGCACGACGCCGGCAACGGAATTGCGGTCGGCGATGCCGATGCCACTATGCCCAAGAGCCAAGGCGCGATGGACGAAATCGCCGGGATGGGAAGCGCCGCGCAGGAAGGAGAAATTGGTGGTAACGGCCAGTTCGGCATAAGCAGCTTCTGCCCGATTTCTGCCAATCGGGGCCGGAGGCGAGGTCGGGGGCGGGTTGTCCGGCTTGCCATTTCTTGGGCGGCCGCCGGTTCTGAACAGCCCGCTCACGGAAACAGCCCATGCAGGAACCAGCGCGGGTCACGTGTTTCCTGTCCATACAAACCCTCGCGAAACAGCCAGAAGCGGTGACCGTGGCGGTCTTCAACGCGGAAATAATCACGTGTGCGGCCTGTCTCGTCGGGATCCAGGCTTTGCCACCATTCGGGCGCAATGCGTTCAGGCCCTTCGGCCTTCACCACCTCATGCAGAACCTTGCGCCAGCGGAACCGTACAGGCGGCCCATCGGGCACTTCGGCCAGTGTTTCGACGGGCTGAGGCTGGGCGAACAGATGCAGCGGCCGAGGCGGCAGCCTGTCGGGCACCGGCTGGAATACAGATTCAGACTTGAGTTTGGGGATGGTCTGGGGTGCGAGAGCCGCTGGTATGGCGCAGGCAGCGCGCTCAGGGATGTGTGAATCACAGACCATGAGCCGCTGCACTGAAGCCTGTCCCAGTCTTGCTCCGAGCCGGTCGATCAGGGCAATGACCTGGTCCTGCTGGACGGTCTGGCCGTCAAGACTGCGCTGGGCCGGCTTGAGCGGCTCGATCACTGGCACTGACAGGCGGACGAGATCATAGCCAAAGCCGGCATCGAGCGGATGGCTGAGCGCGTCGATCCGTTCCTGGAACAGCCGCATCATGGCATCGGCATCACGTGCGGGGCGCGCCGTTTCCACCTGGATCCGTGCCACATGGCCATCCACTCTGAAAAAGCTGGCAATGAAGATGCGTCCGCCGCTGCCGCGTCTTTCAAGCGTCTTAGCCGCCTCACCAAGGAGATGGCCGAGAATGCCAAGCACATCATCGGTGTTGCCGATCGGTTCAGCGAAGCGGCGCTCCACAGAGCAGGGCGGTGGCGCCCGGCGTGGCGTAATCGCGATGTCCTCTTCGCCAAGTATGCGGGCCAGGCGGTCCAGAATGTCTGGGCCAAACCGTGCGGCCAGCGGCCCGCGCGGGCGAAGGGCAAGGTCACCTACGGTCTTCAGGCCTGCCCGGCATAGGGCGATCACGATCTCTTTGTCGATGCCAAGTGCTGAGACCGGCAAAGGGCTCGCAGCCCGTGAATTTTCACCCGGTGCGATGATGTCAATTGTACCGTAGCGGGCCTGCGCCGAGGCGGATTGCGGCGTACCGGCGATGCATGCTCGGAGATGCGGTGCAACGGAAGTGAGGCGCGCCATGACGTCATTGCGCATCGCCTGTTCACCGCCGAACAGGTGGGCACAGCCGGTGATATCGAGGATCAGCGTATCGTCGCTTTCGATAGCGACAAGCGGCGTGTAGCGATCGCAGAAATCCGCAATCTGCTCGAGCCAGGCCCGGTCGGCATTCCGATCCATGTCGATGGCGTGAAGCTGTGGCACCCGGACATGTGCATCGGCCAGTGTCAGGCCGGGGCTGAGACCAAGTGCTGCTGCTTCGGCGCTGACCGCGGCCAGCCGCATGGCGTTGCTGCGTTTCTCAACCAGACATACGGGCGCGTTGGCCGTAGAACTGGTGGTGGCGCTGGACTGCGTGTCTGTCTCCCGCCTCAGACGATCCGCGCTCAGAAACGGAAATACCAGACCGAGATAGCGGCTTGGCCTGCTGCAAGCATTTGTCGTCATGGTTCCACTCCACGCGCCAGCACTGTCCGGCATGGCCGTTCCGGTTGCGCTGCAGGGTGATGTCAAAAGCTGGGTAGCCGGGTGCGTTGGCGGCAAGGCTTTGCGATGGGGCAGAAGCGATGTGCCAGCGGGTGATGGCCGAACTTGGCGGCGGTGTGGGGCAGACCCGCAGGATGATCGCGGTTGCACCGGATTTTTCGACAGCCAGCGACAATCGCCGTGCGGCGGTCAGGTCGAGTGTTCCCTGGTTGTCCCAGGCTTCGATCACCGCGGCCGCCACGGCGTTGCAACGTGCGGCCTCCAGACCTGCAGCGAGAAGTTCGGCGAATGTTTTTGTGCGCACCGTGATCAGTTGATCCGGGTCGAGGCCGAAACTGATCAGACCCGGCGCGTAAAGCAGCCCCGCTTCGGTTTCTGCCTTACTTTGCCGCACCCAGATGATGGGCTGTTTCAGGCGGGTGTGAAGCAATTGTGCGATGGCGCCGCCAAAACCGCTAAGTGCGGGCATTTCGACTGTTGAAGCCGTCCATGCCTCATGCAGTGCGCCTGGGAGAAGGCCGCCTTTCAGCGCTTGGTCGACTTTCTCGATTCCCAATGGAATGGCGTCAGCATATCTGTCATCGACCGTGTCTCCGCACGTACGGCATTCCTGCTGCCAGCGTTGTTCCAGCGCTTTCAGCTGATACCGAAGATGATGCAATGCCGTATTTGTATTATAGGTCATGGGATCATTTTGTTCGCTTTTTGTTCTAATTATCGTCGACCCAAGAGAAGAGTCAATCGGCACTGTCTTTCAGTAATGCCCCCCGCGAAGCCGGCAGTCCCCACGGCCACAGGGTGTCTGTCTTATAAACTCAGTAAGCGGGACCAAAAACACTTGCGCCCCCGGCCTTTCGGACGGGGCGCATTGCGTGAACAAATTTCAGAGCGTGTTCTACGATTGCGTCTAAACCAGCAATGCCAGCGGGCCGGACACATGTCCGGTTGTCACATCAAGATTGTCACGCAGGACATCCTGGATGTTCTCGATCGCGGGATCGCGGGTCTGCACGACCGGATGGGCGATGCGAACGCCCTTCGGTCTGATGTCTGGTTTCCGGTTATTCCTGGAAGCCATGATAACCTCCATTGTTGTTCTGAACCGGATATGGGCATTGAGTCGCCGGACGCCTGTGCACTTCTTCACACGCGGTTTCACGACCAGGTGAAATCCGTCCTCAGCGCTGGGCAAACTCCGTCATTCGGCAACTGTTTCGATCGCGTTATAGTTAAAGCTCTATAAACGCTCGCACGTCATCCTGCGACATTCCGGCCACTCAGCCGCCAACGTTCCAGCGGTACGCCTTTGTCGAAGAATTCGACCATGTCCGACCTGATGCGTGATCCGCCGTGGCGCAGCCCGCTGTGTCGGCGCATCGCACTTGTGGCGTTATGCGTGCTTGTCATTTCCGAACTCTCTCTCGCCGTCTCGAACTACCAGAAGGGGCGTGCGGACATGTTTGAGGGCCTGCGTGATACAGCGCGCGCCTATCTCACCAGTGCCATCGACCGGCGCAAATTTCCCGACAACGAGACCCTGGTTGATGTTGGTGAGAACCTGCTCTTTGCGACCAATATCCGTGGCGGGGTTTTCGTCGATGCGATCGGCGAGGATGTCGTTCCATTCGGCCAGCGTCCGAAGCTGACATGGCAAATGGCTACTCTACGTGGCCAGGCTTGGCGCTACGATAACGCCCGACGCCTGTATGAGGTCTATCTTTCGCCTGAGACCCTTGGCATTCCCCATGGTGTGTTGTTGCAGCTCAATGCGAAGAACGCCCACGCGTCACTTCTGGAGAACACCAAGCAGACGCTCATGCAGGGTGTTGTGGTTGCGCTTATCGCTGTCGTGATCATGGCTATGGCCATTGGATGGTTTGCCATTGCACCCATCCAGCGAATCCGCCGCGCACTGTACAATGCCAATGAAAAACCGAGCAGTGCCGAGGATCATCTGGTCGGTATCCAAATGGGTACCGAGATGGATCTGGTTGGAGCGGAAATTGACGCATTGCTTCGCGGACTGACAGCCAGTTACGACGATGAGCGCGCTCAACGTGCGATCGTATTTGAACACACCGGTCCAGCGATGCTGATCTATTCGGACCAGGGCAAGCTGGTCGATGCCAACCGGGAAGCCCTGTCCTTGTTCGATGTCGAGACATTCGAAGAGCTTGCAGCGCGCGAGCAGAACAAACTGATTCACATCGGCGGATATCTGCGGTCGCCGCAAAAGATGTTTGCCCGGGGACGCTATTCAGTCAGCGGCGATGCCGTCGTCGATGGAACCTTCATACCGTGCCTGATTTCCGGTGACACGATCCACCGCGCCGACGGGACCACCCGCGGCAATTTCATCGTGCTGACGAACGTGGAACAACTGGTCAAGGACATGCGGCGTGAGCGCCGTAACCGCGAACGAGTCGAGGTCGATCTCGGCCAGGCGCGACACCGCATGAACGAATACAGGCAACTCTTCGAGTCCTGTCTTGTCTTGCTTGATGCCAAAGAAACGCAGCCACCCAAAATGCGTATCACGTTGATGCCGGAAGAGTTGGTCAACGCCTGGTTCAAGGAAAACGTCACCAACAACGTGATGCAGAAGGGCGATCTCAGACATACCGCTCTGCCACCAACGATCGGATGTCCGCAGCAGATGAAGAAGATCGTGAACAATGCACTGACCGTGGTGCACAGGCGTTCTGTCGGGCAGGATGATGTGCTGATCACCGTAACGTCGGCAATCTCAGGCGATGCCGATCTGGATATCATTATCCGTGCCGTCGAAGGTCACGAGACCGGCCCAACAACAATGTCGGCCGAAGTCGGGGATGTGCCGTTGCTCATCGCCGGGCTGAGCCGAATGCTACCCGCCGGTGGTGGGCGGCTGTTGCGCACTGCTGATCCGGCAGACCCCAGCCGCAATGAGCTCGCATTCCGGATCCCGCTGGATGTCGATACCTTCCGTGCGTCGAACGATACCAGCGGCGCGGACACGCAGCAGTGGATGAACGCCTAGCACAGCGTCGCCGCAGATCGAATCAAGTGTTTGGATTGTCTGCCCGCGGCTGTGTTGCCGTTAACCACCATCACTTCGAGTTTTGCCCGACCCCCCTTTTTCGATGAACTATTACGCGGTAAGTAGCTTGCGGAAATGTATCTGTCCGCGGTGGCGGGTACATGAGGCTTCCGTGACTTTTTGTGCATGAAACCGGGCGGGCTGGGTCAACGCAATGCAGCGTCTTTCCAACGCTTTGGCTATTCTTGGCCTTGTCGTTTTGGCGTCTTTGACGGTCTTTGGCGTGCAATCCGCAAAGGCCGGACCGGCAATTGTCGTTGATGCGCAATCGGGTCGCGTGCTGTTTGCACACCGTGCTTTCGACCAGTGGCACCCGGCATCCATTACCAAACTGATGACGGCTTATGTCGCCTTCGAGGCGATCGAAGCTGGTCGGGCAACTCTCGATTCGCCTGTCACAATCTCCGAATACGCGCTGAGCCATCCCCCGAGCAAGATGGGTTTTCCCGTCGGCACCCGCATCACGCTGTGGGCCGCTCTGAAAATCATCATGGTGAAGTCCGCCAACGATGTGTCAGTTGCGATTGGCGAATCTATCAGTGGCAGTGAAGCCGCATTCGTTGCCGAGATGAACGCTGCTGCCCGCCGGCTTGGAATGAACGGAACGCGATTCTACAACCCGCACGGCCTGCACCACCCTCAGCAGGTAACCACGGCCCGCGACATGGCTGTCCTGGCGCGCGCTCTGCTTCGCGATCACCGGCGCTACAATGAGATTTACGCCCTGGGGTCGATCAAGGTCGGCAATCGCGTGATGCGGACGCACAACAGGCTCATCGGGCGCTACCCCGGCGCGAACGGCATGAAGACGGGCTATATCTGTGCCGGCGCGTTCAATCTTGTCGCCGCTGCTAACCGAAACGGACGTCAGTTGGTTGCGGTTGTCCTTGGCGCAAGAAACGGCGGCGAACGCGCCCTGGTTGCCGCTGAACTGCTCGATATGGGGTTCCGCAACTCCGGCGGGCTGGCCCGGCTGACCGGCGGACGCAACCGTCCGGCGGTAGATTCTTATATTGGCACCGGTCGTCCGCCACACGATATGCGGCCCCATATCTGTCGACCATCATCGCAACGTGTGCCGATTCCCGAACATATCGCGTCGTTTGGCTTCCGCCGTGAGGCTGAGTCGGTCGTGGTTCAGACCCGGCAACCGGTGGTCGATCCAGCCGGCGGCAGCAGCACGCAGGTTTCCGGCGTTGCCCAGGCGCAATCAACGCTTGCAAGCCTATTATCAGGACCGGCCAATATCGGCCCGCCAGTGGATGCCAATGGCGTGCTGCCGAGAATATCTTCTGTGGCCGCACGGCTACCCGAAGCACCGCCTTTGCCACCGCGGCGCAATCCCGCTGCGACGACTGTCGATGCTTCCCAGGCGATCACGACCCAGCCACCGCCACCGTCGAACGCGATCCGTGTCCGTGATCCGCAGACTGGAACATGGTCGGATGTAGCACCGCTGCCACCCTCTCGCGTGTTGCGCGGAAGTCTCGGATTGAACAGCCAGTAGACGGTTTCGATACGGTCGCCGAGTTCCTGAGAATTCAGAAACTGCGCCGGTGTTCTTGTCCTGCGTCCTAACGGTGAACAATCCAGAAGCGATATAAGTCGCCCTGCTGGTCCTGCGCAGCGAGCCTGTGGCCGGTTTCCTGACAGAAGTGCGGAATGTCGATGACGGCCGCAGGATCGGTCGCGTTGACCTGCAGCACCTCACCGCCCTGCATCGCCGACAGCGATTTCCGCGCCTTGAGCACAGGCAGCGGGCAGAGCAGCCCGGTCACATCCAGGACGGTGTCCGGTGCAGGTAGTGCCGTTGCGTCAGAGCCCTTGCTGGTGATCTGGCTGGAGCTGTCGGACATGGCATGCCTTCTTGATTTCTAGCTGCCTCGATCGGCGCTTCTTGTAACGATGAAACCGCCCGGGTACCAATAGTAGCCAGAAGCCCTGCTGCACGACCATTTGCGCAGAACGGGACCATGGCCGCAACCGGTCGGGAGGAGCGTATGTCTGTCTTCGGGCGTATCGGAAGTGAGCTGGCCTATCTGCGTGGTGCTTTACGTACGCTCAATCGCGTCACGCCGATTGCCAAAAACAAAACCCGCACTTTCCCCGACGTCCTCAATGAGCTGGCTGCACAGCATACGAGCCGGCCGGCCTTGTTGGGCCAGGGGCAAAAGCTGACATTCGAACAGCTCAATCTCCGCGCCAATCAATATGCCCGCTGGGCGCGTGAAGCCGGTGTGCGCAAGGGTGACTCGGTTGCCCTGATGATGGCCAACTGCCCCGAATATCTCGCTGTGTGGATGGGCATTGCCCGGGCAGGCGGTGTCACCGCACTGCTCAACACCAATCTCACAGGCCATTCGCTTGCCCATTGCATCAACATCGTCCCGGCGCGAAACGTCCTGTTTCATCGCAGTTTTCTGCCGGCCTGGGACAGTGCAGCAGGATACTTGGAAGGGCAGAAAACACTCTGGCTAACTGGCGGTTCAGGTCCGGATCCGGAGGCGGCGCTCGATCTCGATGCTGCCCTGGCCGCGACACCAGACAGCACTTTGCCGGACGCCGATCTGCCTGTGCTGACCACGGATGATCCGGCACTCTACATCTACACCAGCGGCACGACCGGCTTGCCGAAGGCAGCCGTGATCAATCACTATCGCGTGCAGGCAATCATGGCCGGCTTTTCCGCAGTCTGTAACGCGCGAGCCGATGACCGCATTTATGTTGCGCAGCCGCTCTATCATACCGCTGGCGGGGTGCTCGCTGTTGGCATCACGCTGACGGTGGGCGGCTCGGTGGTGGTGCGCGACAGGTTCTCTGCCTCGAAGTTCTGGGATGATATTGTCGAATATGAGTGCACGGCCTTTCAGTATATCGGCGAGTTGTGCCGCTACCTCCTGAACGCGCCACACAATCCGAATGAGACCAAACACCAGCTGCGCTTCTGCAATGGAAACGGCCTGCGCCCCGACATCTGGATGGACTTCAAGGAACGTTTTCAGATCCCTCGGATCGTCGAATGGTACGCGGCCACCGAAGGCAACGTCACGCTGTTCAACATGGATGGCAAACCTGGCTCGGTGGGCCGGATACCGGCCTGGCTGAAGCACAAGTTCCCGACCAAGATCGTGCGCTTTGACATGAACAGCCAGATGCCGGTGCGGGACCAGAACGGGCGCGCGATCGAATGCGCGCCTGATGAAGTGGGCGAAGCGATCGGCCAGATTCTCATCGACCCGTCCAAGCCGGCACAGCGTTTTGATGGCTATTGCGATCGGGAAGCGACCGAAAAGAAGATCATGCGGGATGTGTTCGAAGAAGGCGATTCGTGGTTCCGCACCGGCGATCTGATGCGCAAGGATGCACTAGGCTATTTCTACTTCATTGACCGGATCGGCGATACCTTCCGATGGAAGGGCGAGAACGTGTCAACGAACGAGGTGGAAGAAGCGATCAGCGGCTTCCCGGGGCTGCGTGAGGTCAATGTCTACGGCGTTGAGGTCAAGGGTCACAACGGGCGCGCCGGCATGGCCGCCGTCGTGGCCGATGGCAACCTCGATCTGGTGGCTTTCCAGCAGCACATCGATACCGAATTGCCGGCTTATGCGCGTCCATTGTTTCTCAGGCTGCGCTCGGAGATTGAGCTCACGGGCACGTTCAAGATCAAAAAGGTCGATCTTCGCAACGAGGGATTCGATCCGCAGAAAGTCGATGATGCATTGTTCTTTCGGGACCCGAACACTGGCAATTTCGAGCAGCTGGGCCCGGAGCTCTTCGCAGTCCTCGAAGATGGTCCAATGAGGCTTTGATCGTGGACGTTACGCCAGTCGATGTTCTCGAATTCTGGTGGTCTGCGGGTGAGGCTACCTGGTTTAGCAGCAGTCCCGATTTCGACCGGCAGTGCGAGCAACGGTTTCGCGGGGCTTTCGAATTGGCCGCGCAGGGGAAGCTGTCGTCATGGGAGGAGGATGCTGCAGGCAGTCTGGCACTGATCCTCCTGCTTGATCAGATTCCGCGCAACATTTTCCGGGGAACGCCACAGGCTTTTGCAACTGATGGATTGGCAAAGGAGGTCGCTGACCGTGCCATCTCGCGTGGTTTCGATAAGGCGTTCCCGGCCCCCGCGATACGGTTTTTCTACCTGCCTTATTCACATGCAGAGGACATGGCTGCGCAGGAGCGATGTGTCGACCTCAACCGCGTGAGTGGCGAGGAAGAAGGGTACTTCTACGCCCTGATTCACATGGATGCGATCCGCCGCTTCGGGCGCTTCCCTCATCGCAATGAGATCTTGGGCCGCGAGAGCACGGCTGACGAAATCGCTTATCTGGAGACGGGCGGCTTTTCCGCTTAGCCCATCTTGGCATTATCGACGGCCGATCAGGCTGCGGCAACATCCTCGAGAAAGCGTTCCACCGTTCCGTTGAGTTTTTCGGTAACAGATGTCAGGTCGCTGACGGTCATCGCCAACTGTCCGGCCGACTGGCTGGTCTCATTGGCCGCGTTTGCAACGCCTGCAATGGTCTCTGAAACCGATTGGGTGCCGGTTGCTGCTTCCTGAACATTGCGGCTGATCTCGGTGGTGGCATCGCCCTGCTGCCGGACGGCAGCTGAGATGGTGGCCGTGTACGAATCAACTTCCTGCATCGTCTCCGATATTGCAGCAATAGCCTCGGCCGCAGACTGGGTGTCGGTCTGGATGGTGGTGATCTGTTCAGAGATGTCGCCGGTCGCCTTTGCGGTCTGGTCGGCCAGCGTCTTCACCTCGGATGCCACAACCGCGAAACCCTTACCCGCTTCGCCGGCTCTGGCCGCTTCGATGGTGGCGTTCAGTGCCAGAAGGTTGGTTTGCGCGGCAATCTCCTGAATCATCCCGATGACGTCGCCTATGCGCTGGGCGGCGTCGGTCAGGCGCTGCACCTGGGCGTTGGTTTCATGGGCGTGCTGGGAGGCCTGTTTTACGACTTCGTCGGTCTGTCCCACCTGGCGGTCGATCTCGGCAATGGAACTGGCAAGTTCCTCGGCCGCTGCGGCAACGGTCTGAACATTTGCCGAGGCTTCTTCTGCTCCGCCGGCGACGGTGGTGACCTGATGGTTCGTGCCGTCGGCGATGCTGGTCAGCGCATGGGCTGTCGTTTCAAGTTGCGAGGTGGCATCCCCGACACTGCCCATGATCTCGCTCACCTCGCTGCGGAAACCGGTGATGACCTCGGTGATCTTCACTCGACGTTGCTCGTCTCTCGCGCGCTCTTCGTCTGATCGGCTTTCAAGCTGGGCACGTTCAACAATCGCATCGCGAAACGTCACCAATGACCGTGCGATGTCACCAAATTCGTCCTGATCATCCGTCGACGGAATCTCACTGTCGGTATCGTTCTCGGCCAGACCGGCGATGCGTCGTGCAAGGGCCCGGATTCGCGTATTGATGCCGCCAGCGATGACCAATGCGAGGCCGGAAACGACAATCACGGCGGCCAACACCGCAACGGCGATGGTGATTAATTCGGTGCGGATGGCAGAGAGTTCCGACCTGGCAATGCTGACTGCTTCGGCGGCAATGCGATCCTCAACCTGCTTGATCAGATTGATGCGTGCGGTGGCTGCCTGAAACCAAGCGGCTGACTGGATGCCACCATTGTTGCGGGTTTCCGGCAAGGAGACGATTGTCTGGCGCCATTTTTCGACCTGTTCAGCCTCAGGGCCCTGAACCGTTGAATCGAACCACTCCACCTGCTCGGCTGTCGCGTAGCTACGGAAGCGGGCCAGGGTTCGCCGCTCGTTGGCTAGGCGGTCGAAATAGGCGCGATAGCGATCGAAACTGAATTCACCTTTCTCAATTCTTGCAAGCAGAGCCGCACCGATCGCGCGTTCAAGGCCAGCATGTTCCTTGGCCTCGACCATGATGGCGAACACGCCCATCTTCTGGACCATTTCAGGGGTCGGGCTCAGGCTTGCCGCCTTGGTAATCAATCCGATTTGACGGTCGACGATGTTGGTGTAGTAGGCGACATTCTGCCCCACAGTCACAGTTCCGGCATCGACTTGCGTCCGGTGATCAGCAAGCTGACCAAGCGCGGCTTCGATCGTCTCGATTCTGTCCGCCAGACGCGGGATAACCGCGCTGATTTGCGTTGCGGAAACCTGCCCGCGGTATTGGGCCAGTGCTTCGTCTGTCAGCTTCCGCTGATCATCGACCGCCTGACGAAACGATTGCGCACCGTTGGACGCGATCAGCCCCACTGTTGTGCCGCGTTCCTTCTGCAGCTCATGAACCAGTTCGCTCGCAGCCTGTGAGACTTCGGCTGCGGGCAGCAGGACTTCATACAGTGATGCCTGTTGCCACCGGCCCGTGATCAACAGCGCGCTGATCAACGCCAGAGCGATCAGCGGCAGAACAGCGATGGTCAGGATTTTGAAGCGTACGGATGCATTCATTGCAGAGCTCAATGTTGCGTCTTGCGAAAGAAATCGGTGGATCGCACCGGGTTGGACGTCTCAGAATTTCTAACGCGACTCAGTTAACAGACCGCTTGCGACATGAGGTTGATGCGTAAGGGAGAACCCTTAGGTTTTGCGGTGAAGTGAAGTGCCGCAAACCCGCCATCGCTGAGAAGAACTTTCGCTGTGCTCAGCTTTTGCGTACACCTCGCGATCAAGCTGAACTTGTTCACCGGTGCTGCGGCCTGCTTTGTCCGAGGATGATGATCCAAAACTGGACTTCGAGCTCCGTTCCTGGCGGGAGCTCGAGTCGATACGGACGGACTGGGCCGATTTGGCTGCCCGTGCCGAATGCCCCAACGTGTTCTATGATCCCGTATTTGCGGTCAACGCCGCCAAGGCGCTTGGCGTCGAACATGTGCTCAAGGCGGCGTTGTTCTGGCGGGGTCAGGGCAGCACGCGACGGTTGTCCGGTTTTCTGCCGCTGATCACCCGCCGGCGCTGGATCGTGACTCCGCCCAATCTGGAAGTCTGGACGAACCCATACGCACCAGCATCGCATCCGCTGACAGAACCCGGCGTGGCTGAAGTTCTTGGCCGGACTCTGGTGCAGGGTCTGGCCGATACGGCAAATCTGCCGCGTATTCTGATGATGCCGAATCTGGTGCTCGATTCAGCCTTTGCGATCGATTTGCTTGGGGCAGGGGCGCCGCTGTTTGTACACAACGGCTATCAGAAGCCGATCGCCAGAACCGAGTTGGATGGTGCTGGCTACCTCAGCCATGCCGTCCGTCCCAAACGGCAAAAGGAGTGGAAGCGGCGGCGCAGTCATCTCGAGGCCAAAGGCGATCTGCAATTCCGCGTGTTGCGTGATCCGTCCGAGCTGACTCAGGCCGGTGAGCGTTTCATCGCATTGGAGGCGAGCGGCTGGAAAGGACGTCGGGGTACAGCGCTTGAGAACAGCGCAGCTGGCGCCGCCCTGTTCCGTAGCGTTGTTGCCGACATGGCCGGCGATGGGCGGCTTCGGATTGCCGAGCTGTCGCTCGACGGCAAGACGATCGTGAGTTTCGTCATTCTCTGTTCACCCGGGCACTACTGGCTGTGGAAGACGACTTTCGATGAAACCCACGCGAAGCAATCGCCCGGACACATGGCGCTTGTCGATGTCATCGGGGCAATGCTCGATGAGACACCGGGTGCGACCATCGATTCCTGTGCGGTTGAAGCGGACCACTTCTCGGGGCGTGTCCTGCGCGAGTTTGTTGCCATGGGTGACGTGCTGCTATCGACACGACCCCGACCCAACATCATCTTCCGAACGGCAAATGTACTTGAGGCCGTTCGCGGTTCTGTTCGGACTGCCAGGAACAGGATCAGGTCCTGATTTCGCGATCAAATACCGGCTCGTGGGTGCCGGGACTAAGCCTCTTCGCGCAGCAACCTGCGGATCACTTTCCCGGTGGTGGTGAGGGGGAGGCTGTCGATGAAAGTGATTTCCCTTGGGTATTCATGCGCTGCCAGCCGCGCACGAACAAAGCCGCGGATCTCTTCTTCAAGTGCCTTGTCGGGCGTGATGCCGGGTTTGACGACGACAAAGGCCTTGACGATTTCGGTGCGAACCGGATCCGGCTTGCCGACGACGGCGCATAGGGCGATCGCGGGGTGGCCGATAAGGCAGTCCTCGACTTCGCCCGGGCCAATGCGATAGCCGGCGCTGGTTATGATGTCGTCATCGCGGCCGACGAAATGGATGTATCCGTCCGGATCGGATGTGCCCTGGTCGCCCGTGACCATCCAGCCGCCGATAAACTTTTTTTCGGTCGCTTGGGGGTTGTTCCAGTAGTGCAGGAACATGGCCGGGTCCGGTCGCTGGACGGCAATCTGGCCAACTTCTCCGGGCGGCAAGACCTGACCGTCCGGATCAACGACAGCGACGGTGTGGCCGGGTACAGGGCGACCCATTGAGTCGGCCCGGCTGACGCCAATCTGGGCGCAGTTCGACAGGATGAGGTTGCATTCAGTCTGACCGTAGAACTCATTCACGGTTAGTCCGAGCGTGTGCTTCGCCCAATCATAGGTTTCCTTGCCGAGAGATTCACCGCCACTGGCCAGCGTGCGCAGGTCGAGATCAAAGTCCCGCAGCGGGTTCTCGACCCGCCGCATCATCCTCAGCGCGGTGGGTGGAATGAAGCTGTTGCGGATCTTCTGACGGGCCATCAGTTCGAAGGCCGCTTCGGGATCAAACTTCTCAAAGCGCCGCGCGACGACAGGGACGCCGAGAAAAAGCGCTGGCAGCAGGATGTTCAGAAGGCCTCCGGCCCAGGCCCAATCCGCTGGTGTCCAAAGACAATCGCCTGGCTGGGGAAGGAATTCATGGGGCATCTGCACCCCGGGAATATGTCCGGGTAGCACCGAATGGCCATGCAGTGCCCCCTTCGGCGGCCCCGTCGTGCCTGAGGTGTAGATCATCAGTGCGGGTGTGTCGGGGCCGGTGTCTGCTGTCCCGACATGATCTTGCGCGGCGGTAGTCAGTGCATCCCAGCCAAGAATTGCGCCATCGGCGCCATCAGCGGAAATCTGATGAGCCAGATCCGGTAACGAGACGCCGGTTGCAGACAGCTTTGCGAAGCCCTCTGCGCATGAGATCAGCGCCCGTGCACCGGAATCCGTGAGGCGGTATTCAATCGCTTCGGGACCGAACAAGAGAGACAGCGGCACCGCGACCGCGCCGAGCTTGTAGATCGCACAGTGCGCGATCGGCACGCGGGCCGATTGAGGCAGCATGATCGCCACACGATCGCCCGAGCGTATACCGAGCTTGCCCAGTGCATCAGCGAGGCGGTTCGCCTCTTGGTGCAGCTGACCGTAGCTGAAATGGGAAGCCGGCCGGTCGGCGCCAAAATCCTCGATCAGTGCGATCCTGTTGGGCGACGACTTGGCCCAGCGATCAAGGCAGTGCTCTGCGATATTGAACCGCGCCATGTCGGGCCAGTGAAAGCCGCTATAGAGCGCGTTGTAACTGTCGGCGTAGTCCAGCATCGGAACGGTCTGTTCAGCCTGCAGGGCGCGCCATGATCAGCACCCAGTAGACCTTGTACTTGGTGTTGGGCGCATAGGCGGCAGCAATGCCCATCTCGGTGGCATTTGCCTTGAGCATCACCTTGCGGTGCGTGTTGCTGTCTCGCCAGCCAGAGAATGCCTCGGCAAATGTATAGTAGCCGGCGGTAACCGACTCATCGACGTCGGCAGCGTTATAGCCAACCGAGATCAAGCGCGACTTGAGTCGGCCATCCGGCCGCACATTGGGTGCGGTCCTTGCGTTTGCGGCCAGCGCCGCAGCGTAGGAACGCGCCAATGTGTTGAGCGACGAGTTTAACTGGACCTGGGTGACACCATTCGAACTGCGATAGCCGTTGATCATGTCGCGTGCGTTGCTCTCGTTCAGCCGTGCGCCCGGCTGCGCGAGATTGGTGTAGAACGCAGGCCGATTGGACAGTCCAGTATTGTTGGCGCAACCCGACAGCACCAGCATTGCAGCGGTCATCAATGCTGCGATCGCGCTGCCGAAGTATGCCCGCAATTGCTTCTCGGAGCGGTGGGTGACGATCACGCTCATGTCTTGCTCTGGCGTCTCTTACTGGTTTTGCGGCTGGCGGATTCGGACGTTTCAGGCTTGGCTGCTAATACCAGGTCGCCCACCGGATCTGCTATGCCTGTCCCGTCACCAATGGGATCAAACTTGACTGCCCCGCGCACATTCAGGTCGCGCTGCGGGAATGGAATTTCGATGCCGGCTTCCCTGAACCGGGAGAGGATCGCATAACGCAAATCGCTGGCAACTGACAGTGAATTGTCGACATCGCCGAGAAAGGCATAGAGCGCGAGATCCAGCGAGCTGGCCCCAAAGTCGAGGAAATGCACCCTTGGTTCTGGATAGCTCAGCACCTGAGGGTGGTTCTTGGCACAATCAAGGATGATTGCGCGCACCTGGTCTATATCAGTGTCATAGCTGACACCGACATTGACACGAATGCGCCCGAGCTTGCCGGTGTGCATCATGTTCTTGACGACACCTGAGATCAGATCCGAGTTGGGAATGATCACGCTCGCACGGTCGAAGGTCTGAACCTCCGTGGAACGGACATTGATGCGCCGGACATAGCCCTGCTCGCCACCGGCTTCGATCCAATCTCCCACCTTGATTGGGCGTTCGGCTAGCAGGATCAAGCCGGAAACAAAGTTATTGACCACCGATTGCAGGCCAAAACCGATACCAACGGAAAGTGCACCGGCGACAATGGCAAGGTTGGCAAGGTCGAGGCCAACAAAGGAGACCGCAAACGCTGCCGCGGCGACAATGCCAATATAGCCCAAACCGGTGCGGATTGATGTCTTGAGACCGACATCAAGCTCGGTGCGCGGCAGGAAACGGTTGTCGAGCCAGTTTTGTACGGCCCGCGTGATCGCATAACCAACGCCAAACAGAACGAGCGCCGACAGTATCGCCGACAGCGAAATCGTTATTTCGCCGACCTGGAAACCGAAAAAGGCGCGTCTGATCCAGGCCGCCCATTCCCTCGTTTCGAAGCCCCATGGCATCAAGACCAGGACGAGAGCGACAACAATCAGGGTCAGGCGAATGAGGCCGCCAGCGATGACCACCAGCTGGTCCATGGCGCTGCGATTCAGGCCGGCGGCGCGGGCCAGCCGGTTTCCGGTATGGCTGTCAGGCGCAAGGACCGCCAACGATATCTCGTCGGCAAGCCGCAACAGCAGATAGAGCGTCGCCAGAACTGCACCGGCATAGATCATCTGACCGGCAATGTAGGCCGACAAAGCGATGTATCCGCCAACGGCGGTAATCGTTATGACCGCCAGCCCAAGCCACAGTATGAGCCTTACCCAGAACAGCATGCCGCCCGACAACGTCGGCTCGGGAACGGCATCGGTCAGCGGCACCGTCTCCGACCCGCCGTCAACGTCTATCTCGGCCGTCTGGTCAGGTGTTGGGCGGGTACGGGTGGCGCGCAGAAGCGCAAAAAGAACAACCGCAACAAGAATTGCAAAGACCGCTGACCGTGCGACTTCGAGCCTGACCTCGGCTGCGACGACGTCAAAGGCGGTGTTCAGCGCAGCATCGATGCCGATCACCGCCCCCAAGACAACAACGAGGCGTGTGATGGTCGCCGCGCGGCTATTGGTTGCTGATACGAGCCGCAGGGCAGGAATGCGTGGACGAAGAATGGCACCACCCAGTGCGCGGACCATGAAGAACAGGCCCGCGCCTATGGCGATGCCGCCAGTTAGCGTCTCGAAGCGACGTGGGAACACGTCCATCCACGCCATTGTGATGAGAACGATGGTCAATGCGATCAGTGGCAGAAATCCCTGAACGATCAGGCTCCATACAGCGATGGTCAGCCGCGTCATTCGGTCTTCAGGCTCAGTCAGACTGGCGCGGCTTGTCACTTCTCGGCGGAGATAGCGGTACCCCCAGACCAGCATTGCGATGGAAAAGGCGAGCGCTGCCAGCAACAGGCCGAACTGAAGAAGTGCCGTTCGGCTGGCCGAATCCCGAGCGGTGATGACGCGGTTCGCGGTGGCGCGCGCCGACTCCTGAAACAGCAATGATAGGCGCTGAAAGGCCGGCATCACCAGTGGCGCGGCATTGCGCCACAGCGCTGGGTCAAGAATCGACTGTGTGCGTGCGGCCAGTGTTGCCGTGAACCGATCGCGCCTGCGTTCAGCAACCCGACTTGCGACCTGATCTGCACCTACCAGCAACACGCGGGCCTGGCTAAGGGCGCCGGAAATCGTTGTCTGGCCTTGTTCAAGAAACTGGCGTTGAGCAACGACCGCATCCGATTCGGGCGCCGCCCCTTCTTCCGGCACTGGTCCAAGCTGGTCGACTCTTGCCTCGATGTCGCCCAGTAGATCCTGGAGCCGGGTGATGATGCCGGGCAATTCGTTGCGCGGATCATCAAGCTGATTGCGCAGTTCGTTGAGCTCGGGCCCAGTCAGAGTTTCGCGCGCGAGTCCGGCTGATACCTGTCTAAGAATGACATCAAAGCCACGAATTGTCTGAAGGTCGTTGTCGATCGACGCTCTCAAGCTGGGTGGCAGCGCGTCGACGTTGGTCAACGGCGTTTCGCCGGTCTCGGTTCCACTTGGTTGATTGTTCGATTGTGCTGGCCCGGTCTCGCTGGCCGTCGGCGATTCCGTGCTTGCTGGCTCGGTCTGCTGTTGAGGCGATGTTTCCGGAGCTATCTGTCCGTTGGTCTGTGCAACGGCGTTCATGGCCGTTAGCCAGACGGCGAAGAAGCTGACCACGAGAAATAGCAGGGGCTTCCGCACGAAACGGATCCTGCTCCAAACAGGCTCATTCGAAATCAGGGTCAATGTCTGGCAGCTCTTTGGCGCACCCAGGCACTTTGTTTGATCATGCGAGGATGTGCGCTGGTTAGGGTCGCAACCGGTTTCTGGTCGATTCCGCGCGGCTTATAATGCAATTGTGGCGCTCCGGCGAGGGTTGCGGGGGTTGGTCGTGGTATGTCTGCCCGGCTTTTGCCGCAAAGCCCAGCAAACTACCGGTCGTCGGGCTGTGCGCGGATTGGGTGCCGTGCTAAGGCTTCGGGGTGATTGATCTATGGTGCGCGGGACAGGAAATGTTCCTTACGTGGCACCAATTCGGCAACGCGTTCACGTCTTCGTAGGTTGTGGCCGCTAGTTTCGGCGTCTAGGCATCTGGGGACCGCAGAGGACCCCCAGAAAGCCGCGCCCAGCGCGGACGGGTAAATTGCCGGCCGCAAGTTGCGGGCTGCCGAGTGGCAGCACTCGGTGGAGGGTTTTTGGTGAGCGCCGGACATTCTCGACGCATACTCCCTGAGGCGAGCCTCACCGACACAGTCGTTCGGGGAAAGCGCTATCTAGGTGCTGCGCTGAGGCGCGGTGTGCTGGGCGTGATCGCGATTCTTGTTGCCTCTTGCGCCAACTATGAGCCGCTGTCACCTGGTGCCGCGCCCTTCGCGATCGAGGAACAGGAAGCGCGTATTGGTGCGCGTGAACACCCGAAGGTCGTTGATAGCTTCGGCGGCGTGTACACCGCTCCCGGACTTGATGGCTATCTCGCAGGCGT
Source organism: Pseudomonadota bacterium (assembly GCA_039181495.1). Classification (GTDB taxonomy): domain Bacteria; phylum Pseudomonadota; class Alphaproteobacteria; order Rhizobiales; family Tepidamorphaceae; genus JBCDCP01. The sequence continues at coordinate 8,339 of JBCDCP010000010.1, read as the reverse complement.
GCTTCAGGCGGTGGGTGAACAGTCGGGTTCCGGTGCCGGCGGATATCGTCTCACGGTGCTGAATTCGCCGATGATCAATGCGTTTTCGCTGCCGGGCGGCTACCTCTACATCACCCGCGGCCTATTGACCCTTGCGAACAACGAAGCTGAACTTGCGGCGGTATTGGCCCATGAGATCGCACATGTCGACGCACGGCATGCGATCCAACGCGAGCAACAGGTTGCCTCGGCCGCTGTGGTTGGTCAGGTCATTGCGGATATGGCGCGCAGCCCGGAAGAAGGGCAGCAGGCGTTGAGCTTTGCGCGGCAGCAGATTGCTCAGTTCTCAAGGCAACAGGAACTCGAGGCGGATTCAATCGGCATCCGCATCATGGGCAAGGCCGGTTACGAGCCGCAGGCGGCCGTCGATTTCCTGACATCGCTGGAACGCTATACATCGCTGCGCAAACGGACTTTGAATCAGGAGTACGACCCTGAACGCAGCGTGATGGCGACTCACCCGGCAACGCCGGAACGCATCCGGGCCGCCAAACAGAATGTGCGCGAGGTGACCGGTCGGGCTGGCGATTCTCTCAATAGCTCCCGCTACCTTCAGGCGATCAACGGTATTCTGTATGGTGATGATCCCAGCGAAGGGTTTGTGCGCGGCCGGACCTATTTGCATCCCAGTCTTGGCGTCACCTTCTCTGTGCCCGAAGAATACGGGCTGATGAATACACCGACCGCTGTGGTCGGGTTCGCCGATAACGGTGCGATTGTCCGGTTCGATGGGATTGAAATATCGCGCCGCACGCCCTTGCGACGGTATCTTGAGCGCAACGCCGTGCGGGGCGGTGAATTGATCAGCATCGAGGATGTGCAGATTGCAGGCCAGCCAGCTGCAGTCGGTGTGTTCCGTACCGAAAGCTGGTATTTCCGCATTGCTTTGATCCGCAGCGAGCAACGCGCGGTTTATCGCTTTATAATGGCGACGCGAGCCTTGGTGGAAAACGACAATTCAGCGTTCCAGGCGACTGTTGGCAGTTTTAGGTTCGTGAGCACGGAAGAAGCTCGGACTTACCGGCCGCTTCGTCTCCAAGTCAGCACCGTCTCACCAGGCGACACTGCCGTATCGCTTTCGAAGCGCATGGCCTACCGGGATCGTCAGCTTGAGCGCTTTTTGACTCTCAACGGTTTGCGTCCCGGCCAGACACTCCGGCCGGGAGACTCGATCAAGCTCGTTGTTGAGTAGAGAACGCAGATCCGACGTCAGACCATCACGGCACTGCCGTTTGGCACGTCCTTGAGCAGTGCTACGCGCAGCTTCTCCAGTGCGCGACTTTCAATCTGACGGACGCGTTCCTTGGAGATGCCAAGGCTGGTACCGAGAGCTTCGAGGGTGACGCCATCTTCGCTCAGACGGCGAGTCTGAACGATATGAAGTTCACGCTCGTTGAGCACACCCATGGCCCTGTGCAGCCAGTCACGCCGACGTTCTTCGTCGATGATGTCACCGACGGTTTCGTCGGGGAGCGGTGCGTCGGACACGAGAAAGTCCTGCCGTTCAGCGGTGTTTCCGCTATCGCTCTCTATTACCGGCGCGTTTAAAGACGTGTCCGGTGCCGACAAACGTGAGTCCATGACAGCCACGTCATTCAGGGACACACCAATCGCCTTGGCGATCTCGGAATGCACTTCGCCGAGTGAACGGTCTTGAGGACTACCGTTTAGCCTCGCCCGCAGGCGCCGGAGGTTGAAGAACAGGGCTTTCTGGCTGGAGCTGGTGCCGCCGCGCACAATCGACCAATTGCGCAGGATGTAATCCTGGATCGAGGCGCGGATCCACCAGGTGGCATAGGTTGAAAAGCGCACTTCACGATCCGGGTCAAACCGCGCGGCCGCTTCAAGCAATCCGACGTGGCCTTCCTGGATGAGATCACCCATCGGCAGCCCGAAGTGCCGAAACTTGGCGGCAATTGCAATGACGAGACGCATGTGAGCGGTGGTCAACTTATGCAGTGCTGCATCGTCGCCATTGTCGCGCCAGCGTAGAGCGAGCTGGTGTTCTTCTTCGCGCTCCAGATAAGGCGCCTTCATGGCTGCGCGCACAAATTTGCGGCGCGGGTCGATTTGTTGAGCCATTGCTCGATCTCCGTAACCACACCTGTTGCTCAGTGTCTCTACGGATTTTCTTTATCGGCGGATCATACCGGGGGCGGGCCGTGCCCTGCTTGATCTGACAGATCTGCTGGGCTGTTGGTCGAATCCAGCTCTTTGGGACGAAACCGGCCACAAAAAACCCCGGCGCAGGGCCGGGGTTCTTGCAGTCAGCATTTGACTGTTCACTTGTTCGTTACGCGGCTGCCTCGGAGGCGTCCGTGTCATCATTTTCGGCGTCCGTCTGTGCGCCACGGCGCGGGCTCTTGGCGAGCTGTTTTTCGATCTCGCGAATGCCCTCAGTCTCAGTCATGTCGCCGACTGCCGCCACTTCACGCGCCATGCGATCAAGCGCTGACTCGTAGAGCTGACGTTCGGAGTATGACTGCTCCGGCTGTGCTTCCGACCGGTACAGGTCGCGAACAACTTCAGCGATGGAAATCAAATCACCGGAGTTAATCTTGGCTTCATACTCCTGAGCGCGGCGGCTCCACATCGTCCGTTTGATCCGTGCCCGCCCGGTCAGGATCTTCATTGCCTTGGCGACAACATCGTCGCTCGCCAGCTTGCGCATGCCAACGCTTTCGGCCTTCGATGTCGGCACCCGCAAGGTCATCTTGTCCTTTTCAAAGGTGACGACGAACAGTTCCAGCTTCGCACCGGCGATCTCCTGCTCTTCGATCGCGACGATGTGCCCGACACCATGGGCGGGATAGACGATGTATTCGCCCGTGCTGAAACCTTCGCGTGTCGTCTTGTTCTTCTTGGACTTGGTGGTCATGCGATCTCCCAGAGTTTGATCACCCAGATTGCTGCTTAGCTGTCAGTCGCCGCATCACCCGTAGGGCATACGTGCTGTTTCCAAATTTGATCACCGGGTGCCTGTTTCTCGGCAAATGGTGATCTGTACGTTCATCGGCAAGCGAGGGTTGCCCCATCGATGCCATCTTTCCAAACAAGTCTCGCGCCGTAGCGCTGGAACAAATCCCGCGCCGTGCAACACTGCGGGCGTCTATGAACTGCTGCCATGGCCGCCGCATTGATCGTGCTGTACCGGTGTTCTGGCCGGTGGTGCCAAATAGGTGCCGTCGATGACAGATACCGCTCCAACGACAAAAGCGGACCATAAGACCCGCTCTCGATTTGGCTTGGGCCCCCGATAGCGGCCGAGACGACCGCAAGCTCCTCTTGCAAAGGGTCAGACAGGCTCTAGCGTTCCAGCGACGCAGCTCTGCCTAACTGTTCTGAAAGAAAGTCGTTTTTGCCGACGTTAATAATTATAAATAGCACAAACTGTATGAAAAATAAAGGCTTTGCCGGTTTGGCGGAGATTAGGGTTAACGAAACGAGCCCGTATCGCGGCGCAATTGAGCCGGTTTTGAAGCGACCTGCAGAGTCGCTTGAGCATCTCAGTGATCAATCGCCTTCGCCGGGATTGGGCGAGAAGAACTTGTCGAATTTGTCGGCCATCCCGTCATACTCGGCCGCATCGCCAGGATGTTCCTTCTGCTGTGTGATGTTGGGCCACTGGGTTGAATACTCATTATTGACCTTAAGCCAGTGCTCCAAATCAGGTTCCGTGTCCGGCCTGATGGCGTCGGCTGGGCATTCAGGTTCGCATACACCGCAGTCAATACACTCGTCCGGGTGAATGACGAGCATGTTCTCGCCCTCATAAAAACAGTCGACGGGACAGACTTCGACGCAGTCGGTGTATTTGCACTTGATGCAGTTGTCGGTCACCACATAGGTCATCGGCGGCTCATTCCTCGACTTAACCCCGACAGCCAGAACTGAACGGCCCCTCTGCTGGGCCGGTTTTGAATTTTTAGTCTCATATTCGAACCTGGCGCATGCGGAAAAAGTCTAGTGCGGGACACTGCGTCGGTCCGTCGCTTGATGTTGGTCCTGCGGCCCAGGGTCCGCTTGATGGTCGCTGCCGCAGCTGGTTTTTGCCAACACATCGTTTCTGGGACTGAGGTCACGGTATAAGCAGAGCGCCTCTGTCGATGGCCCGCGCCTTGATCCGAGTTCCAACACTTCAATGGCGCGAACTCTATTTCCGATGATCACTGTGATCAGATCACCCGGTGCAACCGGTGCCGAAGGCTTCGCCACCTGCTGGCGATTGAGCCGCACGCCGCCCTCGGCAATCAGTGTCGCGGCTCTGCTGCGCGAGCGCACGAAGCGCGCGTGCCAGAGCCACTTGTCGATTCTCAGAGAAGGCGTGGGGGTCAAGACGATCCCTGCTCAAGCGATTTCTTGAGGTCGGCCAGCTGCGCGAACGGCGAATCCGGATCGATCTGCTTGCTCTTGCCCTTGGCCGGACCGCCAGACCATTGTCGCGGTTGCTCGGAATTACCCTTGCCGGCCTGTCTTTTCTTGCCCTTGTTCTGTCCTTTGCCCGCGCTGCGCTTTCCTTCCGTTGCGGTGGCCGACTTGCCATCTCGATCGCGACGGCGATTCCGATTGCGGTCACCGGACCGCTGGTCGCGCCCACCCGGGCGTCCCGGACGCCAGACTTCGACTGTTGTTGGTGTTTCGGCCGAAGCCGAACCATCCGGCGGTGTTGTGGCACCAGCAGCCGAACTATCGGACGGTGCTGTATCCTGCGTCGTCGATTCTGCCGCACTGGCATCAACCGAGATAGCGCTGCTGCCAGCATCTTCGTCGACCGGTTCTGGCACTGGGGCTACCGTATCTTCGATACCTGCCGGTTCCGATGGCTGCGAACCCGATGAATCGGCACCGGTTTCTGATGGCGCCGCATCAATGGGCATCGAACTGGTGCTATCGGCAGATGCGCTTTCAGCCTCTTCCGCAATGCCGGTTTCATTGCTCAGGTCCGGTGTTGCGTCCGTCGTTGTCTCCTGCTGTGGTGCCGGCCGTGTTTCCTTGCGGAAGCCAAGTGCCTGCAGGATCGCGGCAACCTCGTCGAAGCTGGATCCCAGCAGCGAGGTCAGTTCCGGCGTAACAATGAAGCACGTCCCATCCACCGCGCCCTCAGGCTTGGGCGTTTCGGCCAAAGGCCGCCAGCCCATGTAGCCACGGATGACATCGCCAACGCGCTCAAGAATATCGAGCCGGACAGCCCGCTTGCCGACCACCTTGAAACCAAGAGCGCGATAGACGTCCTCTGGAATTGCGGGATCGCGATCGACGGATGTGCGTCCACTTGCGACCAGCTTGGGCACATGTTCATCGCGCAGCTCCAACGGTGAGGTGCCAGTCGCTCCGCCGCCCTCAAGTGCCCAGAGCTGCGCAGCCAGTAGCCTTGGCGCCGGCTTCAACAGAGCGGGCACGAAGATATGGAACGCACCGAAACGCACACCGTGTTTGCGCATCAATGCCCGGTCATCCTGCCCGAGCGCCTTGATTTCACTGGCGACGGGGGCTCGCTCGAGGATGCCGAGCCCCTCAACAATGCGAAAGGCGACGCCACGCGCTGAGGCGGGTAGGCTTTCGTCGGCACGCAGATCAAAGAGTGGCTTGAGCTGCTCCTCAAGCGTGTAGGCTACGAATTTGCCAAGACGGTTCTCGACATTTGCGCGTGCAGGCTCGGTCATTGTGTCGTCAGCAAGAACCGAGAGTTGCGGCGACAACCAGTCCTTGCCTGCAATCAGTCTGGCGATGGGCGCCTCACGCCAGATGATCTCAAGGTTGCCATTCAGGGAGAACGCCTCTGTCGTGGCGGCACAGACCAAGTCGGCCCGGCGTTGAATTTCGCCCGGCAGCACCTTTGCCGCCGCTGCCGACAGGGCTTTTGCCTCGTTGGGATCGGTTGCCGTGTCGGGCGCGAAGCGGAATCCGGTCAGCGTGCCGACATGGTGGCCTTCCACCGTCACTGCACCTGAATCTTCGATCTTGGCGTCCAAGATAGTCTTCTCCCTAAGGCGGCGGGCGAGTTGGCTGGTGCGTCGATCAACGAACCGTTGTGTCAGGCGTTCGTGTAATGCGTCTGACAGCCTGTCTTCAAGTGCCCGCGTCTGTTCCTGCCATGCGACAGGGTCAGCAAGCCAGTCCGGACGATTGGCGACAAAGGTCCAAGTGCGGATATGCGCAATGCGAGCAGACAGTGCATCAATGTCACCATCCGTCCGATCGCAAACGCGGATCTGAGCGGCAATCCAGTCCTCTGGAATGTGTCCTTCGCGTGTGAGAAAGCGGTACAGCGTCAGTACAAGGTCAGCGTGCTGGGCCGGTGCGATTTTTCGATAGTCCGGCAGCAGGCTCACGTCCCACAGCCTTTCGATTGCATCCCTGGTCTTGGCAAGATCACGGATTTCGGGATCGCGGCGTGCGATATCGACTACCGCGATGTCCTCCCCATCGGGCGCACGGGTTAGACCGGGCTCATCAGGGATCTGGGCCAGCGAGGCGCGGAGGTCGTTGAGCGAACTGAAGTCCAGCTCGCGGTTGCGCCACTGCAGCACCTGGACGGCAGGGTAGTTGTGAGCCTCAAGCCGCTTGACGGTTTCCTCATCCAGCGGATTGACACGACCGGTGACGCCGAATGTCCCATCCCGCAAATGTCGCCCGGCCCGACCAGCGATTTGACCCATCTCGGCGAGGTTGAGATGGCGGAATTGAAACCCGTCGAACTTCCGGCTGCCAGCAAAGGCCACGTGATCGACGTCTAGATTGAGCCCCATCCCGATGGCGTCGGTGGCGACCAGAAAGTCAACCTCGCCGGACTGGTAGAGTTCGACCTGGGCGTTGCGGGTTCGCGGCGACAACGCACCCAGCACGACCGCAGCCCCGCCACGCTGGCGGCGGATAAGTTCGGCAATCGTGTAAACGTCTTCCGCTGCAAATGCGACGATTGCCGAACGGTGCGGCAGACGGGTGATCTTCTTTGATCCGGCATAGGCGAGATGGGACAGTCTGGGCCGTTCCATAAAGCTGAGTCCGGGGATGAGCCGATCGAGGATCGGATGCATCGACTGAGCGCCAAGAAGGAGCGTTTCGTCGCGACCGCGCAAATTGAGTATCCGGTCGGTGAAGACGTGTCCGCGTTCCAGATCGGCGGCGAGCTGGACCTCGTCTATGGCCAGGAACGACACATCAAGATCGCGCGGCATGGCTTCAACCGTCGCTACCCAATAACGCGCGTCGGGCGGGCGGATACGTTCTTCGCCGGTGATCAGGGCAGTCTTGTCGGCGCCGACCCTTGCCGCGACTTTCTCATACACTTCGCGTGCGAGCAGCCGCAGTGGCAGGCCTATCAGACCGCTTGAATGGGCCACCATTCGCTCAATGGCATAAAATGTCTTGCCAGTGTTAGTCGGCCCGAGAACTGCGGTGACGCCACTTCCGCGCATCTCGCGCGGCAACGTCGTTTGCCTTTTTTCGGACTTCGGGGTGGTGAGCATGGTCGACCTGGGCGCCACGTATCACGTCTCTCGCCAATCGTCTTAGCGTGACCGCCAATCGCTGACCGTTGTGATCTGGCACGCCATATAGGTCGGGTAAAGGCGAAACGTTAATGCAGGGGGGCACATTGCCTACCCTTGAGCGGCAGGCCCCGGCGGATCTGTGCCAGAACGGAGCGGTAGTGATGTGTGATTAACGCTACGTCAGCAAGAATGACTCAGTGGGAACGAGTCTGGAACAAACCGCGCCCGAATCGCTGACTCCGAAAGTGTTCGGACTCCGTTCACCACCAGATGTTGGGTCCTGTGGGAATCGAAACCGATTCCTCGGGATGTTTGAGCACGGAGATTCTCGTTCACAGGTGATCCGCGTTAACGCGATTTAGCCGGCGTGATGATCATCCCGTTAACAGCTGGATCAGGACGCGAACAGGACTGAAACGAATCAGCAAATGGCGTTTGTTCCTATTTTGGTCGGTGTCTCAGAATAACTGAACGTCGATGGATTTGGGATTGCTTGGTTGGTGCTGGCTTAGGTGTTCTCGGACGAAAGAAGGTCAGCGGCCAAGGACGGTTGATTGCAAATACCGACCTGCAATCGGCCAACGCCCGCTGGAGTGGCATTTGCTGTTACAACCGCCCGGTGGACGTTGTTCGAAGGCTCTTTGAAGCTCTCTAAGGCTTGCGCTCCGGCTTATCCGGTGGTTCGCGAAAATCGAAGAAAACAGACCCGTCAGCAAATTGCTTCCAATATCCATCCGACGTCAGAAATCGTCTGGCCCCGTCGCTGTTCCAGACGCTCTTGTAGGCTACGCAACGATCCATTTCTTC
>JBCDCP010000009.1:0-37014 GCA_039181495.1 Pseudomonadota bacterium | reverse complement strand
AGGCAGTCTCAGCCTGTTGGCCAACCTGTTGAACCACCGTTGCACCTAGCGTTCCCAATATCGAGAGCGATACCAGCGCAACCACGGTGATTGACATTTTGGCGCTCAGCGTTAGCCGGCCAACAAATCTCTTATACATGGATCGTTTCCTGACGGATTTATGGAATTGCCCACAAACAATTGATGGGTAGATGTACCAATCGCATGATTTGATATATACAATCTAAACCCTTTAAAGTTGCAATATACTCGCAATAAATACTATAGGCTTTAAATAGTTCTGCGCTTTCGCAGCATATCCTTGGCTGCCAGTATTGCCCCGCCCGTGATCAGCAGCGCGGACACCACGATCACCGGCGTAAAATCGGCAAATCCCGCAATGATGAGAATGATCGTTGAAAGTAGCGGCGCCGCATAGGAACCGACACCAAGCAACTGAATATCACCCCGCTTGACGCCATAATCCCAAGTGTAGAACGCCAGCCCGACCGGCATCAGCCCAAGCCCAAGAACGGCCAGCCATTGGCTTGTACTTGTCGGCCATACCGTTTCTTCGAGTGCGATGTGGCACACCAGCGAGAGTGCGGCGGTGGCGAGGCAGAACATGGTCACAAGATCGGTCGGCACCTGCGCATAACGCCGCGACAAGACAGAGTAGCCTGACCATAACAGGGCACAGACAAGCGCCATGGCATAGCCAAACGCATATTGCTGATCGATGGCCAGGCCCTGGCCTTTGCTGACGATCAGACCGGCGCCGGCAAATCCCATCAGCGCGCCGGCAACATGATGCCATCCTAGCCGCTCACCCGGCAGCAGCGCCGAGAAAAGTACAATTAGCAACGGCCACAGATAGGCGATCAGACCAGCCTCCACCGCTGGCGCGTTGCGCAGGGCGGTGAAGTAGAAGAAGTGATAACCAAACAGGCCAGCGATTCCGAGCAGCCATGCGAGCGGCGGCTGTCCGCTCAGACCTGCACGTGCCGATGGAACGAGAGTCAATCGCGTTAGCCCGATCAGGCCACCCACCACAAAGCACATGGCAGAAAGCTGAAACGGCGGCACAGCACCGCTTGCTGCAGTAAGCAGTGCGAGCAGCGCCCACATCAGGACGGCGGTGAAGCCAATCAGCGTGGCAATCCACCGGCCACGCGCAAGACGTGGATCGGGCAGAAGCGTTTTATCAGCATCGTCGGGCATGGCCGGCGCGGCTTATCCGAAGCCCCGCTGTTACACAAGCGCGTCGGCGCAAATGCGAGACCAGTACTGCCAGTCAACGACCATGCTCGCGCAAGCCTAACAGGAAAGGGGCGCCGAAGCGCCCCGATCTCTCTTCGACGATAGGCCCAGTTTGATCAGGTGAAGTACTGTCCACCATTGGCCGAAATGGTTGAGCCGGTAATGAAGCCAGAATCGTCGCTTGCCAGAAACACCACGCAACGCGCGATCTCCTCAGGCTCGCCCAACCGCCCCACAGGGATCTGCGGGATGATGCGCTCGTTGAGGACCTTCTCATCAATGGCCCGCACCATCTCGGTGCCGATATAGCCAGGGCAGATCGCGTTGACGGTAATGCCCGCGCGCGCGCCCTCTTGCGCCAACGCACGGGTGACGCCGATGTCGCCAGCCTTGGCAGCAGAGTAGTTGGCCTGACCAGCCTGGCCCTTCTGACCGTTGATCGACGAGATATTGATCACCCGCCCGAATTTGCGATCACGCATTCCCGGCCACACAGGGTGAGTCATGTTGAAGACACCGTTGAGATTGGTCGAGATCACCTCGTTCCACTGATCCGGTGTCATGCGGTGGAACATGGCATCGCGCGTGATACCGGCATTGTTCACAAGCACTTCAACAGGGCCGAGATCAGCCTCCACTGACTCGATGCCGGCCTTGCAGGCGTCATAGTCGGCAACCGACCATTTGTAGACCGGAATGCCGGTCGCATCCTTGAATTTATTTGCCGCCTCATCATTGCCGGCATAGTTGGCGGCAACGCTGAAGCCTGCATCTTTCAGTGCGGTCGAAATGGCCGCGCCGATGCCGCGCGAGCCGCCGGTGACAAGTGCCACGCGTCCCATGGTCGTTTCCTCTGTCTGTTATGAACGTGTCTTTCTGGAAGCCTGATTGGACTGTTCGGGCAGCCACAGCTGCTCGAACAGTCGAATATCGTGCCGATCAGTCGCGTTCGACGCACATGGCGACGCCCATGCCACCACCGATGCACAGCGTTGCGAGGCCCTTCTTGGCGTCACGACGCTGCATCTCGTAGAGGAGCGTGGTCAAAACACGGGCACCGGACGCACCGACGGGATGGCCGATTGCGATGGCACCGCCATTCACATTGACCTTGTCGGTGTCCCAGCCAAGATCTTTGTTGACCGCGCAGGCCTGCGCCGCAAAAGCCTCATTGGCCTCCACCAGATCAAGATCGCCGATCTTCCAGCCGGCCTTTTCCAGCGCCTTGCGCGAGGCCGGGATCGGGCCGGAACCCATAATTGAAGGATCGACGCCAACGCTTGCCCAGGAAACAATTCGCGCCATCGGCGTGATCCCGCGCTTCTTGGCTTCGCCGGCAGTCATCACAACCGCAGCCGCGGCGCCGTCATTGATGCCCGAGGCATTGGCCGCCGTCACCGTGCCTTCCTTCTCAAAGGCCGGGCGCATTTTGGCAACGCTTTCGAAAGTCACGCCATCGCGAATGTACTCGTCGGTGTCTACCACCACATCGCCCTTGCGGGTCGTGATGGTGACCGGAGCAATCTCATCCTTGAAACGGCCTCCGCTGCGAGCGGCTTCCGCCTTGTTCTGCGACGCCACCGCGAAGTTGTCCTGCTCATCGCGCGTGATTTGCCACTGCTTGGCTACATTCTCGGCGGTGTTGCCCATGTGGTAGCCGTTAAAGGCATCCCAGAGCCCGTCCTTGATCATCGTATCGATGAACTTGTAGTCGCCCATTTTCACGCCGCCGCGCAGATGCGCGCAATGCGGCGCCTGGCTCATCGACTCCTGACCGCCTGCGACAATCACACTGGCCGATCCGTCTGCCACCTGCTGGGCACCCAGCGCCACAGCCCGGAGCCCCGAGCCACACAGCTGGTTCATGCCCCAGGCCGGTGCATCAATCGGGATACCGGCGGCAATCGACGCCTGTCGGGCGGGGTTCTGTCCGGCACCCGCTGTCAGGATCTGGCCCATGATTACCTCGCCGACGTCTTCGGCGCTTACCGAGGCTCGCTCAAGCGCGGCCTTGATGGCCGTCGCACCAAGCTCTGATGCAGGCACCGAGGACAGTGCGCCGTTGAACGAGCCCACTGGTGTACGCGCGATGCTGGCAATCACCACATCTGAATCGCTCATCAAATCTCTCCTGAAAGTCCGGGCAACATGCCACGCGGCAGCCCGATTGTTCGCCGTCTCCGCAACGGCACCATGCCAATTCTTGACCGGCATTGAAACCGGCCTGCCGCCCTTGCTCGGGAACAGATGCTATGCGATTTGCTGGTAAACCGCCGGAAGGATGCGTCTGCCGGGGAAACGCCATGGCGAAATTTTGACCATGCCCCGCGAGTGCAGCTAGCAGGAACGTTCTTCCGCGCCATTGATCCCGGTCAAACAACCTTCACAATTGAACCTTTGGTGACGCGGTATGCCAACCGGCATTGTGCGCTTGCGCCAATGCACCGTGCCGACCTATCCTGCAACGCAGCATGATTGTAACGGGCTTGTATTTGAAGCCTAAATTTTATGGCCGATCAGCGGCTATGCAACAGGGAAGACGAGCGATGGCGGACAGCGAGAAGCCGATCACCATCAAGAAATACGCCAACCGCCGGCTCTACAATACCGGAACGTCAAGCTATGTGACGCTCGATGACCTGGCCGAAATGGTGAAGCAGAACGAGGTGTTCGTTGTTGTCGACGCCAAGTCGGGGGAGGACATTACCCGCTCGGTCCTGACGCAGATCATCGTCGAGCAGGAGAGTCGCGGCGGCAATATGTTGCCAATCAGCTTTCTTCGGCAGCTCATCGGCTTCTATGGCGATTCGATGCAATCGCTGGTGCCGAGCTATCTCGACTTTTCGATGCAGTCTCTGAGCCAGGAGCAGGAGCGTTTTCGCGAACAGATGACGCGAACCATCGGCTCCACGGCCATGAGCGCCATGGAAGACCAGGTGAAGCGCAACATGGAAATGTACGAGCGCGCATTCCGGGTGTTCTCGCCTTTCGCACCGACCGGTTCAGAGAACGGCGATGCCTCGGATATCGGCAAAACCAACCCAAACGGCGGGGCGGACAAGGCATCGGCAGGCAAGGTCAGCGATCAACAAGCCGGAGCTTCAGATGAGATTGATGATCTGCGCGCGGAAGTCACCCGCATGCAGCACAAGCTGGACCGGCTGACCAAGTCCTAGCCACAATCGATGCGCTCAGCAGGCGCTCTTGGCGTTCGCTGGCGGCGCGGCAGTCAGGTCTGTAGCGATCGCACCATCAATGACCTTGGTCGGGTTGGCTTTTTCGCGCATGACAGCAGTGCCAAACAGGTGGCCCTGCATATAGTCGATGCCCCATTCGCGCAGAAGGTCGGCGTCCTTCTGCGTTTCAACCCATTCGGCAACCGTTTCAATGTCCATGGACTTCGCCAACGCGATCAGCGTGCGGACAAACATCTGGTCCGGTTCATGGCTGTCCAGATTGGACATGAAGGAACCGTCGATCTTGACCATGTCGACGCCGAGATCGCGCAAGTTCCGATAACTGGTGAAACCTGCACCGAGATCATCAAGAGCCACCCGGCACCCAAGATCGTGCATCGACTCGACAAAGGTCTTGGTCCCTTCGACGTCCTTGATCGCTTCGGTCTCCGTGATCTCCACAATGAGACGCCTGGCCATCGTTTTGTCGCGCAGAGCATGGTGCGCAAGTTGATTGAACCACTCGAGGTCCGCGATCGACGGTACCCCGACATTGATCGACAATGCGATGTCGGTTTCACGTGACAGAAGCTGCACAGCGAGATCGAGCATTCGCTTGTCGATCAACTGGACCAGACCCAGCCGATCGGCAAAGCCCATGAACCCGCCGGCTGTTATGATGCTCCCGTCGCGGGTCAAAATGCGGGCAAGGCACTCGTGGAAGGCTGGCTCACAGTTAGATGCCCGCACCACAGGCTGCAGAGCCAGGTGCAACCGGGCTTCCGACAAGGCACCGATGAGGTCATTCGCGATTTCGACATTCAATCGGCGATCGGCATCACGCTGCGCAGAGGGTTCGTAGAGCTGAAACCCTGCACGTCGTTTCTCACGCGTCTCCGACAACGCCTCCAGCGCCGACGAAATAGCCCGCTCGCTACTGCGTGCATAACGGGGGACAACCACCCCACCAATGGAGACCGTCGCCTTCACCTCGCCGGCACTTGTCGTCACCGGATCGCTATTGACCGCCTCAAGCATGCGCTCGGCAGCAAACTCGGCACGGTCCGGACCACAATTGCGCAGGCAAAGCCCGAATTTGTTGCCGGCAAGGCGGCCGATCAGATCGTTCTTTCGCAGGCAGGTCGAAATACGTTGTGCCAGGGCTCCGATCACCTGGTCCGCGACCTCGAAGCCGAATGCCTCGTTGATAATCTTGAGATTGTCGATCCCGGCGACATAAAACGTCGCCTGCTTCTTGTCGCGCTTGGTATCGGTAATCAGCAGATCCAGAAGCTTGATGAAAAAGTCCCGCGCGTGAAACCCGGTGAGATCATCCGTTTCAAACTGGGCTGAAAAGGCACCCGCGGCTCTGGGATCCTCGACCAGCCGGATCATGCCGTTGACATGGGTGATCTCGCCCGCCTCATTGATCGCGCAACGCCCGTTCTCTTCGACCCAGACGATCTCGTCACGATCCTCGGAGCCGAAGACAAACTTGTAATGGGCGCGATAGTTGCGGCGGCCGGAGGCGGAGCGTCTCGCCCCTTCTATGGCCTGCAGTCTCAGCAACTCGCCATCTTCACAAAGCCGCTGATGATAGAACTGGCTGCTGGACACCTCAGCATCGGATGACAGGCTGAGCAGTTTCTCGATATTCCCGCTCCAGACGATGGAATCATCATCTGCGCGCCAGCAGAATACAGCCGCCCCAACATCTTGAAGCGCACATGCCATTGCATTGTCGTCGCCACGGACGAAACCCATGCTCGGCTCTGTGGGCGCGGGCTGCCGGATCGGCATTGCGCTGTCCTTCTTGGCCCCAGCGCCCCTTGCCCGGATCAGAGCATAGAGCGCGGTGGATTATTTCGGCCCAAGGTCGCGCATTCATCGTTAACATCCGCCTAACTGTGCCGATTCGGGGCACCGAGGCTGGCATGCGGTTTGCGGATCAAGACCTGCACGAGGGCGATTCGCCCCAGGACGAAACTTAGTTGGCGGCTTTGAAATGAGAATTGAGCGCGCAGCATACAGCTCAAGCACCGGGAAACGGTCTACTTCGGCCTATCAAGAAGCAGCGGCAACCGAAGATGGCGCGACGTCTGCGCCAAAGCACTATCCGGTGCCGGCCATCATCAATTCGCAGGACGGCAGCACAAGACAGGGTCCACAGAGCCGATTCCAGGCGGATCGCCCCTGTGCAGCCTTCGTGGCCCAGCTCATTGCCGGGAAGCTGAAGTTGCCCGCAACCCGTTCAAAACGTCGCGAAAGTCCCAAAATAGCACAGAATGCTTACGCACAGTCTCAGGCGCGGAACGCCTCATTCAGGCAAGAGAGATCGGCCGGTGTCACGCTATAGCGCTGATTCGTGCGGCGAATGCAGAACTCAATAGCCGAGCGCGGCGCCGTCCTTGCGCGGATCGCTGCCCCCGATACGGACCCTGGAAGTCGGATCAATGGCAATCACCTGACCACCGCCCCAGGGCGTCCGCCGGATCTCGACCCGATGACCGCGGTCAATCAGCCCTTCAAGCGTTCGTCCGGATATGCCCCGTTCCAAGGTGAGCGGACTGTCCGGTGAAAAACCGTCCATGAACACCCGCGGACAGTCGAGCGCTTCCTGAGGATCCATCCCGAAATCAACCATATTGGAAACGACATGGGCGTGGCCGCAGGCCTGATACTGGCCGCCCATCACGCCAAAGGCGTGGCTGATCCTGCCGTCGGTGCGAATCATGCCGGGAATGAGCGTATGCAACGGGCGCTTGCCTGGAGCGGCGCAATTGGCATGTCCCTCGATCAGATTGAAAGCGGCGCCCCGATTCTGCAGCACAACACCACTCTGATCACCCACGATGGTGCCGCCAAAATCCTTGAAGATGGAATTGATCAACGTGACGGCGATACCATCGCCGTCGACCACTGAGAGCACGATGGTATCGCTGCCAGGTGCTGTGATCGGCCCGACGTCACCGATACGCCAATTTGGATCGATCCTATTCCGCAATCCTGAGACGAATGCATCCGTCAGGAAGGCATCCGGTCCGGCAGCCATATGCTCTGGATCGGCGAGGTACTGATCGCGGACGGCATAAGCAAGCCGGGTCGCCTCGATCTGCAGGTGGAAGCGCTCCGCACTGAGCGGGTCGAGACCGTTGTGGTCGAACCCCTCCAGAATGCGAAGGATCAGATGCGCGATCATCCCTTGTGTGTTCGGGGGCAGCTCAACCACCTCGACATCACGATAAGGCGCAATCACAGGATCCGTGAGGTCGACTGATACAGCGGCCAGATCATCCGGCGTCATCACACCGCCGGCAGCCTGTACCGCAGCACACATATCTTCGGCGACCGCGCCTTTGTAGAAGCCTTCAGGGCCGTCTTCAGCAATTCGGCGCAAGGTGGCCGCAAGCGCCTTGCTGTAGAACATGTCGCCGGTGCTTGGGGTTTCGCCATCGCCACGCAGCAGGTGCTTGCGCGCGCCAGGGCTGGCCTGCAACCGCTCGACATTGTGGCCCCAGTCATAGGCCACCCGCTGGGATACCGGATAGCCGTTCTCGGCGGTATCGATTGCCGCCGATAGCACCGTATCGAGACCAAGACGGCCAAAGCGCGAGAGCAGTTCCGCCCATCCCTCGACCGCACCGGGTACGCTGACGGCCAGCCCATGGTCGATTGGGATAGACGACCATCCCATAGACCGCATGGCGTCCGCATCGAGTGCCGCCGGGCAGCGCCCCGATGCGTTGAGCCCGTGAATTGGGCCGTCCGGCAGCGCGACCAGCGCAAAAACATCACCACCCGGGCTGGTCATTTGCGGCTCGACCACTGCCTGAACAGCCGCGGCAGCAACCGCTGCGTCGACTGCGTTGCCGCCAGAACGGAGGATGTCGATTGCCGCAATGGTCGCGGTCACATGGGACGTTGCCGCCATTGCGGTGCGTCCCAGTGCCGGAGAGCGACCCGGCAGATGAAGGTCACGCATAGTCTCGAACTCGTTCTACGCCATTGGGCCGCTTGGTGATGTTTGGGCCGGTCAGAGCTGGGCGCTCGGACCCACTCCGAAGTCCCGGCGTGCCGCCGAAATGGTCACCGAGAAGCCCGCCAGCACATCGAACAGTGCCATGGCCATGAGAATGAAGAAAGTCGACGTGGCGGCCTCACTGATAAGCAAGAACTCGATCAGGAAAGCAATGAATACCAGGGTAGAAAGAAGGTGATCAACGATCGAACTGGCGCCGGTACGCGTCGCCTTCAGCACCTCAATGAACAACAGCACTAGAGCGCCGGTAACGATCAGATCGCCATACGTCATCACCCAGGTTGTTCCCGACACCATCGTCAGCACGAAGGTCTCCTGACCCCAGCTGAACGGCTCAACACCGCCAGTAAAGGCAAACAGATTGTAGACGATCAAGGGAACGACTAGCAGTGGAAAGTTGACGAGCATCAGCATTTGCCTGCCCCCGCCTTCACTGCCAGAACAGTCATGATGTCACGATTCCCAATCGATCCTTACCCTGCTTTCAGTCGCGCGGCTCAAGCACCTGGCGGCCACGATAGACGCCCGTCTTGAGGTCGACATGATGAGGCCGGCGCAGTTCGCCCGAGTCCTTGTCTTCGATATAGGTCGGCCGCGACAGCGCATCTGTCGAACGGCGCGCGCCGCGCTTGCTCTTGGTCACTTTCCGCTTGGGGACAGCCATGTGAGCTTCTCCTGTTGCGCGGGTTGGCGTCTGCGGGTTGCCTCAAAGGCTCGTCCGCATCTGCGCCCTGGCCCTTCTGACCAAAGTCCGCGCCGTATTGTCCAGATCAAGAAAGCGCGCCTTATACAGCTACAGGAGCGGGTTGACCAGTCCCCTATTCGACCGCGTCGGGCACAGCGCCAGGGCGTGAAAAAGCCAGCGCCAGCAGCGCGAATACGGCCGCTCCAATCTGTGCTGCGGCCCCCATCATGGAAGCCATGACGAAATCGCCCATGCGGTCGGCGACAAGCCCGGCAAGGTAAGGTCCGACACATTGGCCGATACCGAAACCGACCGTCATGACGCCAAAAACCTGACGCGGATCGGCGGGCGTCAAACGACGTGCCGCGCCGATCGATAGCGCAGCAATCGACGCAATGGTCGCGCCAAGACAGACCGCCGCAAACATGATGCCGCTCGCCGTCGGCACAAGAACGCTCGCTGCCACGCCAAATGCCAGGATCAGATTGGCAAGAGCAGTAGCCTGGAAAACGCCTACCCGCTCGGTCAGCATCTGCCAGAAGAGATTGGCCGGCGGCAGAGACAGACCGACCACCAACCATACATAGGGCTCCAGCACCGCGATCGATGGTGTTTCGCGCACGATGGCAACGATGAACGTAGCCGTGATCACATAGCCAAATCCAAACAGCGCATAGGACAGAAAAATCATGACGAACGCCGGGGAAATCCGGAGCGCAGGATAGTCCGCCGATTCAGACTGCCCGCGCGACGGTGGCGGCATGATGCGCAGGATAGCGAGAGCAATGACCGAGCAGACAACGGCGCAGGCCAACCACTCCGCCGACCAGCCGCCGCCCGACATTCCGACGCCAGACACGATTATCGCCGACAAAGCGATTCCAAAACCGACACCGCCCCAATGCAACGCGGCGTACTGTGAACGGCCCATCGCCTGCAGCCTGTCGATCACGATGGAAGACGCCAGAACCAGCACAAAGGCGCTGGTCACGCCCGACAGAAACCGAATGGCGCCGAACCAAACGGTTGGCGAAACCTCCGGCGGCAACACGGCCATGATCCCGGTGGTCAGGACGCTGGCCACAAGGCTCACAAACAACAGCGTTTGCGGCGGCAAGAACGTACCGCGAAACGACAGGATCAGCGCGCCAACGAGGTAGCCAAAATAGTTGGCAGAGGCGATCGCACCGGCCTGAGTCGCACTCAGACCGATCGATGACACCATATCCGGCAGGATCGGCGTATAGGCGAACCGCCCGACGCCCATGGCAACCACGAGGCATAGGAGACCGGCAAAGGCCAGTGCGAAGGGTGAAATCTCGTTGATTGCCTCCGCGTTCCGGCTCATGTCCCGATGTCCGGAAACAAGCAACCAGTCCAGCGTGCAGCATCCCGACTGCGGCGCTCGATGATTCGCGCGACACGGGCATGGCGCGACGACGGACGTGCAGGATTACGGATCCTTGGCAATGGCAACGCCGCAACGAGCAGAGCCGCCTGGCGACGTGTCAGGCGCATAGGCGTGCGGCCAAAATGGTGTTCTGCCGCCGCCCCGATGCCGTAGATACCTTCGTCCCACTCGACGATGTTGAGATAGATTTCCATCATCCGCCGCTTGGACCAGATCAGATCCATATACCCGGCCAACGGCACCTCGATCGCCTTGCGAAGGAAAGACCGGTCCGGCCACAAAAAGAGGTTCTTTGCAGTCTGCATGGAGACGGTGCTTGCACCTCGTAATGCACCACCGTCACGCCAGGTCTCGATCGCTTCACGCATCGCACCAAGATCAACACCCCAGTGGCTGCAGAACGCGGCATCTTCGCTCATCACCACCGTCTGCGGCACGACCGGCGCAATGTCATCGAAATCCACCCATTGCCGCTCGTAGTTTTCACCTTTGAGGAGATCACGCAGCATCAGTGTCGAAAATGGCGGATCAACAAAAGCGTAGACAGGCACGAAGACCAGCGGAATGGCCGCTAGTGTCAGGAACAGCGCCACTGACAGCAAGGCCAAGCGGCGCAGAAACCGGCGAAGCCCAAAGCCCCAGCGTGAGCTTTGACCGCGATCAGCCGGTTTTGCCGCCGAGCGCTGCGATCTTGCCCGTTTCGCCTGTGCCCGCGTGCTCACATCGATCCCTCTCGATCGGGTTGGGGATAGGCACAACATGCGACAAAGGCAAATCGAACCAGCCATGCGCGAAAACTGGCCGACTCGGCACTATCCCACGTGATCGGCCTGATGGGCACGAGGTCTGTCGCAATGCTAGAACCACGCACCACGTAGATCCGAGACATTCTCATGCCGACCCAGAGCGAAACAGCAGCCCGTGCCGGGGCAACCCTGGTAGCCTATTCAGAAGAGTTCGACCCGCGCTTTGCAGCACTGCTGGACACGTTGCTCTCAGGAACCCCGGAGCGCGTGGCGGCAGCCACCCGCCATGGCGCTCTGAATGGCGGCAAACGACTCCGGCCATTCCTGCTTGAACAGTGCGCCACGCTGTTTGATGCCGATCCGGACAGCGCGGGTAGCGCTGCAGCCGCGCTGGAGTGCATACACTGCTACAGCCTCGTCCACGACGACCTGCCAGCCATGGACAACGACGACATCCGCCGTGGGCAACCGACCGTGCACATTGCCTATGATGATGCAACGGCAATCCTTGCAGGTGACACGTTGCTGACGTTGGCGTTTCAGATCATTGCGGACATTTCGCCGCCAGACCGATCCAGACGTCTGGCCGGAACCCTGGCGCGAGCCGCCGGCGCCAGTGGCATGGTCGGTGGGCAGATGCTTGATCTTGAGGCTGAGGGGCGGTTTTCCGGCGGCGTCCCGCAACATCACGACGTCGATTCCATTCGCAAGCTGCAAGCTATGAAGACAGGTGCGCTGATCGCGTCGGCCTGTACGATGGGCGCCACGATCGGTGATGCCAGCGATGAGCAAGCCGACGCATTGCAGACCTATGGCAATCATCTTGGCTATGCGTTTCAGATTGCCGATGACCTGCTTGATCATCGCGGTGACAGTGCAGCCCTTGGCAAGACAGCCGGCAAAGATGCAGCAGCCGGTAAGGCAACACTCGTAGGCCTTATGGGTATCCATGCTGCCGAGGCCATGCTGGATGCCACCATTACAGCGGCACAGGCTGCGCTAGCACCATTTGGGGAGACGGCAAGGCCATTGCATGACCTCGCAGTTTTCGTGGCGCACCGAAGCGCGTGAGCGCCGACCCCGGAAATCGCATGGCTGCCTCGCGATAGATCCATCGCATCACCGCTTTTGCAGCGGCGCCGTTTACGTGTAGACAGGCGCGCTGAGCCGACCACGACCACGAAACCCTGACAGGATCAACCCACCCATGACCGACCGGAAGATTGCCGTTATCGGCCTTGGTTATGTTGGCCTGCCGCTGGTCTGCGAGCTCAGCCGCAAATTCCCCGTGATCGGTTTCGATGTCAGCGGGCGCCGAATCTCGGAGTTACGCGATGGCCGTGATTCTACCCGCGAGGTCGATCTCGACGCCTATGACCTGGCGAACGTCCGGTTCACCGACGATCAGGCCGATCTGAAAGACGCGGACTTCTACATCGTCACGGTTCCGACCCCGATTGATGACGCCAAAAATCCGGATATGAGCTACGTCGAGGCTGCCACGGCGACCGTCGCTGCCGCGCTCAAGGCCGGCGACATTGTGGTCTATGAATCCACGGTCTATCCCGGCGCGACCGAAGAGGTTTGTGTCCCCATTCTCGAACGGCACTCCGGCCTGGCCCTCAACGACGACTTCGCCATTGGATACAGCCCTGAACGGATCAATCCCGGTGACCCAGCCCACAGGCTGACCACTATCGTGAAGGTGATCTCAGCCAGCACACCTGAGGCACTCGACGTTCTCGAAGAAGTCTACGGCGCGGTTGTCGACGCAGGGCTTCATCGCGCCCATTCAATCATGGAAGCCGAGGCGGCCAAGGTTCTCGAAAACACCCAGCGCGATGTGAATATCGCACTGATCAATGAAGTGGCCATGTTGTGCAGCCGACTAAACATCGACACCACGCGTGTGCTCGAAGCGGCATCGACGAAGTGGAATTTTCTCAACTTCAGGCCCGGTCTTGTTGGCGGTCACTGCGTCAGCGTCGATCCCTATTACCTCTGCCACAAGGCCAAGCTGGTCGATGTCTTTCCCGAGCTGATCCTCGCTGGCCGCCGGGTCAATGACGGCATGGCCGCACACATCGCCCGCCGCGTGCTCAGGGCACTGTTTGCTGGCAACGGGCATAGCGGTCCCAAGCGTATCCTGCTTATGGGTATCGCCTTCAAGGAGAACTGCCCCGATATCCGCAACTCAAAGGCAGCGGACATTGTAAGCGAATTGCAGTCCTTCGGGGTCGATGTGGACATCTGGGACCCATGGGTATCACCGGACGAGGTCGAGCAAGAATACGGCTACACGATATTGCCGCCAGACATCGATTCACCGGCCGAAAGCACTTATGACGCAGTAGTCCTCGCGGTGGCGCATGATGCTTTCAAATCGATTGGCAATAACCAGTTGCTGGCGCTGTTTCGCGACCCCAACGACCGTGTCCTGTTCGACGTTAAATCGGCGCTTGACCCGGCCATTGTGACCGATCGGCTATGAAATCTGTCGCCGGTGAAAGCAAAATGATCCGACCATGACACGCCCCACACTTGTCACCGGCGCAGCCGGCTTCATTGGCTTTCATACCTGTCAGCGGTTGCTCGCGCTCGGCAGGCCGGTCATCGGCGTTGACGTCGTCAACGACTACTATGACCCGACGCTTAAGGAAGCGCGGCTTCGTGAGATCGGTGACCGATCGGATTTCACATTCGCAAGGCTCGATCTCGCCGACACCGACGCGGTTGCAGAGCTGTTTGCCGAGCACCGGCCCGAGCGCGTCATCCACCTCGCGGCACAGGCGGGCGTGCGACATTCGCTGGTCAACCCACACGCTTATGTGCAGGCCAACCTGGTTGCCTTCGTCAACATCCTGGAGGGTTGTCGGCACAACGACGCCCGGCACCTGACCTACGCCTCATCAAGCTCGGTCTATGGTGCCAACACCCGGATGCCGTTCTCGGTGGAAGACAATGTCGATCACCCAGTTAGTCTCTACGCAGCGACCAAGAAATCCAACGAGCTGATGGCCCACACCTACAGCCATCTCTACGGTCTACCGACCACCGGCCTGCGCTTTTTCACGGTCTATGGCCCGTGGGGCCGGCCGGATATGGCGATGTTCATGTTCACCCGCGCAATCCTCGCGGGCCAGCCAATCCAGGTCTTCAACCACGGCAAGATGCAGCGCGATTTCACCTATATCGACGACATCGTCGAAGGTGTCATACGGACGTCTGACACCACAGCGACACCGGACCCGGAGTGGTCAGGCGACAGCCCGAATCCCTCCTGCAGCTATGCGCCGTATCGGCTCTACAATATCGGCAACAATCAGCCCGTCGAACTGATGAGACTGATTGAGACCATCGAGGGCGCGCTCGGCCTGAAGGCAGAAAAACAGATGATGGACATGCAGCCCGGAGATGTACCTGCAACCTATGCCAATATCGATGCACTGCAGCATGCTGTCGGCTTCCGACCCAACACACCTATCGAAGAAGGTGTCGAGAATTTTGTTCAGTGGTATCGGGCCTACTATCAGGCCAACGACACTGGTCGCACTTAGGCTCTGGTGTCACCTGGACCCAGTTGTCACCTGCAGGCCGAGGTCTGGGCATCGGGATCCAGTGCCTCGACCGTGAACGCCAGATGGTAGAGCGTGCTGGCCGGTATGTAGTCGACCTTTGCCGCACCCCTGGCGTCAAAGTGGTCTATCCAGGCGCCTGAGACAGGTCGGTCAAGAAAACTATCGAACAGGGCAGCGATCCGTCGTGAAATTCGCATTTCGGCATCCGGATCACCAAGGCGCGCAAACGCCGCATCGGCCTTCAGCGCTTCGCTTTGCGGCCAGATTCGTTTGCCTGCCTTATGCACTTTACCATCGGCGAGTAGCTGGTCGAACACCATATGATCGCCGTCCTCGCCATGGCTGAGAGCAAACCGGTATAGCCGCTCCGCCGGCTCGAGCATGTCCTGACCGGATAGCCGCCCATAGCGCAGCAGCAACCATGCCCATTCATGACAATGGCCAGGCTCGATGATGCGCTCTAGTGGGTCCAATCGAGGCGCCCAGCCATTTTGGTAGGACTCAAAAAGCGCTCCACTGGTTGGATTGATCATGCGTTCTAGCGCAAGATCGACCAGGGCCTTTGCGCGTGACAAGAATTCCGATTCACCGCTGACCTCGAACCAGCCAAGCAAGGCCTCGAACAGATGCATGTGCGGGTTCTGCGAAAGACCGCCGGGATCAGGCAAGGCTGTGCGATAACCCTGAAAATCCGTCCCTGAAACTGCCGCTTCCTCATCGAGAAAATCAAGCGTCTCCGCAGCCAGACGGTGATACTCGGCGCGGACGCTCGAGTCTCCCGGTTCGAGTTGGCTTGCCCAGGCCAAGGCAAACAAGGCAAAGGCATGGGCATAGGTGTCCCGGGTCGGGTCGGCCACCGTGCCGTCGCTGTCGAGCGAGAACACCCAACCGGGTCGGCCATCAGCACTCCAGTAGTTCTCTATCATCGTGCCACAGACCAGCCGCGCCATCTCCACGCATTCTGGAGGGCCGTAACCGTTCAGCGAGGCCATGGCGAAACTTGCTATCTGGCGACCCTGGACCATCAATCGAAACGGCAGATCCTGGACTGCAGCGCCATCAACATCAAGCCGTTCAGCGAAACGCCTTGCGGATGGGTCAAACCCTCGCGCAGCCCAAAAGGGCAGCGCGGTGCCGGTCAGCCACTGCTTGAATTTGTCTTGGGCATCGGTCATGACCCGCCCGAATAACAAACTGACAGGGCGCTGTCCCGCGCCAATTGGAACAACCTGCCAACCATGGCGCAATCGCGAACAAACAAGGCCGATAACGCGCGGCGCGGAGCTTTTCTTGACCGCGACGGCGTCCTTAATATGGATACCGGCTTTCCCAACGATCCTGCGGAATTGGTTCTGGTTCCCGGTGCAGACGCAGCGGTCAGACGGTTGAACGATGTCGGTTTTGCAGTCCTGGTTGTGTCCAATCAGTCAGGTGTCGCCCGCGGTATGTTCGACCTTGATGCAGTTGACCGTTTCAATCGTGCACTAGCCGATAAGATTGCTGAAGCCGGTGGACGGATCGACGGTTTCTATGTCTGCCCCTACCATCCCGATTCTGTGGTTGATCAGTTTCGCCACCCCGATCATCCCGATCGCAAACCTAATCCCGGCATGATTCTGCGTGGCCTGAGCGAACATGGCCTTGACCCCGCCCAGAGCTTCATGATTGGCGACAAAGAAAGCGACGTCGAAGCGGCGTACCGCGCCGGAATTACCGGATACCGGTTCGAAGGCGGCAGCCTCGACCACACCGTCAGAAGCGTTCTGGCGGAACCACCTTTTGGTGTCAGATGAATCCGTCATGCCATCGCCGATGGCGTTTGGCAGGCGAAGGGGTTATCTAGCGGCCATGAAGCAAACAGCCTCCAGCTCGGCCGATCACGGCAACGTACAGCATCGCGACCACGGTCGGGAGACGATTGCCACGGAAATTGCGGCCCTCAACGTCCTGTATGACAGCCTGAGCGCGGACTTCGATTCAGCGGTCACACTGATTCTTCAGCGAAATACAGGTCGCCTGATCGTTACCGGAATCGGCAAGTCAGGGCATATCGGCCAGAAGATTGCCGCAACGCTCGCTTCGACCGGCACACCGGCAATGTTCGTTCACGCCGCTGAGGCAGCCCATGGCGACCTCGGCATGATCTCGGAACGGGACACGGTGCTCGCCATCTCCAAATCCGGTGCAAGCGACGAGTTGCAGCCTGTTCTGCAGTACTGCCGGCGATTCGGCGTGCCTGTGATTGGTGTAACCAGCGATGCCACGTCTCCACTCGGCAGCCTGTCCGACGTTGTCCTCCTTCTGCCGGATGCACCGGAAGGCTGCCCGCTGTCGCTCGCACCAATGGCGTCGACGACGATGACGCTGGCACTCGGGGATGCTCTGGCGGCAAGCCTCCTGACAGCTCGAGGCTTCAGTCCTGCCGATTTCGCCCAGTTTCATCCAGGCGGCAAACTCGGTGCACAGCTCATGAGGCTGTCGGAGCTCATGGACAAGAAACCGGAGCTTCGCCGTGTGCCCCACGTGCTGCCGGACGCATCCATCGCCGAAGTCGTCAGCGCCATCACCGAAAGTGGCCGCGGCGTGTGCGGTGTCAGTGATGCCAATGGCATCATCAATGGCGTGGTCACGGATGGCGACGTTCGGCGCGGCATGGCGGACGGCACTGTGGACGGCAAGACCGCGGCGACCCTGATGTCGACCAACCCCTTGCGGATTGAGGAAGACAGTCTCGCCGTGGACGCGCTGAAAATGTGCCAGGACCGGAAAGTGAATGTCTTGTTCGTCACCGGCGATGATGGTGGAATCAGCGGTGTGGTCCACCTGCAGGACCTGTTGCGCGAGGGATTGGTCTAGCGCGCAGCACTAGGCCGAGGACCCGAACCGTTCCTCGATGTAGTCGATCACGATCTTCTTGAAATCATCAGCCAGCGAAGCCCCGCGTAGCGTTAGAGCCTTCTTGCCATCAATAAAGACAGGCGCGGTTGGCTGTTCACCAGTACCAGGCAGGGAAATGCCGATATCGGCGTGCTTGGATTCGCCCGGCCCATTCACGATACAACCCATGACCGCCACATTGAGATCGGCAACGCCAGGGTATTTGTCCCGCCAGACCGGCATCTCATCACGCAGGAAGGTCTCTATGTCCTTGGCAAGCTCCTGAAACAAGGTCGAGGTGGTTCGTCCGCAGCCGGGACAAGCCGCGACTACTGGCACGAAATTGCGCATGCCCATGGTTTGCAGGATTTCCTGACCGACTTTGACCTCGAGTGAACGTTCTCCGCCCGGTTCTGGAGTGAGCGAAATCCGGATTGTGTCACCAATCCCCATCTGCAACAGGACAGCCAGGGCAGCGCTCGATCCCACAATGCCCTTCGAACCCATACCAGCCTCGGTCAACCCCATGTGGAGGGCATAATCGGATCGATCAGCCAGCATCGAGTAGACCCTGATCATGTCCTGGACCTGGCTGACCTTTGCGGAGATGATGATCTTTTCCGCGCCCAAACCCAGACGCTCGGCATATTGGGCGGATTCGAGAGCGGACGTGACAAGCGCCTCATGCATTATCGCCCGCGCCGATTTCGGATTGGGCAGTTTGGCGTTCTGGTCCATCAGATCGGCCAGCAATTCCTGATCCATGGAGCCCCAGTTGACCCCGATGCGAACCGGCTTGCGGTATTCGATCGCCTTCTCAATGATCGAGGCAAACTGGATGTCTTTCTTGGATTTGAAGCCAACATTGCCGGGATTGATACGGTACTTGCCAAGCGCCTCCGCACAAGCTGGATGATCTTCCAGCAGCTTATGGCCGATGTAGTGGAAGTCGCCGACCAGCGGAACATCGCAGCCCAAAATATCAAGTTGCTCCCGGATAAAGGGGACCGCAGCAGCGGACTCATCTCTGTCCACCGTGATTCGGACAATCTCCGAACCGGCACGGGCAAGGTCGAGGACTTGCTTCACCGTTGAACTGATATCCGCTGTATCGGTGTTGGTCATCGACTGCACAACGACAGGTCCAACACCGCCAACGGTCACATTGCCGACTTGGACGGGAATTGATTTACGGCGTTCAGCGGGACCGAACTCCTCATCCATATCGGAGGTACTGAGCTCTGACGCCTCAAGATCGGCCAGCGGTTCCGTCATCATGACGTCAGACATTTATGGTCCTCAAGTCGGATCGCTCCATCAGCCCAGTATCGGATTGACGCAAGCAAACGCTCCACTGCGCAGATTGGCCCAAATGACGAGATTTGGGAATACTGGTCTTCCCGAGGTCTGCGCGGATTATGCTGAACGAATTTCAGTTCCCAAATCGGCCTTTACCCCGGCTTTGTTGCAGTGCAATAACCGCTCAGCTCAATTTGTCCAACCCTAGGAGCCGAGAGATGACAAGTCCCCTGCCAGACTTGAGCGGCAAGACAGCCGTTGTGACCGGTTCGACCAGCGGCATCGGCCACGCCATCGCAAAATCTCTGGCCAGCGCCGGCGCGCATGTTGTCATCAACGGGCTCGGCAGCGAGGAAGAGAATGCCGAACCGTTGGCTGAAATCCGCGAGACCGGCAACGGCGAAGCGCGCTTTTCCGGTGCCAACATGCTGGAACCGGACGAGATAGCGGGATTGATTTCCGGCACTGAAGCAGAATTCGGAAGTGTCGATATTGTCGTCAATAATGCCGGAATCCAGTTCGTCTCGCCCATCGAGGAGTTTCCGGTCGAGAAGTGGGACGCGATCATTGCGATCAATCTGACGTCTTCGTTTCACACCATTCGGGCTGCAATTCCCGGGATGAAGAAGGCGGGTTGGGGCCGGATCATCAACACCGCATCTGCCCACTCGCTGGTCGCCTCACCTTTCAAGTCAGCTTATGTCGCAGCCAAACATGGTCTGGCCGGGTTGACCAAGACTGTCGCCGTCGAAGTTGCCGAACATGGTGTTACCTGTAACTGCATATCGCCGGGCTATGTCTGGACGCCGCTGGTCGAAAAACAGATTCCCGACACCATGAAGGCCCGCAACATGACCCGCGAAGAGGTCATCAGCAAAGTGCTCCTCGAGGCGCAACCGACCAAACAATTCGTCACTGCGGAGCAGTGCGGCGCAACGGCGCTGTTCTTGTGCTCTGATGCGGCTGCCCAGATCACCGGCGCCAACCTGACCGTCGATGGCGGTTTCACCGCCCAATAGGGCGTGAGCGCGATACCTAGCGTCAGGACGCAACAAAAATGGCTGGTCCCATTAGTTCCGCGGTCAAGCGCGTGCGCCGTGGAGCACGAAAATCTGCGCGACCGAACACCAAGCCTATCAACCTTGCACTGCAAGGTGGTGGGGCACATGGCGCCTACACCTGGGGTGTGCTCGACCGGCTGCTGGAAGATGGCCGCCTGTCGATCGAGGGTATCTCTGGCACCAGTGCAGGCGCGATGAATGCTGTGGTCCTGGCCGATGGCTATGCCCGAGGCGGCGCGGACGGCGCACGCGAGAAGCTGGCAGAATTCTGGAAAGGCGTCAGCCGTGAGTCCGGCATCCCCGGTGCGCCTCACGCAATCATCGATACGATATTCGGGTTCTGGAAACTGCCGGGCATGGATCGCTTCGGCATGATGAATGCGTTTTCGCAGGTTGCCTCGCCGTATACCTTCAATCCGCTCAACATAAATCCGCTACGCGAGGTACTCGAAAGCCTGGTCGATTTCGATCAGGTTCACGGCTGCAAGGACATCAAGCTGTTCATCTCTGCCACCAATGTACGCAACGGCAAGATCAAGCTGTTCCGCGGAGCTGATGTCACAGCCGACGCCGTCATGGCATCCGCCTGCCTGCCTCTGATCTTTCAGGCTGTCGAAATTGATGGTGAGGCCTACTGGGATGGCGGCTATATGGGCAATCCCGCGCTGTACCCGTTTTTCACCGAAACGACCTGCAACGACATCCTGCTGGTGCAGATCAATCCGATCTATCGAGACGAACTTCCAACAACAAGCCGCGATATTGCCGAACGCATCAACGAGATCACATTCAATGCATCGATGCTGCGCGAGTTCCGCGCGATCGATTTCGTCAACCGGCTGCTCGATCAGCGACGGCTCGATGCAAAGCAGTACAGCCGCAACCGGATGCACCGGATCGATGCCGACAGCGCACTGCAGAAGTTCGGCTCAAGCACCAAGCTCGACACCAGTTGGCGGTTCTTCCGGCAATTGCATGACATCGGGCGTGACAGCGCGTCAGAATGGCTCGACGAGAACTTTGACTCGATCGGCAAAGAAGCAACGCTCGATCTGCGAGAGGCGTTTTCTTGAGAACTCCGCACCGAATCCTTGCAGCGTTTTTCGCCATGACGGTCCTGTTTCCATGGCGGGCCGACGCATCGGGTTTGCCGGAGTCGCCGCCATTGCCGCCGCTATTCCATCAGACGCTGCCGCTGAAACCACCCGCACCACCTCGCCGCGTGGTGCACGAACCGGAAGAGGCTGCAAAGCCCCTCGCCGCGAACCCAGCCGAGTTATGCGGCAGCAGCATTGACGGCCTGATTGTCGAAGCAGAGGTTGCTCCACCCATCTCCGAGGGTGTCTGCGGTCGCAACGATGTCTTGCTCGTGACCGCGCTCGGCACCGCGCGCGCGATCCCGATTGCCGGCGAGACCCGCTTGTCCTGCGCCATGACCGGCGCACTGGCACGGTGGCTCGGCGAGTCCGTGGACCAGGCCGCAACGCGGCATTTTGGAAGCCCGTTGGCAGAACTCCCTCCTGGCGTGTCCTATGCCTGCCGTACCCGCAACCATCAGCCAGGGGCCAGACTGTCTGAACATGCCTCGGCCAATGCCTTTGATATCCGCGCCTTTGTCTTGCAGGACGGGCGCGCGATCCCGGTTCTCCCGATCGATGGCGAGGACAATCTTCCTGACGACATCGAGGCCGAAGACGGCGAAACGCCTCAGAGCGACACCGACAACGAGCCAGAGCCGAAGGTCGAACTTGACCCCGGCCCCACTCACCTACCGGGCTCGCCCATGGCGGAATTCCAGCGCGAGATCCGCGCCTCGGCCTGCGGGCCGTTCATGACGGTTCTTGGCCCCGGGGCAGACGATTTCCATGACGATCACCTGCATCTCGACATGGCCAAACGGCGCAACCGGACGCCCTATTGCCGCTGACGTTGTCGCGCAGAAATTCACCTTCAATCAAATTCCGCTTGCGATACAGGAACACGACGCCGATATGTCCTAGCGGTACTTGCGGGGTGCGATGAGTTCTTCACCCATATCGGTGCGCTTCTGGGGCGTCCGCGGATCTATCGCCGTCGGCGATCCGGCCTTCATGCGTTATGGTGGCGACACCATTTGCGTTGAGGTGCGTTGTGGGACGCGCGTGCTCATCTTTGATGCAGGTTCCGGCATCAGGGTACTGGGCAATCAGCTCGTGCGCGACGGTCACCAGAATTTCGATCTTTTCTTCAGTCACGCCCATTTTGACCATGTCGAGGGCATACCCTTTTTCTATCCGCTTTACAGGCCGGGCTGCGAGGTTCGGGTGTGGTCCGGCCACCTGAACCAGGCCGGCGCGACAAAACGGTTCTTCGAAGGTCTGATGGTTCAGCCCTATTTTCCTGTTGGTCCTGAGCGGTGGAATGCCGAAGTCCGGTATCAGGACTTTCAGCAGACCGAGACGCTCAAGCCGTATGAAGGCATTACGATCAAGACATTCGGTTTGACCCATCCCGGTGGCGCAACAGGCTACCGTATCGAGCATGGTGGCCGGACCGTCTGCCTCATGTTCGACCATGAGCATGCTGCCGAGGGTCCCGAAGCCGGATTGATCGAGTTCGTACGCCACAGCGATCTGATGGTGTTCGACGCCATGTACACCGATGCTGAGTATCCCAACTATGTCGGCTTCGGACATTCCACTTGGGAGCAAGGCGTTCGGATCTGCAAGGCGGCCAATGTCAGCCAGTTGGCCGCAATGCACCACCGGCCATTGCGCACCGATGAGGAATTCGACGCGTTGCAGCTCAAGCTCGACGCTGAGATGCCCGGCAGCCTGTTCGCACGCCAGGGCATGGAGCTGACCGTCTGACTGCCATTTCGGCAGACAACAGCGCCGACAGTGTGATGGTTCATTCGCGGGCAGCTACTTCGTTGCCGCTGTAAACACCCCATCCCAGCCTTTTGGCGGCGGTGCCTCGCGAAAAGAGGCAATGCGACCTTGATAGACGTTCAAAAGACCAGAAATTTGGCCGCCGCCATCGGCCTTACGTGCCACTCTCAGCTGCTTTTCCGCTTCGTCCCAATCCTGGTTGCGATAGTGTTCCAGCATTGCGGCAAAGGCGTTAGCCAAACGATCGAATCCACCGCCATCGTTTGGCTCGGACTTTCCGAGAACGGTGAAGACCCGCTCCGGTTCCGCCTTACCTTTAACGCGCACCAGATCGACCTCGATCAAGATGAACTGGTCACTGGCAAGCGCCGCGGTCCGTTCTCCAACCAGAATGCCGACGCCATAGCTCTTGGTCTGCCCTTCTAGCCGCGATGCGACGTTCACATTGTCGCCGAGAACCGTGTAGTCGAAACGCAGGTCTGACCCCATGTTGCCGACCACATTGACACCGGTATTAAGGCCAACGCCGATCGCAAATGGCTGAGTGGGATTGCCGTCCGGCGTGGTCTCGGTGACGATCTGTGCATTGAGTGTCTCCAGCGTCGCCAGCATTTCCAGTGCCGCACTCAGCGCCCGGCTGGCATGGGCTTCGTCGTCTAGTGGCGCATTCCAGAACGCCATGATGTTGTCGCCCATGTATTTGTCGATCGTCCCCCCATGGCGGACGACAGCCTCGGACAGAGGCGTCAGTAGCCGGTTGATCAACTCCGTAAGAGCCTCAGGGTAGTCCTTGTATTCCTCCGAGATGCTGGTGAACCCGCGTACATCGGAGAACAGGATGGTCATCTCCTTGGTCTCGCCGCCGAGCTTGAGCTTGGAGGGATCACTGGCGAGCTGCTCGACCACATCAGGCGAAAGATACTGGCGAAACGCCGACCGGATCTCGCGGCGCTGGGACTCTTCCCGGATGTAGCTGTAGAAAACGAGCGCACCGAATACGACCGCACTGGTTAGCAGCGGAAACGTCGGATCGATCAAAAACGACCTGTCAGCAAACAACCAGTAACTGCCGCCGATGATGCCCGCATTGACCACGACGCCCGATAGCAACGTGTATATCGCCGGCAGAAACGGCACCACGACGATAATGAACAGACCGACCAGGAAAGCGGCCAGCAGTTCGGCGGCGATCGCAAAATTCGGCCGAACGAGATGCTGTTTGGTTAGGATGTTCTCGATCAGCTGGGCATGAACCTCGACACCCGGCATGACCGGATCAAGCGGAGTCGCCTTGATGTCGAACAGCCCGAGCGCCGATGTTCCCACCAGCACGATCTTGCCGTTGAGCCGCGCAAGCGCCTGCGCTTCGCCATCTAGGACACCGGCGGCCGATACGTAACGGGCGGGATCGGATTCGGAAAACCGCACCCATGCACGAGCAGATTCATCGGTTGGAATCGACAGTCCGGCGACGTTGATTTCCTCGATACCGGCATCATTGGTCCGGATGATCAGTGGCCGATTTCCCGCCGCAACGCGTAGTAATTCAACCGAGAGCGTTGCGTAGATCCGGTCTCGTGCAACGATCGCCAGAGGAACACGGCGAGTAATGCCATCGGCGTCCGAATTGGACGTCAGAGCGCCGCCACCGTTGGCAGCCGTCTGCAACTCCTCGATGTTGTGCAACAGATCGGGGTAATGCAGCAGAAACGGCTTTGGATCACCGCCCAGCGTCGCCAGCGGTGGGCTTGGAACGTCGAAGCTATCCTGTCGCTCCAAGGCCCGATGATAACCGGACTGCCCGACGACCACGATCCCACGTCCCATCGCCTGTGCAAGAACGGTGTCGTTGCTCGGCATCGCCAGAAGCTGCTGCCGCATCTGGTCATCGACACCAACGGCACTTTCAAGAATGAGCGCCGGTGAGGTTCGGTCCTCTTCGGCAAAGATGATATCCAGTCCGACGGCAACAGCGCCGGCCTGACGCATGTTATCCATCATTTCGGCGATCAGAGTTCGAGGCCAGGGCCATTGGCCCTTCGCTGCCAGCGATTCCTCGTCGATATCAACGATCACCACCGGGCGCGCCGGATTGTCGTTGGGCTTAATCCGCTGAAATGTGTCGAACGTCTTGAGCCGCAGCACCTCCAAAGGTGCAGGATCCCAGAGGCGCAGCATGATCATGGCCGCAAGCAGCACCAGTCCAACCAGGCGGACCAGTTGGCTGCTATTAAACACTGCACTCAGTAGTCGGTGCATAGTGATATCCCCGAGATCACGCTCTCGGTTAGCGGTAAAATCGTCCGACAACAATGTCCAACCATGGCCGGGCCGGCTAGACCTGGCCTTCACGGCCACCGAGTTTTGACGTTACCCGTAGGGACGAATCTGTTCAGCCCGGGAAGCTGCTGAACCCGCAGCGGATTGGAATGTCTCGCTTATTCCGCGCCCAGTTGCTAGGATTCGCGCCGAGTAACATGTGTGCAACGCAGGATTGACGGCTGATGCGGGGGCGCGGCAACGGCACATCCAGCTCCGGTGACGCAGCGAAGACCAATGGTAGCGATCGGCTGCCCGAGCAAACATCGGCCGCTTCATCTTCTGATCCGCTCATCGAATGCCTCGACTTCGTTGCGCGTGAATTCGCGCTACCATTTTCGCGCCAGGGCGCATTGGCCGGCCTGCCAATGCAGGATGGCAGGCTGACCCCCGCACTCATTCCGCGCGCGGCTGGCAGTTTCGCTATGATCGCTGAACCGCGTAGCGTTGCCTTGACCGAAATACCAGCTGTCGTGCTCCCGGTCATTGTTCCCCTCAGATCGGGCAAAGCCTGCGTTGTGCTCTCTATCGAGGGCTCGGAGGGCCGGGCTGAGATCTACGACCCCATCGGCAAGGGACGGATCCGCAAGATCGAACTCAAGGCGCTGTCAGCCGCACGCGAGGGCGAGCTGTTCTTCATAACGCCAGAGTCAAATGCTCGGGCCCAGGGCCGGCGTTTCGGCGCAGCCGCGGAAGCTCTGCCGGAACCATCCGGACACTGGTTCTTCGGCCCCGTCAGGCGTGCCTGGCCATCCTGGCTGCAAGTGATCATCGCCGCGTTCATGATCAATCTTCTGGGACTGGCCTCGCCCTTCTTCATCATGAATGTCTATGACCGCGTGATCCCCAACTTTGCGGTACCCACGCTGATTGCCCTCGCGCTCGGCGTCGCCATCGCACTCTTCTTCGACCTGATTCTGCGGCAATTGCGCGGCCTCGTGCTCGATCGGGCAGGGCGGCGGATCGACATGCGACTCGCGTCCGAGCTTTTTGCGAGGCTCATGCGATTACGCACAACAGAGCATCACGCCGCTACTGGCGTCCTGGCGAGCCAGGTTCGCGAATTCGATACGATCCGCGAGGTCTTCACCTCGCAGACAGTAATTGCAGCCACCGATTTCCTGTTCATCTTCGTGTTTATCGCGGCGATCTGGTTTCTTGTCGGCCCGCTCGCGCTTGTGCCCCTGATCGCGGTACCGATCGTCCTGCTGATCACGCTGGTCGCGCGAGTACCGCTGAGCCAGGCCATCGCGCGAACACAGGCCGAAGCAAATCGCCGCCACGCCGTCCTGGTCGAGGGACTGGTCGGTCTTGAATCGCTTCGTGCGGCGGGCGCCGAGGGTGTCATGCAGCGAAAATGGGAGGACTCGGTCGCCGCCAATGTCCGCGCCGGCACTTCGACCCGGACATGGTCTTCCCTGGTCTTGCACCTCACGACATCGATCCAGCAGTCCGTCGGCGTGATCATCATTGTCTGGGGCGTCTTTCTTGTTGCCGCCGGCACCATCACAATCGGTGGTCTGATCGCGACCAATATCCTCGCTGGCCGCGTTCTGGCGCCGCTTGCCAACATCGCCATGACTCTGGTGCGGCTTCAGCAAGCGACCGGCGCCTATCGCAGCATCAACCAGTTGATGAAGCTCGAGACTGAGGCGCTGGGCCATGCGCAAGCCTTCGATGCCGGGCCGGCCCAGATCGAGTTCCGCAATGTCACGTTCACCTATCCTGGTGGATCCGCACCGGCGGTCTCCGATGTTTCACTGACGATTGCTCCAGGAGAAAAGGTGGGAATTGTCGGTCGTATCGGATCGGGCAAGACGACGCTCGGTAAGCTTCTGGTAGGGTTCTATGCGCCCGACAGCGGCTCGATAATCGTTGCAGGTTCGGATACGCGCGCCCACAATCCCGCCGACCTACGATCGATTGTGGGCTATGTCGGGCAGAATGCCGACGTGTTCGCCGGTACGGTACGCGACAACATCGTCATGGGTCGCCCGCATGCCACAGATGCCGACATTGCCCGCGTCGCCCGGCTTTGCGGTGTTGATCAGTTCACACAAACCCATCCGCTTGGTCTCATGATGCCGGTGGGCGAGCGTGGCCTCGGGCTGTCGGGCGGTCAGAAACAAGCCGTCGCGCTGGCGCGCATCCTGATCCGCAATCCGCCGGTCATGTTCCTTGACGAACCAACAGCAACACTCGACCGCCAGGCCGAAGCCCATCTGGTTGCGGAAATGGAGAGTGTTGCGGAGGAAGGACGAACCCTCATCGTCTGCACCCACCGCGGCGCATTTCTGCCAATGTTGGACCGGCTGATCGTCATTGATCAGGGGCGGATCGTCATGGACGGTCCGACGAAAGACATCCTCAAACGATTGGACAAAGTCGCCCGCAGCAGGACAACAGGCGCCACATCGCCTGGCACCGACACGGCACCGACGCCTTAGGGACACATCGATGACAAGCCAGGATGACCTCCGTTTCGCCAATGATGCCCGGGCAGCGACCGAGCATCCCGGAGGCGATGGCGCCTGGCTCCAGATCATCGTCATCGCATTGATGTTCGCGGCATTCCTGGGTTGGGCGAACTGGGCCACGGTCGAGGAGTCAACGACCGGGGCCGGCCAGGTGATCCCTTCCTCACAGACCCAGGTCGTGCAGACGCTCGATGGCGGCATTGTCCGCGACATCAGGGTGCGCGAAGGAGATCTCGTCGAGGCCGGTCAGGTCTTGATCGAGGTCGATGATACCGGCCTTGCCTCCACGCTGGGCGAGGTTCGCTCACGTCGGCGATCACTCGAGGCGCAGATTTCACGGCTCGAAGCTGAAGCTGACGGACAGGACGCCGTCAGCTTTGCTGCAAAGCTCAGTGAGCAAGCCGGCAGTTCGGTGGCCGCCGAACGTGCAGCCTTTCTCAGCCGACAGGCCCAACGCATCGAAGAGACCGAGATCCTGCGCCAACAGCTCCTACAGCGCGAGCAGGAGTTGCGTGAACTGCGTGCCAATGAAGCAAGGCTGCAGGCGACCCTTGAGCCGCTTGACCGCGAAGTTGAACTGACCCGGAACCTATCGAGCCGAGGCGCTGTGCCGCAGATCGAATTGTTGCGCCTTGAACGTCAGTTCGCTGAGGCGAAAGGCCAGTTGCAGGTCACCAAGGCCGCCCTGCCACGTGCTGAATCCGCAATAGACGAAGCACGTCGCCGGGTTGATGCAGTCAATTTGAGATTCCGTGCCGAGGCCCGCGAGAAACTGGCTTTAGCATTGGCCGAACTGGCGGTTCTCGAAGAAACCGAACGCGGTGCGGCCGATCGGGTGAAACGCACACTGTTGCGCGCACCGGTAAGGGGTATTGTAAACCGGCTTAATGTTTCCACGATCGGTGCGGTCGTGCGGCCCGCCATCGACATTGTCGAGATCACCCCGCTCGACGACACGTTACTCATCGAAGCACGGGTGCGGCCGCAGGACGTCGCATTCATCCGACCGGGGCAGGCGGCGAGCGTCAAACTCACAGCCTATGATTTTCTGGTCTATGGCGACATCGGCGGCACGGTTGAGCGCATCAGCGCCGATACCATTGAAGACGATCAGGGCAACACATTCTACCGGGTCATCGTCAAGACAGAGGCCGGTGGACTGACACGGAGCGGTGAGACAATCGAGATTCTTCCCGGAATGGTGGCAACCGTCGACATTCTTACCGGCAAGAAGACCGTGCTCGATTATTTGATGAAACCGGTATTGCGTGTGGGCAGCGAGGCACTACGCGAGCGCTAGGCCCCCCCCCCCTATCTTAGGCACAGCACCTTAGCTCGAGACAGTCAGCTTGAATGTGTCGGCATAGTCTAAACGCAGCAGGTTCTTCTGGACCTTGCCCATCGCATTCCGCGGGAGACTATCGCGCACATAGATCCGCTTTGGCTGTTTGAACTTGGCCAATGCGCCCGACATGGCATCCTTCAGTTGTGCCTCTTCGAGCCTTGCACCGTCCTTGGCGACAACAATACCAATCACACCCTCACCAAAGTCCGGATGCGGTACGCCAATGACAGCCGATTCCTGAACGCCCGGCTGATCGTCTAGCACAAGCTCGATTTCCTTGGGATAGACGTTGTAGCCGCCGGAGATGATCAGGTCCTTGGCCCGCCCAACGATATGGACGTATCCCTCGTCATCGATGCGACCAAGGTCACCGGTGATGAAAAAGCCGTCGGCGCGGAACTCCTCGGCTGTCTTCTCCGGCATGCGCCAATAGCCGGCAAAGACATTCGGACCACGAACCTCGATCACGCCGATTTGGCCCTGAGGCAATTCGGCTCCGTTTTCAGGGTCGGCAATCCGAAGGCTCACATTCGGCAAAGGAAAACCCACCGTGCCTGCCAGGCGCTCACCCTCATAGGGATTGGAGGTGTTCATATTGGTCTCGGTCATCCCGTAACGCTCGAGAATCCGATGACCTGTGCGCTCTTCGAAGGCAATGTGCGTTTCAGCCAACAAAGGTGCACTGCCAGAAACAAACAGACGCATGTGCTTGGTTGTCGCCTTGCTCAACCTGGGATGGTCGAGAAGCCGGGTATAGAATGTCGGGACACCCATCATCGATGTTGCACGCGGCAGCGCCTCCATGACCGCGTCGGAATCAAAGCCGGCCATGAAGATCATTGACCCGCCTGCCGCCAAGGTCACATTGGTCGCGACGAATAACCCGTGCGTGTGAAAGATGGGCAGCGCATGTATCAGCACATCTTCAGCAGTGAACTGCCAGCATTCGATGAGATCACGTGCATTCGACAGCAGGTTTTCATGCGTCAGCATGGCCCCTTTCGAGCGCCCGGTTGTACCCGATGTGTAGAGAATCGCGGCGAGATCGTCGGCGCCCCGTGGCACCGTCTCGCAAGCGGTTGGAAAGTCATGGCCAGCATCGGTGATACTCCCTGCTGACATGTCCTGCGGAACCCAAACGCCGAGTGTCTCCAGCTGAAATCCCAACTCCCGCGCAAGCGGCTCGTACTCGCCTTGCCGTTTGGGATCGCAGACAAAGATCGTCGGCTCGGCGTTCTCAACGAAGTAACGGATCTCTGTGGCGGTATAGCCGGTGTTGAGCGGCAGGAAGACGCCGCCGGCGCGGATTGTGCCCAGGTAGAGCATCAGCGCTTCGATGGACTTGGGGATCTGTACAGCGACCCTGTCGCCGGGCGTCAGCCCTCGTGCAAGCAGCAGATTGGCGAAGCGCCCTGAAACATCATGCACATCCTGATAGGTGTACCGCCGGCCATCCTGCAGATGAGCGAATATGTGCCCAGGTTCACACTGGCTCAACAGCCCGTCGAACAGGTGATTGCTCATCACGCCATCTCCTCGTTCATTCTAGACGCCCGCCCGATCAGACCGCGGAAGACACGTCATGGCCGTTGTCGCGTGCCGGCGTTGATGACCGTCCCTGCAATAATCCGCGTACCCGGCTCGTCGTCTTGATGAGGCGCTGCTCGGCATAGGCCTCGTGATTGGCTTCGATGCTGCCGAGGTCGTACTCATAGTTGACCATCATGCCGGCGGACTCAGCGATTCCCTTGGCTGATTGATCCGCCATCCAGTTGATCTGCCGCAGCGCCGCACCATTCCCCAAATGGAAGCGCGCAACCGCATCGACCGGCTGCCCATCGCCCCGCTTGGCGTTCAAGAAGTAGCTGGCCATCAGGCTCATCAATTCACTTTTTAGGGCCGCCGCCTTCTCAGAATCCTGATGCCACTCATCCACAGCGAGGCGCGAAATGGTGCCGCGAGCAGCAAGACTCTGCTGTTCGGCCTGACTATCCAGCCAGCGTCGGAATCCTGGTACCGGGGACAGCGTGACGAAGGTCTTCAGCTGAGGCAGCTGCGCCTGCAGATCAGCGGCCACCTGCTTGATCAGAAAGCTACCGAAGGACACACCCTTGAGGCCCTTCTGGCAATTCGAGATCGAATAAAACACAGCCGTGTTAGCCCGGTTCTCCGGCAATTCCTCACGTTCCTCGCTAAGCACGGCCTGGATGGAAACGGGAACGTCGCGTGTGAGCGCCACTTCGACAAAGATTAGAGGCTCATCGGCCATTGCCGGATGGAAGAACGCAAAGCAGCGCCGGTCCTCGGGCTGGACGCGGCGGCGCAGATCGTTCCAGTCCGAAATCGCATGCACGGCCTCATAGGCCACCACCTTCTCCAGAATGTGTGCAGGTGTCTGCCAGTCGATCGGCCGCAGCACCAGGAAGCCGCGATTGAACCAGGACGAAAAGAGGTGCTCGAAATCGAGATCGACGCGCCGCAGATCAGGATCCGTCTTCAGGAAGCCAAGCAGGTCTGCCCGCATGCGGACAAGTCGCAGAGTCCCTTCAGGCGCCATATTGAGCCGGCGAAGCAATTCCTGGCGCCTTGGTTCCGCGGCCACCCGCAACTCAACCAGATGGGCCGTGTCGGGTTCAGATGCAAAGGATTCCGCAATGCCCCGCAACGCCTCCCCGTCAATATCGAAGCGCTCAGCCAACGCCTGAAAGAAGGCCAGCTTGTCTTCACTCGAGAGATCCGCATAGCGGCTCAGCACAACATCGGCCATCGACACGCCTGACGCTTCACCGCGTTGCGACAGGAGTGCCTCGCAAAGCTCCTCGATCGGCTGATCGCGCCAGCCGGCATTCACGAAGGTCAAGGCCCGCGACCCGCGCTCCAGCAGCGACGACAGCAGTCCCTCGAGTGTTCTCGAACGGTTCATTATCCCTGCCTCATCTGCATCACGCGCAATCATCAGATCAGCCTATTACCGGTCCCATGACAACATCGGGAAGCCATGTTGCGAGTCCTGGTGCGAGGCACAGAATGATAATGGCGATGACCATGCATGCGACGTAGGGCAGCGAGCCCTTGAGTATGGTCTTGAGCGGGATATCGGGTGCGATGCCGTTGATGACGTAGAGATTGAGCCCCACGGGGGGCGATATCAATCCGATCTCCATGTTGATCGTCAGCACCACGGCGAACCAGTAGGGATCAAAGCCGGCGCTGATGACGATCGGCAGCAGGATCGGTGCTGCCATCAGGATGACGGCCACCGGCGGCAGGAAGAAGCCCGCGATCAGCAGGAAGATGTTGATGGCAAACATCAACACCCATTTGTTGACATCCAGCGTGCCGATCCATTCGGCGATAGACTGGGTGATGAACAGGCTCGAGAGCATGTAGGAGAACACGCCGGCTGCGCCGATGATGAACAGGATCATCACGCTCTCGCGCGTTGAGTCTCGCATCACCACCCAGATCGCCTTTGGGCTCCACAGCTTGTAGATGATCATGGCAATGGCCATGCACAGAAGGGCGCCGACAGCTGCGGTCTCAGACGGCGTGGCGATGCCGCCATACATAGCATAGAGCACCCCGAGGATGATCAGGATGAACGGCAGGACGCGGGGCATGATCTCGAACTTCTCACGCCAGCTGTAGACCCGGCCCGACAGCGCTTCGGTCGAGCCCGAGCGCCAGGTGGAGTACAGCGACCACGCCATGAACAGCCCGACCAGCAGAAGCCCCGGGATTACACCGGCCAGGAACAGCCGGCCAATCGAGGTCTCGGTGGCGATGCCGTAGACGATCATCGTCACTGAGGGCGGGATCAGAATGCCAAGCGTACCGCCGGCTGCAATCGAGCCAGACGCGACCCCGTCTGGATAGCCGCGCTTGCGCATCTCCGGGATGCCCATCTTGCCGATCGCAGCACAGGTGGCCGGTGACGAGCCGGACATGGCAGCAAACAGGGCGCAGGCGCCAAGATTGGAGATCACCAGCCCGCCCGGCACCCGGGTCAGCCAGCGCTCCAGCGCCTCATAGAGATCGGCCCTGGCCCTGGTCGAGGCGATCGCTGCGCCCATGATGATGAACATCGGGATGGAGAGCAGCGCGAAGTTGTTGAGTTTGCCGAAGAAGATCTCCGGCATCAGCTCAAGCGATCGCAAGCCATCAAACAGGATCAGGAACAGCGCCGAGACGATCAAGAGCCCCGCGCCCACCGAGACGCCCGAGAACAGGATGACGACGGTGACGATGGCAACGATCAGGCCGAGCAGCAGCGGGTCCATCAGTCGGCCCTCTCGTCTGCGTGCTCATGGGCATGGTCGTGCAGATGATCATCGAGCGAGAACGGCGCCTCGATATCGGTCATCATGCCGAACAGGTCAGCTGAGAGCTGTAGCAGGTAGAGACCGAAGCCGAGCGGCAGCGCCAGATAGGGGATCCACAGCGGCACCGCCCAGATCGTGTCCGACGTCCAGCCGCGCGCCCACGCCACATGCCACAGCTCGTAGCCGTAAAACGCCATCACCCCGAGGGTGACAATGGCAATACCAAGCACCAGAAAGGCGAGACCTTTGCGCGCAGCAAACGGCAGCATGCGCGGCAGCAGATCGACATTCACATGACCGCGCACCCGCTGCACGTAAGGCAGGCCGATCATCGTGGCGGCGACCATGAGATAGACCACGGCTTCAGTCTGCCAGACGGTCGACTGGTTGAGCACAAAGCGCACGAAGATCATCTGGCAGGTGATCAGAACCGCTATCGCGATCATGGCCGCGGCGATCACCCCGCACACTGCGGACAGCGCTCCTATGATCCGGAGGACCGGATTGTCGCCATGGGGCGCGATGCGGATGTCAACAGGTCCGGCCATGGGTCAGGGCTCCCAGCATTGAGGGGGCTTGAGGGGAGTCGGGCGATCCCGCGATCGAGGCCCGATTGAGGTCATGGGCCACCGGTTCCGGGATCCACGGATCGTGGTTCGCGGACATTCGCCGGGACAAAGTGAGCGGGTGAGGTAAGTCCGGGGCGGCTCACATGATCCGCCCCGGCTCGGTGGTCTGGCCTACTCGACCGAAAGCGCCATATCGAGCAGCTTCTGCCCGTCCGGCACGCTCTCAAGAAACGCCTTGTAGGAGGTCTCCTGGGCGATCGCGCGCCAGGCGTTGAAGTCCTCTTCGCTCATATTGGCGATCTCTACGCCATTGTCGGCAAAGGTCTTGGCGGCGGCCGCATCGGCCTTCTTGGCCTCTTCAAGGTAGAAGGCTTCGGCCTTGGCAGCACCTTCCATGATTGCGGCCTGCTGTTCGGCAGACAGCCCGTCGAAAGCGGATTTGTTCATCAAGAGCGGCTGATACATGAACCAAAGCGCCACATCCCCGGCCGGCGTGTAGCAGCTGACCTGCTCGTAGATACGGAACGACACAAAGGACGAG
Organism: Pseudomonadota bacterium; assembly: GCA_039181495.1. Classification (GTDB taxonomy): domain Bacteria; phylum Pseudomonadota; class Alphaproteobacteria; order Rhizobiales; family Tepidamorphaceae; genus JBCDCP01. The sequence goes on along the minus strand of JBCDCP010000009.1, from coordinate 2,460 downwards.
GACGAGGTGTTGGCCGCCTGCAACACACCGGTCTGCATAGCGTTGTAGATCTCCGACGAGGCCATCGACGCAATCGATGCGCCGGCACCCGCCAGCATCTGCTCGAAGCTCTTGCCGGCAGCCCGGGTCTGCAGGCCCTGCACATCGTCAGGGTTCGTGATACATCCATCCTTGCCGGCAAAGCCACCCGCCAGATAGCCGTGCACCAGCACCTTCACATCGTCCTCGGCCATCAGCTTCTCGAGTTCACCCATGAACGAGGACTCGTTGAGCCGGGCGGCGTGGTCGTGGTTCTTCACAAGGCCGGGCATCAGCGTGAGGTTGAACTCCGGCCGCTGACCACCGGCATAGGCAAGCGGGAACACGGTCATGTCGAGCTGGCCGCGGCTGAGCGGTTTGTACTGCTCGCGCGGCTTGAACAACGACTTCGAGGGGAAAATCTTGATGTCGACCCCCACATCGGCCTCAGCCACGTGGTTGGCAACAATCTCAGCCACCTGATGACGAACATCCGCCGTCGACCACTGATGAGATAAACGAAGCTCCGTGGCAGATGCAGGCAAAGCCAAGAGCGACGCTACACCCAAACCTAACGCAGCGGCACGAAAGCCCGCTTTGTCTAGAATTCCCATAATGTCTGTTTCCTCTCTCAGTCCGCCTATTGGCGGGTTATCATCTGAACGGTGCTTCGGCCTATGGCAGACCCGACCCGATCAATTCCGGTAGAACCGAAAGCCCGATTTGTTCTTGACCCAACACGTTCATTCGTCAGGTACCGCCACCCGAATTCAGACAGCTGGACCCCAGCGTTTTCCAGTTCGCATGCAAAGTCAATCTTTTTGTATACAATTTTTTCGGCTACAGTGCGGGTCCTGGCCCGCTTCCTCTTCGCAGCAAGACTACGACAGCGGGCAACTGTGCAACACGGGTGACAAGTGCCATGCAGCAGCGGCCGGCCGACAGAATCCGCCAGACACTCGAACAGGAGATCGTCACCGGCACCCTGCCCAATGGGTACAAGCTTGATGAGATGGGCCTGTCGGCACGATTCGCCGTCTCACGCACACCTGTTCGCGAAGCTCTCCAAAGCCTGGCCACTGCGGGGCTGGTCGAGTTGCGCCCGCACCGCGGCGCATTTGTAAGCCAACCGAGCCTCCGCGACATGGTTGAGATGTTCGAGGTCATGGCTGAACTTGAAGCGCTGTGTGTCCGGCTTGCTGCGCGCCGCGCAACCGGCAAGGATATTGACCGTCTGGAGACAACCTGCGCCACCTGCGAGGCTGCATTCGAGACCGGTGACGCGGATCGCTATTACTGCGCCAACGAAGCCTTCCACCTTGCCGTTTACGCGGCCGGTGGCAACAGCTTCCTGGCGGCACGCGCCACTGAACTGCATCACCGACTTTCGGCGTTCCGGCGGCTTCAACTCCGCACCCGCAACCGGTTGCGTCATTCCCTTGACGAGCATCGCGCCATTGTCGAGGCGATCAAGGATGGCAATTCCGAGCATGCCTCGGATCTGATGCGCGGCCATATCCTCGTCCAGGGCGAGCGATTCAGTGACCTCGCCGCCCAGTATCAAGAAACAGCCCTCGCCGAACCTGCCTGAATCTCCCACAAACCTGGCGGTACGGCAGATTGTCGATACCCGCGAACGAGGGAAAGTTACGCCGGTATGCATCTATGGTATTCGAAGAAGTGCAGGTGCTGACATTGCAGTCCGATGTGCCGGTGAGGGTGGAATATGAGCCAATCAATCGACACCATTGCCGAACTTGAGGCCCATTACGGCAACGTCAATCCACGGTCGATCACCAAGGAACTGGACCATCTGGCAGACATCTATCGGCCATTCATCGAGAAGGCTCCGTTCTGCATTCTGGCCACGTCGGGGCCAGACGGGCTTGATTGCACGCCGCGCGGCGATCCCCCTGGCTTTGTCCGCATACAAGACAATAAAACGCTGCTCCTGCCCGACAGGCGGGGCAACAACCGCCTTGATTCGCTGCGCAACATCATAGCCAACCCCGAAATAGCGCTGATCTTTCTAATCCCGGGTATCGGCGAAACGCTGCGAGTGTCGGGAACAGCAACCATCAGCCTCGACCCTGAGCTTCGTGACAGCTTGGCGATCCAAGGCAAGCCGCCATCGACCGTGCTCGTGATTGCAGTGCGCAAGGTCTACTTCCAGTGCCAGAAGGCGCTGCACCGCTCCAAACTCTGGGATCCCGATTCAAGGGTTGAACGCAGCGCGCTGCCGACGGCTGGTGAGATTCTGTCTTCAATCGATGCCGGTTTTGACGGCAAGAGTTACGACAAGGGTTATCCCGACCATATGAAGAAAACGATCTACTAAGCTGGCATAAGATGCGGCATTATCGGCATGTGCTCAGACGCACACATGCTATCGCCTGCAATGTGCAATAATGTAGCTCGTGATGAAAAAACCGGGGGGTACGT
>JBCDCP010000008.1:0-40427 GCA_039181495.1 Pseudomonadota bacterium | reverse complement strand
GCATCAGGCAGGCGAATTGCCCGCCGCGCCCCATACGGGTGCGAAATTCTGAAAAGCTAAGGTGGGTGCGCAGGCGCACGTTATAGGTGGCGCCGTACCAGGCCATGACCATGAACAGCAGCGGTGGGATCGTGGTGGACCATGGCTGCTGGTTTGAAAAAATGAACCGATCGACCACGCCCCAAAAGATAATGAAGGCAATACTGAGATAACTTCCGACCATCACCGTGCGCTCCAGATGGCGCTCGACGAACGGCACGGCACGATAAATGCCGAGGATGGCAAGGCCGCCCAAAATCGCGATCAATGTGCCTAGGACATAGGCCGCGTTTGAGCTGATCGCATTGCGGATTTCAAATGAGTCTCCTGACATCGCGGCCGAAAAAATCGTGCCGATGTCCGCCATTGTGGACATATCGTTCCTCCCCTGAACGCGCTGCCGGCTTGATGCCGGTCTTTACGCAAGAACAGGCCGGCCCCTTGCGGGACCGGCCACCGTATTGGTCGTCGAACTAGGCCTTCCACCAGCGACGTGGCTCGACATTCTCCGCAAGCGTATGCGGGTTCTTTCGAACTTCGTTGTAGATGTCCTGGTAGGTGTCGATGCCACCGGCCCAGCCATTGATGCGTTCGCGCCACTGCTCCCACAGCTGAGGCTGGTACTCAGGCGAGCACAACTCTTCCGCCTTCTTGATCTCTGCGTCGGACAGGTTCGCCATGCGAACGTTGTTTTGAGCGAAGATCGTATCAGGTAGCTGAGGTGTCGAGAAGCCAACCGTGTTGACAAGTGCAGCTTCGTTGGCGGCCTGAACATGGACCTGAGCGAGGTAGGAGGATTCCAGCACGGCATCCTGCAATTCGCCGCTCAGCCCATCGAACACTGATGCTTTCATCGCCGTATGCTCGGTGCCGCAGAAGAAGCGAAGATCAACGCACTGGCTGACCACCGGTGACATGTTGGCGTAGGCAACGGCTGACGCCCATGTCTCGGCACCATCGATGAGGCCCTGCTTCAGGCCATCAAGGGTTTCTTCCCAGGCCACGGGAACCGGGTTCAGATTGAGCGCGTTCATGGCGATACGGCCAAGCTGCGTTCCCGTGACGCGGTTCTTGGTGCCGAAAAGCTGCTCGATGGAGGTGACGGTCTCCTTGTCTTCCCAGGAAAGACCAAGCTGGATACCGCGCAGTTCCGCATGGCTGAACAGGAACTTCAGGCCGTGACGTTTTTCGAACGGCTCGCGCAGGATACGCTGCGACTCGGGGCTGTAGAGGAAGTAGTATTGGTCCGCGCGTGTGCGGAACATATAGGCGTAGTCCAGCACATTCAGGTAGGGCGCGCCGCCGGCCGAGTTCTGGGTCGAGGCGGCATACATGTCGACGATGCCCTGCTGGGTCTTCTCAACGCAGGATAGCTGGTTGCAGATCTGGTTGTTGCCGATGAACTCAACGCGGATCTCGCCGTCGGTGCGTGATTCCAGATCACGCAGGAACTCGAGCACGCCCGCGCGTTCGATCAACAGGTTCTGTGGGTTAAAGCCAGCAGCGCCCATCTTGAGCGTGTGCTTGGCCTCCTTTGCAAATCGCTTTTCGTAGGTCGACTCAGCGGCCTTGGCCAAAGACGCAAGACTGACCACCCCGCCAAGCGATCCTGCTGCGAGCAGCGTAGACGACAGACCAAACTGTCCTGATAACCGGAACAGATCGCGACGTGATATAGCGCTCAACTTTTCCGCGAGCTTCATGGGTTTCCTCCCTTACGGTTTCCTCGCTTGGGATTTGCCATCCCAAATTTGATTAATGAGACTTGTGGTCTCAATAATGATCATATATGTTCCGCCCAGCTTGGCAAGCCAAAAACAAACAAAAACGTTTGAGGGCAGGGGCCGGGAGAGTAATGACGGACAAGGTAGCCGATTTCATCGTCGTGGGCGCTGGATCCGCCGGCTGTGTTCTAGCGAACCGGCTGAGCGCCGATCCGTCAATCCGTGTTATCCTGCTTGAGGCAGGCGGCTGGGACCTGAACCCCTGGATCCATGTGCCGGTCGGCTATTTCAAGACCCTGCACAACCCCAAAACTGACTGGTGCTACAAGACCGCGCCCGACCCCGGCCTCAATGGCCGCTCGATCGACTGGCCTCGTGGCAAGACGATTGGCGGCTCCAGTTCGATCAATGGTCTTCTGTATGTCCGCGGCCAGAAGCAGGACTACGATCACTGGGCGCAGCTCGGCAATCTGGGTTGGGGCTGGGACGACGTATTGCCGCTGTTCAAGCGAAGCGAATCCCACGAGGACGGGCATACCGATATTCATGGCGACAGCGGCGGGCTCTGTGTTTCAAGGATCCGTGCCAAGAGCGATATTGCCGAAGCCTTCATAAACGCGGCTGTCGAACTCGGCGTACCCCGTACTGAGGAGTACAACGGCGAACAGCAGGAAGGCGCCGGTTACTTCCACCAGACGGCCAACCGTGGCTTTCGCTGTTCCAGTGCACGTGCGTTTCTTCATCCGATCCGCAAACGACCCAATCTTGAGGTCGTCACCAGAGCGCATTCGCAAGGCCTGATATTCGCCGATGATGACCAGCAGAGAGTGACCGGCGTCCGCTACGTTCGCGACGGTGCGGAGCAAAGTGTGAGCCTCAGACCCGGCGGCGAAGTTGTGTTGTCGGCCGGCGCTATCGGTTCACCGCAATTGCTTGAGCTCTCAGGCATCGGCAAGGGCGATGTCTTGCAGAATGCCGGTGTTCCCATCCGTCATGAACTCCGCGGTGTAGGGGAGAATCTGCAGGATCACCTGCAGATCCGATTGGTCTACGAGGTCAATGTTCCCACGCTCAATGACGCCATCAATAGGCTTCTGCCGCGGCTCGGCATTGGCATCAACTATGTCCTGCGCCGCAAGGGCCCCATGAGCCTAGGCGCAAGTCAGGTAACGGTTTTTGCGAGATCCATGGAGGGTCTGGAGACCCCCGATATCCAGTTTCACTTTCAGCCGCTTTCCGCCGACAAGCCGGGGATCGAGATGCACGGCTTTTCCGGCATTACCTCATCGGTCTGCCAGCTTCGGCCGGAGAGCCGCGGCAACATCCATATTGCCAGTCCAAAGTCCGCAGACCACCCTCAGATTGTGCCGAACTATCTCTCGGCGACAGCTGATCAGCTCTGTGCGGTTCGTGCGGTCAAGTTCGCCCGGGCAATGACCAAGACCAAGGCTCTGGGTCGTTTCATCGTCCGCGAGCACACGCCCAACGACGACCCAAAGACCGATGATGAACTGCTGGAGACTGCCCGTAAGGTGAGTCAGACCATCTACCATCCGACTAGCACGTGTCGGATGGGGAAGGATCCGGACGCCGTGGTCGATCCTCGTTTGCGGGTTCACGGAATCTCGGGGCTTCGCGTCGCGGACGCTTCCATCATGCCGGCCATAACCAGCGGCAACACCAATGCACCGACGATCATGATTGGCGAGAAAGCCAGTGACATGATTCTCGAAGACCGGCGCGCCTAATTCACTCAGACATGCAATTCGACTGATCGAAAGGAAATGCCATGAAAATGACGACCGAAGAGGCCTTTGTGAAAGTGCTGCAAATGCATGGCATTGAACATGCGTTCGGGATCATTGGTTCGGCCATGATGCCGATCTCCGATCTCTTCCCTGCAGCTGGAATCAAGTTCTGGGACTGCGCACATGAGGTCAATGCCGGCATGTCGGCGGACGGCTACACACGGGCAACCGGCAAGATGTCGATGGCGATCGCCCAGAACGGTCCGGGCATCACCAACATCGTGACGCCGATCATCACTGCCTACTGGAACCACACACCGCTGCTTCTGGTGACACCGCAGGCTGCCAACAAGACGATCGGGCAGGGCGGCTTCCAGGAAGTCAAACAGATGGCGATGTTCGAGGACTGTGTCTGCTATCAGGAAGAAGTCCGCGATCCGACCCGGATTGCCGAAGTCCTGAACCGCGTCATTCTCAAGGCCCACCGTGGTTCGGCTCCGGCACAAATCAATGTGCCGCGCGATATGTGGACCCAGGTCATCGATATCGAACTGCCCCAGATCATCGATATCGAGCATCCGCGCGGATCGGAACGGGCGATCAAGGAAGCGGCGCGTCTGCTGTCCGAAGCCAAATTCCCGGTCATGCTCAACGGTGCCGGTGTGGTGCTATCCGGTGCTATCGGCGCGTCTGCGGCACTGGCCGAAAAACTGTCGGCGCCGGTGTGCTGCAACTATCAGCACAACGATGCCTTCCCCGGCAGCCATCCTCTGGCCTGTGGTCCGCTCGGCTATAACGGCTCAAAAGCCGGGATGGAGATGATGTCCAAGGCGGATGTCATTCTCGCACTTGGTACGCGCCTCAATCCATTCTCGTCTCTGCCGGCCTACCAGACCGAATACTGGCCGAAGGATGCCAAGATCATCCAGGTCGACATCAACGCCGATCGTATCGGTCTGACCAAACGGGTTGCCGTCGGCATCCAGGGTGATGCGCGGATGGTCGCGGAACAGATTCTTGCTGCGCTTGCGCCCACAGCCGGTGATGCGGGGCGCGATGAACGTCTGGCGATGGTTGGCCAGGCCAAGTCGCGTTGGGCTCAGCAGCTCACCTCCATGGATCACGAAGATGATTCCGATGAGGGCGTGACGTGGAACGAGCGGGCTCGAGATCGCGAGCCGGACCGTATGAGTCCCCGTCAGGCGTGGCGTGCGATCATGGCCGCCTTGCCGCGCGAGGCGATCATTTCCACCGACATCGGCAATAATTGCGCCATCGGCAACGCCTATCCCGATTTCGATCAGGGTCGGAAATACCTCGCCCCAGGTCTGTTCGGTCCCTGTGGTTATGGCCTGCCATCCATACTAGGCGCAAAGATCGGCTGCCCGGATGTGCCCTGTGTCGGCTTTGCCGGCGACGGTGCATTCGGGATTTCGATGAACGAACTCACCGCATGCGGCCGCGGCGAGTGGCCGGCCACCACTATGGTGGTGTTCCGCAACTACCAATGGGGCGCGGAAAAGCGCAATTCGACCCTGTGGTTCGACGACAATTTCGTTGGCACCGAACTGAACGAGGGCGTTGATTACGCCAAGGTTGCCGATGCGTGCGGGCTGAAGGGCGTTCAGGTGACGACGATGGCCGAAACGACCGATGCGCTCCGTGAGGCCATCCGCCAGCAAATGGAAGAGAACGTGACCACGCTCATCGAGGTGGTGCTGAACCAGGAACTTGGCGAACCGTTCCGTCGCGATGCCATGAAGAAGCCGGTGGAGATCGCCGGCATCCGTTCAGAGGACATGCGGCCCCAACAGCCAAGGCTGTAGGGCCAACTCATCCCTGGGGTCACGGGATGCGCCGAATGACTGCGGTTCGGGGCAGGTGACCCAAAACTCGACCCGTTGGGCCGGCCGAACTCAAACGGCCTCTCGGCCGCCCGACGGGTCATATTTTGGTATTTATTCGCTGCCCTCCGGTAACCGAGAGAACGATCAATGACCGCGCTGTCCGACGCATTCGGCGGGTTTATCACCCAGGCCAGAGAACGGAGCCATGAGCTGGCGCCCGGCATTCTGGTATCGATCATTTTGGGGATCGCGGCGCAGTTTCTGTCCGAGCATTACGGCGCGCCGGCCATGCTCATGGCGCTGCTACTTGGGATGGCGTTTCATTTCCTGGCAGAAGACGGTCGTTGTGTTGCCGGCATTGAGTTTACCGCCAAGACCATTTTGCGGCTTGGCGTTGCGTTGCTGGGCGTCCGGATCAGCATCGATCTGCTCCTGCAGCTTGGCTTTGATCTGATCGCGCTTGTCGCAGTCGGCGTTGTTCTGACCATCCTGGTTGGCCTTGCCGGGGCAAGACTCCTCGGTCGGGGCTGGCGCCTTGCACTGATCACCGGCGGGTCGGTCGCCATTTGCGGCGCCTCCGCGGCCATGGCGATCGCCGCGGTGCTGCCAAAGAACGAGCATTCCGAGCGCAATCTGATCTTCACGGTTCTCGGCGTTACCATCCTGTCGACGCTAGCGATGATTGCCTATCCGATGCTGATCCAGCTGTTTGAACTCGATGATCGTGCGATCGGAGTGTTCCTTGGCGGGACCATCCACGATGTTGCTCAGGTTGTCGGTGCCGGATTTTCGGTGTCTGACGAAGCCGGTGATGCGGCGACGCTGGTCAAGCTCTTCCGGGTGATGATGCTGGCCCCGGTCGTGCTCATCTTTGCGCTTGCTGTCCGGTCGAGCGGGGCGGACATACCCGACGACACAAAGCGGCCGCCGCTGATACCGGGTTTCGTGCTCGCCTTTCTGGCATTCGCTGCCCTCAACTCGATTGGTGCCGTGCCGCAGATGGTTTCCGAGGGATTGTCGGACCTCTCTCGCTGGGCCCTGCTGATTGCCATCGCGGCAGTTGGGATGAAGGCCTCGCTTCGGCGGATTATGGACGTTGGCGGCCCGGCGGTGGTCCTGATCGTCGCAGAAACAGTTTTCCTCGCCGGCTTCATTCTCGCCGGGATCCTGATCCTCGGCTGAATTCACTTGCAGACAACGATGGGGGACTGGCCGTGAATGCCGCCGAACTTCAGCCTGCGCTACTGGTCGTCAATGCAGGGTCTTCGAGCGTCAAGCTGGCTGTCTTCTCGGAGGATCATCCCGCGGTCCCGTTGCTGTCCGCTCAACTGGAGCGTCTTGGATCGGACCAGGCGTCGGGTTGGTTCCGGGTGGGTTCGAAACAGCGGGAACTCATCGAAATCGATGCCATGGCCGGGGCAGATCACGACTCCGCCCTAAGGCATGTGTTGCCGGAGATCGAACAGCGCATTGACGTCACGATCAAAGCTGCGGGCCACAGGGTCGTGCATGGTGGTCCGGATTTCAGCACATCGGTCGTTATCGATGACACCGTGCTGGAGAAGCTGGAAGCGCTGGTGCCACTCGCCCGTACCCATCAGCCACAGAGCCTCTCGGCCATCCGGGCGGTCGGTCGCATCTGGCCATCAATCCCGCAGGTCGCATCCTTCGACACGGCCTTTCATGCAACCATCCCGGAGCAGGCGCGGACCTTTGCTCTGCCATCGGATATCCGTTCAGCGGGAGTCAGGCGATACGGATTTCACGGGCTGTCCTATCGGTGGATTGCCCACTGTCTCCCTGAGCATATGGGCCCAGCCGCGGAGGGCCGGATCATCGCGGCTCATCTGGGGAACGGCGCCAGCCTGTGCGGGATGGTCGGTCGCGAAAGCCGGGCGACGACTATGGGCTTTACCCCGCTTGATGGCCTGGTGATGGGTGAGCGTCCCGGTCTTACTGATCCAGGTGCGATCCTGTTCATGCTCGAGGAACTCGGATTGAGTGTCGCTGAACTGCGCGGGCTCTTGTTCAAGAAGAGTGGCCTGCTCGGGCTCTCGGGCCTGACCAACGATATGCGCACTCTGTCTGAATCCGACGACCCGGCCTGCCGCTTTGCGATCGAGGTTTACCTGCACCGTATCGTTCGCGAGATCGGTGCCATTGCCGCTGAAATTGGAGGTATTGACGGACTCGTGTTCACCGGTGGCGTTGGCGAGAATGCTGCGTTCGTGCGCCAGCGTGTTGTCGAGAAGCTCGACTGGCTTGGCCTTACGCTCGACGAGCAGAAAAACACTTCTGGTGCTCAGTACCTCAATGCGCCGGATCACAAGCCCATTGCGATCATTCCGGCCAATGAGGAATCGATGATTGCCACGGAGATGCTCAGCGTACTGGGCACCACCTCCTAGGCTCCGGCGGTTGAGTGAGCAAGGCAGAAACACGCGAGACCATCAAGTGTCGTGCCACCCGGCATCCGTTGCCCCATGGACATTGGCAAACCCGTCGTGGCACCGATGGTCTTGCATGTCCGTTTAATGCATTACGGGTCTCGTGGAGGACAGTGTTCGTGGCGCATCAACGCATTCGCAAGTTCAACACCCGTGACACCTATCCGGAGCAGAACCTCGACAATGATCTTTGCCAGGCCGTTGTCACTGAAGGCGGCCGAACCGTCTGGCTGCGCGGGCAATGCCCGCAGAACCTCGATGATGGCGTGAACATCACCAGCCACGATCCCGTCGAGCAGACCCATAAGGTGATGCAGAATATCAAGCAGCTGATCGAGGAAGCTGGTGGCGAGATGGAGCATCTGGTGAAGGTGGTCGTCTACATCACCGATGTCCGCCACCGTGAGGACGTTTACCGGACGATTGGAGAATACATCCGCGGCGTTCATCCAGTCTCGACCGGGCTTGTTGTCCAGGCGTTGGCCCGGCCGGAGTGGCTGGTCGAGATCGACGCAACGGCCGTGATCCCATGACGTTTTCGCTTGTCGCGCGCTGTGCCGACACCGGCATGTTCGGCGTCGCGATCTCGTCGTCGTCACCGGCTGTGGCGGCGCGGTGTTCCTGCACCCGTGCCGGGGTCGGTGCTGTCGCGAGTCAGAATGTGACCGACCCGACCCTGGGTCCAAAGGCGTTGGATCTGATGGCCAGAGGAATGTCGGCGCAAGATGCCGTTGCGCAGATCAAGGCAGAAGCGCGGTTCATCGAATACAGACAGGTACTCGCCATAGATGCGCGCGGCCGTACTGCGATCCATTCCGGCCCAAACAGTCTCGGCATATGGGCGGATGCCGCTGGCGAGAACGTGATTTCGGCGGGTAATCTGTTGGCCAATGATGGTGTCCCAGCTGCAATCGTTGCTGAATTCGAGACGGCAAAGGGGCATCTTGGCGATCGGTTGATTGCCGCAATGCAGGCTGGCTTGGCGGCAGGAGGGGAGGCGGGGCCGGTCCATTCAGCCGGGCTGCAGATCTGCGACACGGTCTCCTGGCCAATCTCTGATCTGCGATGTGACTGGACCGAGGACTGTCCGATCGCAGCCATTGCCGCTGCATGGGCTGTCTACAAGCCGCAACTCGATGACTATGTGCAGCGCGCACTCGATCCCACGGCGGCTCCGTCCTACGGCGTACCAGGTGATGAGTAGTTTGCGTTTTCGTGGAGCGCGACAAGGCTCGACGGACTAAAGTCCGACCTGCAAGCGCTCGAGAAGTGCATCGAGCATGGCGTCACATCTGGCCAACTGTTCGCGGCTGACGAACTCGTCTGGCTTGTGGCCTTGCGCCATTGAGCCGGGGCCGCAGACAACAGTGGGTACATCGAGCTGGCCGTCGAAAAGACCGGCCTCGGTGCCAAAAGCCACCTTCTTGGTGTCATTGGCGCCAGTGAGACTCTTGACGAAGCAGATAATCTCGGCGTCCGGCTCAGTCCCGAGCGGTGGATAGCTGTTGGTCACTTCGATCGTCAGATCAGCGTTCGGGAACTGCTCTTTGTGCGGTTCAATGATCGCGCGTGTTCGTTCCGCCAGCGTGTCCAGCAGGGTCTGCGGGTCATCCTCCACCAGGTTGCGGATCTCGGCCATGAAACTCGCATTATTGGGGACGATGTTCAGAGTTTCGCCGCCGGCAATCGTGCCGACATGGAGCGTCGTGTAGCCAATGTCATAATCTGTATCGCTGCTCCCATTCACGCGCAGATCGTCCTGAAGCGTGCGGATCGCGCCAATCATCTCGGTTGCCAGATAGATCGCGTTAAGGCCGGTCGGTGCCAGTGCCGAATGCGCTTCATGACCGGTCGCCGTCACTCGGAATGCGGTCTTGCCCTTGTGGCCTGTCGCGACAGCCATCCCGGTAGGTTCTCCGACGATGCAGAACCTTGGGCGAAACGGTGCCGCGGCCAGCATCTCGATCATAGAGCGCACGCCAATGCAGCCTATTTCCTCGTCATAGGACAGCGCCAGATGCAACGGTGTCCTGAGCGGCACATCACAGGCGCGCAGGGTGGCTGCCAGAGCGGCTGCAACGAAGCCCTTCATGTCCGCCGTGCCGCGCCCGTAGACATTGCCGTTTGCTTCCGAGAGCTGAAATGGCGGGTACGTCCAGTCCTGCCCATCAACGGGGACGACGTCGGTGTGTCCGGACAGGATGACGCCGCCGGACTCAAGCGGCCCAACCGTGGCAAACAGGTTGGCCTTTGATCCGCTGTCATCTTCAATGAGTTGAACATGCGCGCCGGCTTTGCGCAGCAGCGCCGCGCAGTAGTCGATTAGCTCGCGGTTCGGCTCGGAACTGACAGTGGGAAAGGCGATCAGATCCCGCAATAGCGACAGGGTCTGCATCTCCCGCTAGACGGCCTCAACCGCAGGCTCGGTGTGGCGGGATATCTCGCCGGCGAGGCGCTCGGCATCAACATAGACCCCCCAGATGAACGATGATCCGCGCATCGATAGCCAGGGAAGCCCAAGGAAGTAGATGCCCGGTACAGGCGATACGCCTTCGGTATGGATGGGCTGGCCGCGCTCATTGAACGTGTCGACTTCCAGCCAGCTGAAATCCTGCCGGTAGCCGGTTGCCCAAATGATGGTTGCAATCCCCGCCTCCTGAAGGTTGAGGCGCAACGTCGGATTGGCAAGGCAATCGGGGTCCGGGCCGATCAGTTTGGCGTTTTCTTCCGGCGGATTGTCGAGCCCATGATCCGCAACATAAGCATCCACCTCGTCGAGCAGGCCAAGATGGTTGTCGTCGCCATCACTGATGTTCTTCGCCAGGTCGTCCTCAAACAGCAGGGCTCCTGACTCATAGGATTTGGCCATGCCGACCAGTCTGATGCCGCTTTGCGCCAGGTCCCGGAAGTCGACGGTGTGGCCGCCATGGGCCCCACTCACTGAAATCGTCACATGCTCGCGGCCGGCGGGTGGCGTTTTCATCTGCCATTTCCCCAGAACGCCCAGCCAATGGCAGTAGTCTTCGCCACGATAACGGCGCGGTGGCCGCTCGTGCGGGCCGACCGAGAGATAGACATCGCGCCCTGCACGCCGCAGTTCATCGGCGATCTGGACGCCCGATGACCCCGCGCCGACGATCAGAACTGCACCATCAGCAAGTTGGTTCGGATTGCGGTAGCTTTGCGAGTGGATCTGCTTCGCCGGAGCTTCCGACGGAACGATTGGCGGGATGACTGGCACCTGAAACGGCCCTGTGGCTGCGACAATGTTCCGGGTCTGGTAGGTACCTGCGTTGGTTTCAACCAGATATCCGCCGTCGGGCGAGGGGGCGGCCTTTGTCACCTCGATGCCGGTATGCAGCGGGAGGCTGTTCTCGGCAACATACTCTTCAAAGTACCGCGCGCAGCTGTGTTTGGTTGCGAAGGCGGCACCGTCTGTATCGCTGAACTCCTTGTCGGGAAACCGGTCGTGCCATGCTGGGCCATTGGCAACCAGACTGTCCCAGCGTGCGGTCCGCCAGGCCTCGGCGATCCGGTTCTTCTCCAGGACCACATGATCAATCCCGGCACGGGCCAGATGCACGCTCATGGCGATACCGGCCTGGCCGCCTCCGACGATCAGTGTGTTCACTTCGATGGGTGACATCAGGGTCTCCGGATATCTGTCAAACCGACGAGTCTCACGTCGCGCGCCGCGATTCAATCACTTGTCGAGGACTTCGATTGCGGCAACGGCATCAGCTCGAATTTGCGAGCAGAGACTAAGCGGTTGGTTTGCCGCCCCTCAACTCCCTCAGCAGGTCCGGCAGCCAAGGCCATGCGGCCAACGACATGGCGTCACATACGAGGTAGACATCCCGTGAGAAGAGCGGCGCTTCCGGAACCTCGTGCAGCGTGCCTGCGGTCACATGGGGAGTGGCCATCTTATCGGGCAGGTAGGCCGCACCGCCATGATCAAGAATATGATCCATCGCCCAGCCGGCGCTGCCGAAACTGCTAAGAGCCACACTGGCATCCGCGTAGGCCGCCGCATGTTCCCGGCCAAACCGATCGCCTGCGTCGACATAGACGTATTCGGGATTGTGGATCAGCGGACCTTCGGGGTCGGTGGTGTACAGCTTCAGCACCTCCTTCCCCATCTCGATCGACCTTATGTTGTCGGCAACAACGGGCACATAACAGAGTGCGGCGTCGATCAGGCTTGACGCCAGCCAATCCTCTATCTGTCGCTGGTCGACGGGCCGGATTGACAGGGCGGTTGCCGGAAAGCGTTCGCGAACAGCTGATGCCAGACGTCTGGCCGCCAGCGGCCACAGGTCGATCTCGCAGCCGAGATTACAGATCGATTCCATACCCGGCGGCAGCGACGTTTCCTGCCGTGCAAGGCGCCACATATTGTCCATCGCCTCGGCATACCGCTTGAACTTCACGCCCGAAGAGGTCAGTTGCACACCGCTTTTCTGGCGGTGCAACAGGCGTTGTCCGAGATCATCCTCCAAAGTCTTCAGGCGGGTGGTCACCGTGGATTGGGTGACATTGAGCATCGCTGAAGCGCGCACCAGGCTTCCGGTCTCGACAATAGCGAGAAATGTCCTGATCAGCGTCAGTGCCATATGAATCCCACAGTTCGAATTTTTCGATTTATACCTTCTGATAAATTCGTTTTACAAATTTTAGATCTACGGCGATCCTTTCATCCTGTCGTTGCGCAGCGAGCAAGCGCAACGAAACAGGGGAAGGTGCAATGTCCTGTGCTGCGATGCAGGAACCGGCCATCATAGACCGCGGTGATTTTGTAGGTGCGATGCGCGCCATTGCCAGCACGGTTGCGGTCGTGACCACCGGCGGCATTGCCGGTCAGCATGGCACAACGGCGAGTTCATTCTGTTCCGTCTCGGCCGATCCGCCGTCGATGTTGGTGTGCCTGCACGCGGACAGCCGGATTGCCGTCTTGGTGTCAGTCAATGGCCGCTTCTGTCTAAACGTTCTGCCGCAGGAGCTTGAAGATGTGGCCGACCGGTTCGCCGGGCGGCATGACCACGAAGTGGCTGATCGCTTCCATGGTGTGGCGCACTCCATTCACCCTGACGGTTGTCCATACATTGGCGGGGCCATCACCTTTCATTGCCAGATGGTCAGCTGTCAGCGCTCGGGCAGCCATCTCGTCGTGATCGGTCATGTGATTGATCTTGCAGGCTCCATTACCCGGCCCCTAACCTACATGGACGGCGCCTATCGCCCATGGCTTGTCTAGTGCGACCAGAACAGCGGATGTTTGCCAGTCCGTGGCGAATACGCGCTGCGGATGATGCTCAAACAGAGACGACACTGAGACAACGAGATGAGTGACCTTGCAGACTACCGCATGCTGATCGATGGCGAATGGGTGGCCGCGTCGGACAGCCGCACGTTTGAGAGCGTCAACCCGACCGATGGCAAGTCATGGTGCAGCATACCTGAAGCCACCGCAGATGATGTCGATCGTGCCGTGAAAGCGGCTTGGCGGGCCGGCAATGAAGGTTCGTGGGGATCGATGACCGCGACTGAGAGGGGCCGCTGTTTGCGTCGGCTCGGCGATCTGCTTTCCGATCATTCGGAAGCGCTTGGCCGCATCGAAACACGCGACACCGGCAAGATGTTCAAGGAGACGCGCTGGCAGGCGAGCTATATCTCCGAGTTCTTCCACTTTTATGCCGGTGCCGCCGACAAGATCAGTGGCGAGACCCTGCCCATCGATAAGCCTGATCTGTTTGTTTTCACCAAACGCGAGCCGCTTGGCGTTATCGCCGCCGTCGTGCCTTGGAATTCGCAGCTGTTCCTGAGCGCAGTGAAGATCGGCCCGGCGCTCGCGGCAGGCAATACCATCGTGCTGAAGGCCTCCGAACACGCTTCTGCGGCAATGCTCGAGTTCGGCAAGCTGATCGCCGAGGCAGGCATTCCGCCTGGTGTCGTCAACATCGTCACCGGGCATGGCGACCCCTGCGGCAGGGCGCTCACCTCCCATCCTCTGGTCGCCCGCGTGTCGTTTACCGGCGGACCTGCCTCGGCACGTCACGTGGTGCGCAACACCGCTGAGAATTTCGCCGAACTCTCCCTGGAACTGGGCGGCAAGTCCCCGGTCATTGTGTTTGACGACGCTGACATCGAAAGCGCTGTAAACGGCGCGGTCGGCGGCATCTTCGCGGCCTCGGGCCAGAGTTGCGTCGCCGGATCGCGGCTATTGCTGCATGAGGCGATCGCTGACGAGTTCCTCGACCGCATGAAGACAGTCGCGGAAAGCGTCAACATCGGCGATCCTATGGAAGACGAAACCGAGATGGGTCCCCTGTGTACCACGGCGCAGCTCGAACATATCGAACGTGAGGTCGCCGAAGCACAGAAACAGGGCGGACAGCTGATCACCGGCGGCAAACGCCCACAGGGCATGGATGGCTATTTCTTCGAGCCGACGATCATTGAATGTCCCAATCATGATCTGAAGATCGCCGATACCGAATTGTTTGGCCCGGTTGTGGCAGCGGTGCGCTTCAAGTCCGAGGATGAGGCGGTCCAACTCGCCAATGACACCGTGCACGGCCTCGCCGCTGGGATTTTCACCTGGTCAAGCGCCCGCTCGCTGCGCATGTCTGACGCGGTGAAGGCCGGTATTGTCTGGGTCAACACATACCGGGTGATCTCGCCGATCGCCGAGTTCGGCGGCATGAAGAACTCGGGCTATGGCCGGGAAAGCGGTTTCCAAGCGGTGCTCGACTACACCCGGCCCAAGACGGTCTGGATGAACACCTCCGATGAGCCTTTGGCGAGTCAGTTTCATGGACGCTGAGACGGCACCGAACGGCGTCCAAACAGGGTAGCAGGGAGCAAGCCATGAAGTTTCATCTGGCGATCAACATGGAGCGCATGGACCCCGAAACCGACATGCGGTCGGTGCGCGATCACACGCTCGATATGGTCAGTATGGCTGAGGATGCGGGTTTCGAGGTCGCGTGGGCCGCAGAGCACCACGCGCTTGAAATGACCATCGCGCCTAACCCGTTCCAGATGTTGACCTGGTGGGGCGATCACTGCCGCAACATCCGCCTCGGTGTTGGTGTGGTCAACGCCGCATACTGGCACCCGATCAATCTCGCCGGCGAGGCCGCCATGCTCGATCTGATCAGCAATGGACGGCTCGAACTTGGTATCGGCTCCGGTGCTTACCAGCGCGAGTTTGACCGCATGTTCCCTGGCCTCGATCAGAAGGACAGCTGGAAATACATGCAGGAAATGCTGCCGGTGGTGAAGAAGCTGTGGGCCGGCGACTATGCCCATGATGGTGTGTATTGGCAGTTCCCGACCGCCACATCGTGCCCGAAGCCGGTTCAAACAGAAGTGCCGATCTGGGTGGCAGCCCGTGCACCGGTGACGTTCGACTACGCGGTCGAGAACAACTGCAACATCATGTCGTGGCCGTTGACGATGCCGTTCTCCGAGGTCGAAGCCTATCGCGAGCGCCTCGATCAGTCGTTTGCGAAGTCGGACGGCAGCTTTAAAGGGCAGTGGGCGATGATGCGGCATTCGGCAGTCTATGACAGCGACGCCGACCGGCAGGGCGCCCTGAATGCGGTGCGCGGTGTTCTTGGTCAGTTTGGCAATCTCATGACCAAAACGGGCGAGGTGCATAACGGTTTTCCGGAGCGCGTGCCGCCGGAAAAGCTTGACGGCAACTTCCGTTACGATCCCGCGACCCTGGAGGAGAACCTCATGTTCGGCACGCCGGATCAGGTCATCGACAAGCTCCGTCGGTATCAGGAGATCGGCGTGGACTCCTTCATTTATTACGCGTCGATGGGGCTGGGTCGGGACCAGCAAAAACGGTCACTCCGTTTGTTTATCGATGAGGTCATGCCGGCATTCGCGGAGCAGCAACGCGCTCGTGCGGTTTGACGTCAGATCTTTGCGCGTAGGCGTCTGATGCCGTTTCTCGAGAATGGTACGGCTTACGATGTGTATGGGCCCGCCGACGGTCATCCGGTTGTTCTGATCCACGGCCTCGGGCTGACGCGCCAGAGCACGTGGCAGGCGATGATCGCCGATTTCTCGGAGCGCTACCGGCTCGTCACCTATGACCTGCCGGGGCACGGCGAGAGCGCGCTGCCATCCTCGGATGTCACCCTTACTTTGATGAGCGAACAGCTCATTGCTTTGCTGGATGCTCTGCACATCAACCAGGCTGCGCTGATCGGTTTCTCGCTTGGCGGCATGATCAACCGGCGCTGCGCGATGGATCATCCAGAGCGTGTCACTGGCCTTGTCATGCTCAACACGCCGCATGAGCGTGGCGAGGAACAGCAGCGACTCGTCGAACGGCGTGCACGTGACACCAGCGACGGCGGTCCTGCCGCGACGATCGATGCGACGCTTGAGCGATGGTTTACAGCCGCGTTCCGCACCCAGCACCCAGACGTTGTTGAGCGCATCAGGCAGGTGGTGCTAGCCAACAATCACACCAACTACGCAGCCCACCGGCTGGTTCTGGCCGAGGGCGTGAAGGAATTGATCAGACCGCAGCCAGCTCTGACCCATCCGGCACTGGTGCTGACGAGCGAGAACGATACTGGATCATCGCGGGCGATGGCCGAGGCCATCGCAGCAGAAATTACCAGATGCGATACGGTCGTGGTGCCTGATCTCCAGCATCTCGGCCTCATCGAGAAGCCGGAGCTGTTCTCGAAGCCGGTCCTTGATTTTCTCGATCGAACATTGCCGTGACGCTGGGAACGGCAATGCGACTGTTATCCTCCGGGCTGGCGTTTCCAGGCCTGTCCGGTCAGTAACTCAGAACAATCGTGTCCGGCGCGGTGAGCGCGCTGAACGTCAATTCCGGCCCGGAGATCGTCGCACCCTCGATCAGTTCATCCTTGGCAACGCCGCCGGCCACCATGCACATGCCGCAAACGAGAACGGTATGGCCGTCGCTGATGAGCGAGGCGAGCATCTCGCGCGGCGACCGCGCGGTTACCCTGAAACCGCCCTGGGCTGAGACTGTCTCGGCCAGATGGATGCCACGCACGCTGAGCAGAACGGTCACGCGATGACCGCGTTCGGCAGCGACGGTGGCTTGGGTCAGGGCCGAGCCGGCCGCCCAGCTTTCGTCGGTCGTGATGCTGTAGACGAAATGGTGCGGCTCGTCTTCGGCCGTGGCAGGTGGTGAATGAATGAAGGCTGCTGCGACCAGCATGATCGCCACCACCATCCGATTGAACAGGTTCATAGCGGGTCTCCTTCACGTGATCCGTACCGCTGCCACTCATCGTGATCGATATCTCTGCCATTGCAAAGGGTGCGGCCCGTACCTCGGGCGAGGCGATGTGGCCCTTCCGGCGTTTGGATTGCCGAATTGACATATGCTGGACCGGTTCTAGGTTCTCGGCCCAAGCGGCAAACAAGAAAGCCGCAACAGTCGGGGAGGATCGAACAATGCAAATTCCGGCTCTGCTCGCCTTATGCGCAGTCCTGGTTCTGGGCGCTGCTGACGCCAGGGCCGGGGACGCCGCGGCCGGCAAGGAAAGATACCTGGTCAACTGCGTGAATTGCCATGGCGGTACCGGAAAGGGCATGGCCAGCTTCCCGGCGCTTATCGGCAGGGATGCAGAGTACATTGCGGGCCGCCTCGAGAAGTATCGCGCACGAGAAATGGTCGGCCCCAATTCGGCAATCATGATGTCGTTGGCGGGTGAACTGTCCGATGACGATATCGCCAATCTCGCAACATACGTCTCGACGACGTTCCAGTAGCGCTGATCCCCAGCTGGTGACCGCATGACAATGCGTCACACGATACTCGGCGTCTTCGCGGTCCTTGCTGTCGCGACTTTTGCCGTGGCTCAGGAGCCGAACCAAGATGCCTCGTTCGAGGTTCTGGCCGCGGCGCCCGAAGACGGTGGCCCCCGGCGCTGGCAAGTCATAGCGAACGGCGAGGCGCCAATGAGGGAGGCGCCAGAACCGGGCTCTCCCATCATCGACGCACTCGCCGAGGGCGCGATCCTTGCCAACCTCGGCTGCCAACGTGTGGGTGACGCTCAGCGGTGCAATGTCCGACCTCTGAGGGGGCGAACTATCGGGTATGTTGCGTTTGAAGCGCTTCGCCCGGCGCGCGGTCCCGACGGGAGCGTGCCCATGGGGATGGACGACAGTCTGACCCGGGCGCGCAAGAGCGACCTCGATCTGGAAGGGCAAATCCCGTGCGCACAGGAGCGAGGCGAGCCCATGGCTTCCTGTACATTCGGCGTTGCTCGCGGAAGCGGCGGAGATGCGACTGTCGTAGTAACGTTCTCCAACGGCTTCAGTCGATTTCTGTCCTTTGCACATCGCCAATTCATCCGAGCCGATACCACAATGTCTGGTAATGGATTTGACACCGATTGGCGGATCGACGGTGGGGTGCATTTCATTCGCGTGGACGATCAGCGCTTCGAGCTGCCTGACACTGTGATTTTCGGCGAATAGGTCTTCGAGAACGCTTGCCAGCAGGCTGAGCGACGTCCCCTTTTTGCGCAGCACACCCTCATGCCCGGTCATCTCGCGGGTTCATATCGGCCTGAAGGGACTCCCGACGCTTTAAATTTAAACAAAATGGCAATCGTGAACCGTTTCGCGCCCCGGGACACGTTGAAGTCACCCGATATTGGGGTAGACTTGGGCTCCCGGTTGGCCCCGGGACATAAAAAACATCAATGGGAGGTTCAACTATGAAACGATATCCAGTTTCGTGGTCGCTTTGTGCTGTCGTGGCAGTGGGTGTGTCCTATGGGACACCAGCTGTTGCGGACTCACATGGTGCGGCGCCGGGTCTGACCCACACGACAGTTATGTCCGGGCTGGAGAGCCCGTGGGACATGGCGTTCCTGCCTGATGGAACAATGTTCTACACCGAGAAGTGCCGGGGACTATCGGTGCGGCTTCCCTCGGGCGACACCAATGCGCTGCTCGGCATGACCGGCACGGATGGCTTCGCGAGCAAGGCCGACGACCTGTTCTGTGAGGGGCAGGCTGGAATGATGGGCGTGGCGGTCGATCCCGACTTCGCTTCCAACCGTTTCATCTATGTCTATTCGACATCGAGCATGACTGCGCCTGGCACAAACCGTCTCATGCGGATGACAGTGAATGATGATCTGACAGCTGTGTCCGATCGCACCGACATCGTTGATGACGTGCCCTACAAGCCCAAGGCGACCGAACACCCGTTCGGTGGTCCCGGTGCTCACAATGGAGGGCGTGTTCGGTTCAGCCCCGAAGGTCATCTCTACCTGACGACCGGCGACACGCATAATGGCGTTGTCCCACAATCGCCGACCATGGTTGGCGGCAAGGTGTTGCGTATGGACCGTGACGGCAATGCTATCGACGGCAACAGTCCGCCGGATGGTTTTGACGCACGGATCTACACCTATGGCCATCGCAACGTGCAGGGCATCGCCTTTCGCCCGGGCGATGGGACGCCAGTCGTTGCTGAACACGGGCCTTGGCACTCCGATGAAATCACTGTTCTCAAGAATGGTGGTAACGCCGGATGGGACCCGCGCCCCAACATGGCCGGCCGTGGTGATTGTCCCGACAATTACTGCGGGTACATGCCCAACCAGATGGACGGGATGGATCCTGCGGAACGGGTGAAGTTCATGCCCATGACGGACACCGCCACTTATCCAGACGCGATGCCTCCGGCATGGAACAATAATGGCCTCTCCCAGGGTACTTCCTCGGCTGCTTTCCTGACTGGCGATCAGTGGAAAGCATGGAACGGCCGCATGGCTGTGGGGATCATGGGGATCGGCTTCGGTGGAACGGCAGTTGGAATGCGCATCGACGTGATTGACCTTGGGGATGACGGCATGTCCGTGAAGGATGTCACGTCGATGTCCTTGCCGATGGCGGCCGGTCGTTTCCGTTCGGTCGTTCTGGGTCCGGATGGCAATCTCTATGCGGCCGTCGATGGTGGCGACATCTACCAGCTGTCGCCCAATTAAGCGCTCCTCAGCCGTGCTGCCTTTTTGGCAGTGCGGCTGAATTCCCTGCTGGGTTTTGGTTCTGAGACTACCTAAGCATGCCGGTGAGATTCAGGCTTTCTTCCGGATCAGTCCGCGCGCCGGATCGTACCCCCAAACAGCAAGAGTGAGAAAAACGATCAGTGCTACGACGCTGATCCCGAAGGCGAGCGCGTTGAGCTCGAGATGGAACGCGAAACGGATCAGCTCAACGGCATGGGTGAACGGATTGAGAATGCAGATCTGGTGCAGGATCTGCGATGACTCGGCCATCTTGGCGAGCGGGTATAGCGCCGAAGACAGAAAGAACATCGGGAAGATGACGAAGTTCATGACCCCGGCAAAGTTCTCAAGCTGCCGGATGAAAGAGGACAGGGCGAGGCCCAGCGCACCCAGCATGAGACCTGTAAAAACGAGCAACGGCAAAACCGCTAGGTAGCCCAGAAGCGGCATTGCGATCCCGAAGAGGGCGGCAATGCCAAGAAAGGCGTAGACCTGCACAATGGAAATCACCGTGCTCGAAAGGAGTTTGCAGAACAGCAACCACCAGCGGGGCAGGGGGCTTGTCAGTAGCAGCCGCATCGACCCCATTTCACGGTCATAGACGAGACCCAGCGATGACTGCATTCCGTTGAACAGCTGAATCATCGCGCACAGACCGGGCACGATATAGATCTCATAGCTGATCGGAATCTCATAAGGCGGCGCGATCGAGAATTCGAGTGCGGCACGGAACCCGGCCGCAAAGACAATCAGCCAGACCAGCGGACGCACCAGCGCGGCAACGAAGCGGCCGCGTTGACCCACGAACCGGAGCACCTCGCGCTCCAGAATAGCCCGAAGCGCGATCAGCATGCGCCTCACGCGGCTTCTCCGGTGAGTGTCATGAAGACGTCCGACAGTGGCCGGCCCGCAGCGACATCCCCCATCTTGCCCTTGGCCGTAACCCGACCTTGGTGGAGCAGGATAAGGAAGTCGTTGTCCTCGACCTCGTCTACCAGATGGGTCGCCCAGAGCACCGTCAGCCCGGTGGACTCGGTCAAGCTGTGGACCTGCCTGGTTATGCTGCGGCGGGCCGGCAGGTCGAGGCCAACGGTCGGTTCATCCAGAAGAAGCACGCTGGGGCGGTGAATTAGCACGCGGGCAATTTCCATCCGTCGCCGTTGACCGCCGCTGAGGGTACGGGCCGGCTCGTGCGCTCGGTCCGCCAGATCAAAATGCTCCAGTGATTCCATGGCGCGGGAGCGTGCCTCGGCGTTCGCGATGCCATGCAGCGCTGCGAAATAGGTCAAGTTGCGCAAGACCGAGAGATCGAGGTCAAGGGTTGGCGACTGGAACACGACCCCGGTTCGGGCAAGCGCCTCAGCCGGTTGGCGAGCCATATCATAACCAGCGACCGCGATACGCCCGTCCGGGCAGTGCAACAGACCGCTCATGAGCGAGAACAACGTCGATTTGCCGGCTCCATTCGGCCCAAGCAGCGCTGCAAAGCATCCCTCGGGCACGTCGAACGACACATCTTCCAGCGCCTGGCGGGATCCGAAGCTGAAGCTCACACTGTCGACGCTAAACGCCTTCGACATATGACTCACCTTCTTGAAGCATTGGGCGCCAACTGTAACGTGGCAGGGAAAGACGGAGAAACCCGTTCCTGTTGAGCCGCCGCTAAATTCGATTTGATCAACTCCAAGGCGGGAGTGACTACCCAAACCGCTCAAGTCTGCTACATTCATCAATGGAGCGTCGCGGGTCGTATGATACCGAGCGCCAAACACAAACCGGGAGGAACGCAATAGATGGCTTGGACTGCACCGAAAATCAAAGAGATCGCCTGCGGCATGGAAATCAACATGTACTTCCCGGCCGACGACCAGGACGACGATCTGTTCTGATCCACTACGGGTAGGCGCCGGAAATTTCGGACCTGCGGATCAACATTCTTGGTTCCGCTGCGGGGGGAGGACTTCCGCAGTGGAATTGCAAGTGCCCGAATTGCTCGAAAGCTCGGGCAGGCGAAATTCCTGCACGGAGCCAGTCATCAGTTTCCGTGAGCGGCAATGGCAGTGACTGGGCGATCATCAATGCGTCGCCTGATGTTCGTGACCAGATCAATACGACACCGGCGCTGCATCCGACAGGATTGCGGGAAAGCCCGATAAGATCGGTGTTTGTGACCAATGGCGACATCGATCATATTGCGGGCTTGCTGACGCTCCGGGAAAGCCAGCCATACTCCCTGTTTGCGACCAGTGAGATCATGGGTGTGTTGGGAGAGAATCCAATCTTCAATGCGCTCAAACCAGACATAGTGCCGCGCCGGGTTATTGAGCTCGATGTGCCGTTCGAACTGGTTTCGGGCGTCGTGGCCACGGCCTATGCTGTTCCCGGGAAGGTGCCGCTATTCATGGAAGGCGACACGGTCGAGACCGACCTAGAGGGTGAACAGACCATCGGCGTTGCGCTTGAGGCCGCAGGAAAGTGCGCGCACTACGTGCCCGGCTGTGCCCGCGTTACGGACAAGCTGCTAGCCCGAATCGACGGTTCTGATGCGCTATTGTTTGACGGCACTGTCTGGCAGAACGACGAAATGAGCCGAGAGGGTGTTGGTCATAAAACCGGAATGCGGATGGGTCACGCGCCGATGACGGGGCCGGGTGGTTCGATTGAGGCACTCGATGGGTCCAGTATCAAACGCAAGATCTTCGTTCATATCAACAACACCAACCCGGTCCTTGATCCCGAACGGCCCGAGCGCTGGGAGGCGGAAGCCGCTGGCTGGCTCATTGCCGAGGACGGCATGGAGATCCGGCTATGACGCCGGACAGAACAGTATTTGAAGCGCGCCTCCGGCAGATCGGGGCCGATCGCTATCACGACAAGCACCCCTTCCATCACATGCTGCATTCGGGCGGCTGTACACCCGATCAAGTCAGGGCATGGGTCATCAACCGGTTCTATTACCAGAGCCGGATTCCGATGAAGGACGCGGCGTTCATGTCGCGCTGTGAGGATCCCGACATACGGCGGGCCTGGCGGTCGCGGATCGAAGATCATGACGGCAACGAAGAGCACGGCGGTGGCATCGCCCGCTGGCTGACGCTTGCCCGGGCTGTCGGGCTGGACCCGGACTATGTTGCCTCGACGCAAGGGGTCTTGCCCGGCACCCGATTTGCTGTCGATGCCTATGTCCGCTTTGTGCGGGAGAAGACACTTCTGGAAGCGGTTGCCTCCTCGCTGACCGAGCTTTTCGCGCCCAAGATTCACTCAGAGCGTATTGCCGGGTTGCTGACGCATTACGACTTCGCCAATGAGGAGTCGATGTCCTACTTCAAGACACGGCTCAAGGAAGCGCCAAAGGATGTGGCATGGGGCTTGAGGTTCGTGCTCGATCATGCGGACACGGCTGAAAAGCAGGATCAGGCAGCGGCGGCGCTTGCTTTCAAGACTGATGTGCTTTGGTCCCAACTCGACACGCTGCATTCGGCCTATGTCGAGCCAGGACGAATCCCGCCCGGTGCATGGCAGCCCGGTGACGGGCTTCTGGAGGCAGCGGCATGACGCCGGAGGACATCCTGCCTGACACGGCCTGTCCTGCGCTTTTGCGCGGGGTTCGGACACACTGGGACAAAGTGCGCGACAGATGGGTGCTGCTCGCCCCTGAACGCGCCATGATGCTGGATGAGATCGGCGCGGCTGTTCTGCGCGAAACCGACGGCAAGACGCCGTTTGCTGAGATCGTCTCGCGCCTTTGCAAGACCTACTCAGCGCCGCCCGAACAGGTTGCCCAGGACACGCGCGGTTTTCTTGTCTCGCTGATCCAGCGCCGCATGGCAGAGGCCCGGCTATGACCGCGCCCCAAGCGCCGATCGCGATGCTGGCGGAACTCACGCACCGTTGTCCGCTGTCTTGTCCCTATTGCTCCAACCCGCTGGAGCTTCAGAACAAGGCGTTGGAATTGTCGGCCGAGGATTGGGCTGAGGCTTTTCAGCAGGCTGCCGGCATTGGCGTTCTGCAGCTGCATCTTTCAGGTGGCGAACCGGCAGCCCGCAGGGATCTCGAAGAGATAGTGCACGCGGCCGTAGAAGCCGGGCTCTACACCAACCTGATTACCTCGGGTGTCGGTTTGACCAAGCGCCGGCTTGAAGAACTCAACGAAATCGGTCTCGACCATGTTCAGCTCTCGGTTCAGGGCGTCAACAAGGAGATCGCTGACCGAATTGGCGGCTACAAGGGAGGCTTCGAGCGCAAGATGCAGGTCGCGGCCTGGATCGGAGAGATTGGCTTTCCTCTGACGCTGAATGCCGTCATGCACCGCCAGAACCTCGACAGTCTGACCGCAACGATTGAATTGGCCGAAGAGCTGGGGGCGCGTCGGCTGGAGGTTGCCTGTGTGCAGTTCCACGGCTGGGCAGCAGTCAACAGATCCGCGCTCATGCCGACACTGGAACAGGCCCGAGCCGCCCGCGATACGGTCAATGAAGCACGCGATCGCCTCGCGGGACAGATGCTCATCGACTTCGTTCCGCCGGATTATTATTCCCGCTTCCCGAAGGCATGCATGGGTGGATGGGGATCGACCGGGCTCAACGTCTCGCCCGATGGTACCGTCTTGCCCTGTCACGCAGCGACAACGATACCGGAGTTGACCTTCGACAAGGTGACCGAGCGTCCGCTGTCGGAGATCTGGTATGACGGCGCCGCATTCAACGCTTTCCGCGGGACCGATTGGATGCCCGAGCTTTGTCGGTCCTGCGAGCGGCGCGAGATCGATTGGGGCGGATGTCGGTGCCAGGCGCTGGCGCTTGCGGGCGATGCGCGGGCGACCGACCCGATCTGCTCCCGCTCGCCAAAAAATGCCGAGGTCCGTGCCGCGGCAGCGGCCCATGCTGTTGAAGACGCTCCATTGGTCTTCCGGCGTATGCCGCGCCCGGAGAAAGCTGCGACAAGCGTTGATGCGCAGATCAAGGAACTGGTCGATTGACGTGCCCGGATCGCATGCAATTGACCATCAGCCAGGAGGGCTGTTGATCTCCAGCTCGATAGCCGAATACCAGTCCGCCAGTCGGCGGATTTCGGCATCCGAAAGGCCTTCTGCCACTTCCGACATGACGTCGTGCTGGCGATGCCCGCGTCTGAAGGCTTTGAGCTGCGTATCGATATAGATGTTGGTCTCGCCTGCCAGGTTCGGCGCATCGAGAAGTTGCGAGATGCCATTGGCGCCATGGCAGGAAACGCACCCTTGAGGTGCTGCTTCAGCATCAACGCCGTCGGGCAAGGTGGCAACCGCGGTATGTGATGCATACCACGCGGCCACGTCGGAAATCTGTTGGGCGGACAGGCTCGCCGTGACGACGCTCATCATCTCGTGCTCGCGCTGGCCAGTCTTGTAGGCCATCAACTGGGCTTCAAGGTATTCCTGTGGTTCACCGCCGATATGGGGCGCTATCGGAACGCGCGCGTAGCCATCAACCCCGTGGCAGGTTTGGCACATATTGGCGATCTTGCGGCCCTGAGCGGGGTCGCCAGCGGCGGCGGGGCCTGATGAACTCATAAAGAAGCTCCCGGCGAGCATGAGCCCGCCGAGAGCAATCATGGGCGCCAGCTTCATTCGGCGGGCGCGGGATTGTAAGCGATGCGCCAGATTGCGCCGGCAAAGTCGTCGGATATCAGCATCGACCCATCGGGCAGGAACTCGATGTCCATCGGGCGGCCGCGATATTCGCCTGTGTCGTCGTTGAGCCAGCCATCGGCAAAGACCTCAGCGCCTGCCGCATTGCCTTCCTCATCGAGCGCGGTGAACATAACACGCGCACCAACCGGGGTGGTCCGGTTCCAAGACCCATGCTGTGCCCAGAAGATGCCGCCATGGTAGCGCTCGGGAAAGCTGCTGTCGTGATAGAAGCGCATGCCAAGGTCAGCGGCGTGAGCGGTCAGCTCAAGCTGGGGCTCGACAAACTCGACGCCTTCCGGACGCGGAACGTTCTTGAAGGCCGGGATCTCGACCCGTGAGTTGGTCCAGGGAAAGCCGAAATGCTGGCCTGCCGCGGTCTGGCGATTCAGTTCGCCCGGTGGGATGTCGTCACCCATGCCGTCGACCTGATTGTCGGTCCACCAAAGCTCTCCCGTCGCCGGGTTGAAGTCCTGACCCACCGAATTGCGCACGCCGCGGGTAAAGACCTCACGGTCCGATCCGTCGGTGTTGATGCGGATGATGCCGCCAATGCCGATCTCGTCATAGAGTTCGAGCTTCTCCGCCGGCTGGACGTTGTGGGGCTGGCCGAGTGAGATGTAGAGCTTTCCATCCGGGCCGATGTCACAGACGCGGGCTGAGTGATTGAAGCTCTCTTCATCGACCGGGATCAGCTCGCCCTGTGGCACAACCTCGCCGATCGCGATGTCGGGACTTTCGAAGAAGAACTCGGCCGCGGGGAAGACCAGCACACGGTTGCGCTCAG
The DNA here is from genome assembly GCA_039181495.1 of Pseudomonadota bacterium. GTDB lineage: Bacteria > Pseudomonadota > Alphaproteobacteria > Rhizobiales > Tepidamorphaceae > JBCDCP01. Next base: position 14,138 of record JBCDCP010000008.1, on the reverse strand, counting down.
CGATGTAGAGAAAACCGTCAGGCGAGAAACAGGGGCCGTTGGGGATGTCGAAGGTCACGGAAGGCGCGAAATCCTTGACCTCATCGGCCACACGGTCGCGATCGCGGTCGACGATCGACCAGACCTTGTCTTTCCGCGTGCCGGCGAACAGGACAGTTCCCTGGGGCGCCATCGACATTGAGCGAGCATCGGGCACAACAGCATAGAGGCTGATCTCGAACCCATCGGGCAGGTTGATATGCTGAAGAATGTCGTTCAGCGCGTCGGCCCGATCACCTTCCTGATCAATGAAGGTGAACGTCGCGTCGGTGCGCTGCATGTTCTGCAGGCGATCCATATTGTCCTGGGCCAACACTGGCGTGGACAGCATGGTGCCTAGCAGCAGACCGGCCAGAATCCGGTTGTTCATATGGTATCCTCCCTTGGGTCGTGCTTGTTGTTTTTCAATGCTGCGGGCGGGCGAGCACACCCTCAGCACAAACTAGCTTAGCGTCCGAAGACCCTCCGTCAACGCTGGTTGGCAGAATGTGACCGCGGGTACTCAGCCAGCCAGCTGCTTGCGACTGGTCGAACTGCGTAGGCAGCCTGAAAGGGCGTTGTGGCCAATTTGTGCGTGGCAACTTTGGGTAGCGAACCAGCGTTCGTTCGGGCGCGCGAATGCCCGTCGCCAACCAAAGAAAGCTGGCCATAGCACTTAGGGACATGATGACCGGTACGGTTATGGTGGCATAGTCTGATGTTCTGCTTTCGATGGCGATGGTCTTGTTACGCCTGTTCTGAAAGTGCCTAATATCGCCATCTCGTGTTCCGGGCCTGTCAGCTCGTCGACACCTTGGTACGAATTGCTCGAAAAAGCCGGCAAACGAACGGCACCAAATTTGGGAGGAAACCATGAAAAAGACCATCACAGCGGCCTTTGGTGCCGCGGCATTGGTGCTGGCTGCGGCCGGACCGGGCCAGGCCGACGGCCACCAGAAAGTCGACAGCATCCACTTTCTCATTCCCGGCGGCGCCGGCGGAGGCTGGGACGGCACGGCACGCGGTACAGGCGAGGCACTGACTAAGTCAGGTCTGGCCGGCTCCGCTACCTATGAGAACATGTCAGGCGGCGGCGGCGGAAAGGCGATCGCACACCTGATTGAAACCAACGATGGCGGGGTCCTGATGGTCAACTCGACCCCCATCGTCATCCGTTCGCTTCAGGGTGTGTTCCCGCAGTCCTTCCGCGATCTCACGCCAATCGCTGGCACCATCGGCGACTATGCAGCGTTTGTCGTCAACACCGATTCCGACATCACCGATTTTGCCGGGCTGCTTGCCGCCTACACAGCCGACCCGACCAACGTGGCCATCGGTGGCGGTTCGGTTGCCGGCGGCATGGACCATCTGGTGACTGCACTCGTCATGAAAGCCGCCGGTGCCAATCCCACCGACGTCAAGTACATTCCCTATGACGCTGGTGGTAAGGCCATGGCCGGGCTGCTTTCCGGTGAAATCAAGGCCCTGTCGACGGGCTTTGGCGAAGCGATCGAACTGGCGCGGCAGGGCGAAGTGCGCATCCTTTGCATCACTGCCACCGAGCGTCTGGATGCGTCCCCGGATACCCCGACTTGCGATGAAGCCGGTGCCGGTGGAGCTGACTTCGTCAATTGGCGCGGCTTCTTTGCCGCTCCCGGGGTCTCTGACGAGCAGGCGACCGCGTACAAGGCCGCACTTGAAGAAATGTACGGCACGGATGCCTGGGCCACCGTGCGCGATCGCAACGGCTGGGTCGACATCTTCAACAAGGGTGACGAGTTCACCACGTTCCTCGAAGCCCAAGAAAAGCAGATCGGCGATCTGATGAAAGAGCTTGGCTTTCTCTGATCAGCGTTTGAAACGGCCAACTCACGATAATGGCTGTTCGACAACGATGCGCGCGGGGCGACCAGCGCCCCGTGCGCCGAGCCTGAAGGGGGAGGATCGTCATGGCTTTTCTGACCAAGGACCGCATTGGCGGGCTGCTATTGCTCGCTTTTTGCTGCATCTACGCAATCCTCAGTCAGCAGATACGCCTGTTGCCATTTCAGGAGAACGTGGCCTTTCATGCCCGTACGATGCCCGAGGTTCTTTCCGTTCTCGGCATCGGACTATCCTTGATCGTCATTGTTTTTCCCGGGTCTAAGGCGCGGCTCGACTTCACCGGCTTTGACTGGATCAAAGTGGCGCTGTTTCTGGTGCTGATGTCGGCCTACGGTTTCACGATCCGGCCGTTGGGCTTCATCGCATCCACCTCACTGTTCTTGATGATCGGCTTCTGGCTGCTTGGTGAACGCCGGCCGCTCTATCTCATCGCCGTTGCGGTGCCGCTGGTCATTCTGTTCTGGGTGCTGATGACGCAGGGTCTCGACGTGTTCATCGAGCCGCTGCCCGCCTTCCTTCGTGCGGAGGGCTGAACCATGCTCGAAGGCATTCTGATCGGCGTTACGACCGCCCTTTCCATACAGAACCTTCTTTTTGTGATGATGGGCTGCCTTGTGGGTACGTTCATCGGCATGTTGCCGGGGCTTGGACCCATGTCGGCAATTGCGTTGATGATTCCGATTGCCGCTACACTTGATCCATCAGCCGGGATCATCCTCATGGCGGCGGTCTATTACGGTGCGATCTTTGGCGGGTCGACATCGTCGATCCTGATCAATGCACCCGGTGTCGCGTCCACGGTTGCCACTTCTTTTGACGGATACCCGATGGCCAAGAGCGGTAGGGCCGGAAAGGCGTTGGCGATTGCCGCGTATTCATCGTTCTCGGGCGGCGTCATTGCGGCACTCTTCCTCCTGCTCGCAGCGCCCTCGCTGGCTGCCGTCTCGCTGTCGTTCCAGTCAACCGATTATTTTGCCCTGATGGTGCTTGGCCTCGTTGCGGTGGCTGCTTTCGCCGGCAAGGGCGATATGGCCAAGGCGCTTCTGATGACGGTCGTTGGCCTGATGCTATCGACCGTCGGCACCGATCAGACGCAAGGGGTGCCGCGTTTTACCCTCGGCATGATCGACCTTATCGACGGCATTTCGTTCCTGCTGCTGGTCATGGCCACTTTCGCGCTTTCCGAAGCACTGATGGCGATCCTCAAGCCCAAGGGCGATGCCGATCGGCTCAAGGAAAGGGAGGCATCACAGAACCTTGGCTCCATGGCAGTGAGCAAGGAAGAAGTGAAAGAAATGGTGCCGACTATCGGCCGTTCTTCTGTCCTCGGCTTTCTGATCGGTGTGCTGCCGGGCGCCGGTGCGACCATTGCCTCTTTCCTTGCCTACGGCACCGAGCAGCGCCTCGCTGGCGCAGAGAAGGGCAAGGAATTCGGCAAGGGCTCTGTGCGGGGCCTGTCGGCACCAGAAACGGCGAACAATGCGGCCGCAACCGGCTCGTTCGTGCCGCTCCTGACATTGGGCATTCCGGGCTCGGGCACGACTGCCATCATGCTTGGCGCGCTGATCGGCTATGGCATCCAGCCCGGCCCGAGGCTCTATATTGACCAGCCTGAAGTGTTTTGGTCGGTCATCGTTTCGATGTGGATCGGCAACATCGTGCTTCTGATCCTCAACCTGCCGCTGATCCCATACATCGCCCGGGTGCTGGCGATACCGTCGCGGTTCCTGTTGCCGCTGATCCTGTTCTTCTCGCTGATCGGCGTCTATTTCGTCTCGTTCAACACCTTCGACATTCAGCTGATGGTCATCTTCGCGGTCTGCGCGGTGGTCTTGCGCATTCTCGATTTTCCCATGGCGCCGATGATCCTGGGCTTCATCCTTGGCGGTATGATGGAGGAGAATCTGCGCCGGGCCTTGCTGATCAACAATGACAGCTGGTCATTCCTGTGGGAGCGCCCGCTGACACTGACCATCCTGCTCATTGCGGCAGCGTGTCTGGTTGCTCCGTTCATCACCAGCAAAATCCGGGAGATGAAAGACCGCGCCTACGAACGGACCACCAGTTCGGGCGATTGAAGATGGCACAGTGGCGGCCTGTTGCGCTGGCTCTTCTGATTGGCATGGCCGGGGCCACGATCGGCAGTGGGCTTTCATTTCCCGCCCCTTGGCTTACAGGCCCGGCGCTCAGTGTGACCCTGGGGTCACTTGCGGGACTGAAGCTCGCGATCCCGACCACGCTGCGCAATGCATGCTTCATCGTTGTCGGTATGACGATTGGCGCATCCGTGACGCCAGAGATGGTGGCAACAGTAATGCAGTGGCCAGCATCAATCCTGATCCTGTTCATTGCCATGATCGCAATCATGGCTGTTGGCGCAATGATGCTCGAGCGTGGATTTGGCTATAACCGTGTGACGGCTGTTTTGGGTGCGGCGCCGGGACACCTTAGTTTTGTTCTCGGCCTGAGCACATCCATCTCAAAGGTCGATGTGATGGCCGTCTCCGTCATCCAGTCAACGCGGGTCTTGGTGCTGACGTTGGCTGTTCCGTTGCTGGCTGTGGTGCTCACAGGGGGCACCTTGGCTGATGCTATCCCCGATGGCACACCGATGACCCCGCTAATTCTGGTCGTGACAGGCGTTGCAGCTTTCTGTGTGGCTTATGCGCTGTGGTTGTTGCGCGCACCCGCTGCATTTCTGTTGGGCGGGATCCTTGCCTCGTCCGTCGGTCATCTTACCAGTGCTCTGCCAGGGCTGGTCCCGATCTGGATCTCTATCCCGGCCTTCATCGTCATGGGTACGCTGATCGGAACGCGTTTTTCTGGCGTGGCCTTGGCGGAAATCCGAAAAGCAGCGCTTGCGGCGCTGGCCTTCACTGCTGTGTCACTATTGATCGCGACCGTCGCGTGTCTTGTCACAGCATTCGTGCTGGATGTGCCGCTGGTCCAGTCGATGGTTGCCTATGCTCCTGGTGGTCTGGAAGCGATGGCCGCGATGGCATTGCTGCTCGGGGTCAACCCGGCCTTTGTCGCGGCGCATCACATCAGTCGCCTATTACTGCTGGCGATCCTGATCCCACTGGTGCTTCGTCGTGCGGGGCACGGCAAACCAAATCGACACAACCCGGAATGATTTCGCTCTTGGCAGCCTCTTACGGCTGCTGAGCCGAGCGCTAGGATGCAGCCTCACAGGCAAGTGCTTTGCGGTGCGCTGCATGTTTATTGAGCATGTGGGTTCTCAGCAGTGCCCCGAGGCCTTGCGCATTGCGGGCCTTGAGAAGGGCGATCATCTGCTCATGCTCAGCGATAGCCTCCGCCCAGCGTTCGTCTGAGAGATTGACCATGAACCGTGCCCGACGCACGCGGGAAGCCAGGAGCCGGTGATGCGTTTCCAGGATGTCGTTGCCGGCGCCAGCAATGATTGCGTTGTGGATCGCCTGATTGGCCTGAAAATAGGCGTGCCTGTCATTGTTGCGATACGCCGCAACCATCTCCTTGTGGCGTTTCTCGACATTGGCGATCCCCGCGTCTGAGAGCTTTTCGCAAGCCAGCTCTCCGGCAAGCTGCTCCAGTGCGGCGATGATCGGAAAGGTCTTGTCGAGTTCCCCGATGGTGATTTCGGAGACCCGCGCGCCACGATTGGCCTGCAGCACGATCAACCCTTCGGACGCCAGCACCTTGAGGGCCTCGCGCAGCGGTGTGCGGGATACGCCGAAAGCTTCGCAAAGCGCTTTTTCTGGGACCTTCTCGCCTGGCTTCAGCTCGTCCTCGATCACAAGACTTCGGAGCCGCTCGACGAGTTCTGCATGCAGCGATGGGCGTTGAATCGTCTGAATGATGTTCATGACCGTCCTCTATGCGTCCAGCACATCCTCTAGAAGCCGCGCCACATGCAGCGGCTCCCGATTTACACCATCGCGGATCTGATGCCGGCAGGAGGTGCCGTCGGCGACAATGATGGCGTCATCCGGTGCTTCCCGGATTGCAGGCAGGAGGTTCAATTCGGCCATCTTCAACGACACTTCCACCGTGTCAGCTGCGTAGCCGAACGACCCCGCCATGCCGCAGCAGCTCGTCTCGATCAGCGAGACATCTGCGTCGGGAATCATCCCAAGGACCTCAAGCACCGGCGAAACCGCATCGTGCGCCTTCTGATGGCAGTGACCATGAACGTAGATGGGTTTTACCATGGGCTTGAACGGGAGCGAAATGCCACGCCGGACCAGGTATTCCTCCAGCAACATGGCCTGTTCGGCCAATGCGGTGGCCGCCGGTCCAGGGCAGAGCGCGGGAAACTCATCGCGCAGTGTGAGCAGCGAGGACGGTTCCAGGCCAATGACCGGGATGCCGCGTTCGACGAAGGGCCGGGTAGCGGCGATCAGACGTTTTGCCTCAGCACGCGCGTCTTCCACCAGTCCGATCGAGAGAAGTGTGCGCCCGCAATCCAGGTCGCGTCGGCTGTTCGGATCGGTGGCTGTGGCGACCTTAACGCCGCCCGCGCGCAAGACACGGACCGCAGCGCGCAAGTTCTCGGGCTCAAAGTAGCGATTGAAAACGTCGGCAAAGAGCAGCACGTCAGGGTTTTCGTCCGAAGCCTCGTTATTGCGGAACGGACGCGCGGACCAGACCGGCAGATCGCGCTTGCGGCTGAAGCCGGTCAAACCCTCCGTCATAGCCTTGACACCTGGAAGCCAGTTGCGTGCGTTCATCGCCCACGGCATCCATGCGGCATAAGGGGCATATCGGGGCAGATACCCAACCAGACGATCGGACAGGCTGAGCCCATATTTCTGCTGCCGCGCCGCGAGAACCTCGACCTTCATCCGTGCCATGTCCACGCCCGTGGGGCATTCCCGGCGGCACCCCTTGCAGGACACGCAGAGCTTCATGGTGTCGGCCATGGCGTCAGAGGTCAGCGCGTCGGGGCCGATCTGACCGGAAATGGCGAGGCGCAGGGTATTGGCCCGACCGCGTGTCGCATCGCGTTCGTTGCGGGTAACGCGGTAGGACGGGCACATGACGCCGCCCTTCAATTTGCGGCAGGCACCATTGTTGTTGCACATCTCGACTGCGCCCTGGAAACCGCCTGCGGAACCGGGCCAAGCCGACCAGTCAAGCGTGGTCTTGAATTCGGGCACCGCGTAGTCAGGGCTGTACCGGAACAGACGGCGGTCATCCATCTTCGGCGGCTTAACGATCTTGCCGGGGTTGAACAGCCCGTGGGGATCGAAGCGCGCCTTTACCTCCTCGAATGCACCCACCATGCGGGCGCCGAACATACGTTCGTGGAATTCGGAGCGGACGATGCCGTCGCCATGCTCGCCGGAGTGGGACCCCTTGTAATGGGCGACAAGATCGAAGCACTGCTCGGCGATGCCGCGCATTGTTGCGACGTCGTTGTCGAGCCGCATGTTGAGCACCGGACGCACGTGCAGACAGCCGACCGAGGCGTGGGCATACCAGGTGCCCTTGGTGCCGTGCTTGTGGAAGATGTCGGTCAATCCGGCTGTGAATTCCGCGAGATCGGGCAGGGCAACCGAGCAATCCTCGACAAATGAGATCGGCTTGCCGGCTTCCTTCATCGACATCATCACGTTGAGACCGGACTTGCGGTACTCCGCAATGGCACCTTGCAGGCTCGTATCGGTGACCGGAACGACGCCACCCCAGGACTTCGCCGAACCGCCGAACGAGAACCCCAGATCGCCCATCATGGCGTCGAGATCCTTCAGTTTCTGATGGTTTGCAGCATCTGAGCCCTCAGTGAATTCGACCAGCAGAAGCGCGGCAGGGTCCCCCTCGACGAAGGACTCGATGGTCTCGCGGAACATCGGAATGTCGCGCCCAAGCGCGATCATGGTGTCGTCTACCAGTTCCACCGTCTGCGGATCGAGGGTGACGAGATGCTGAGCAGCGTCCATCGCGGCGTAGAAGGTTGGAAAGTGGCAAACGCCGATGACCTTTTCGCCGGGTATTGGCGCCAATTTCAACTCAAGCTCTGTGAAGTAGGCCAGTGTCCCTTCCGAGCCGACCAAGAGATGCGCCATGTTGATGTCATTGCCGGTCAGGGCATCGATGTTGTAGCCGCCAACACGTCGTAGCAGCTTAGGAAACCGGGCATTGATTTCCTCTGCTTCCCGGCGGCCGAGTGTCCGCATATCGGCAACGAGTGCGGAGTAGCTTGCCGGAGCCGCATCAGGTTCGCTGCCATTGAAATGTGCCTTGGTTCCATCGGCCATGATGGCATCGATAGAAATGACATTGTCGCGCATGATGCCGTAGCGTAGCGAGCGTGCGCCGGATGAGTTGTTCGCCGCCATGCCGCCGATGGTGCAACGCGAGGCGGTCGATGGATCGACTGGGAACCAGAGGCCATGCGGCTTGAGCGCCGCGTTGAGCGTGTCAAGGACCACGCCCGGCTGCACTTTGCAGCGCATCGCCTCTGCATCGATCTCGATGATCGCGTTAAGGTGTTTGGTGTTGTCCAGAACGACGGCGTGGTTGACCGTCTGGCCGCATTGTGACGTCCCCCCGCCGCGCGGCAACACCGGAGTTCTGTGTTCACGCGCAATCGCGAGAGCTGCTTCGACATCATCGATCGTACGAGGCACGGCCACGGCCTCGGGCATCATCTGGTAGATCGATGCATCGGTAGCGTAGCGCCCGCGTGAGGCTGCGTCCGAGTAGACTTCTCCCCGCAACGCATTGGACAGGTCACGGGCCAAAGGGTTGGACCGCCCGCCGGCTGGCCCGGTCTTGTCGATCAGTCGCATCCCGTCATCCTGCACCGCCTCCCAATGCGCTAAAAGCGGCGTTGAATTAGGAGGGAAAAAACATGTTGACTGAATTATGAATTCAGAATTACGTTCTGGCAACGCCTAATTGACGCACCCAAGAATGGTGCGCGGGGAGGACTGCCAGCATGCGTAACGCGGGACGCCATTTCCTGCAGATTCCCGGTCCGAGTGCTGTTCCGGATCGAATCCTGCGCGCCATCAGCATGCAGACGATCGACCATCGCGGGCCGGATTTTGCAGCCGTCGGCGGCAAAGCGCTCGCCGGTATGAAGTCGATCTTCAAGACTGAACAGAACGTTTTCATCTTCCCGTCGTCCGGCACCGGCGCGTGGGAAGCAGCGCTGGTTAATGTGCTATCTCCCGGCAACAAGGTTCTGATGTTCGAGACCGGGCATTTCGCTGCGCTGTGGAACAAGATGGCGCGCAAGGTCGGCTTTGAGCCGGAGATGCTCGAGGGCGACTGGCGGGGCGGCGCCGAGCCTGACCGGATCGAACAAAGGCTGCGCGAAGACACGGCACATGAGATTAAGGCCGTCTGCGTTGTTCACAATGAAACATCGACCGGTTCGGTGTCGCCCATTGCCGAGGTGCGGCGGGCAATTGACGCTGCCGGACACCCGGCGCTGTTGATGGTGGACTCAATTTCCGGACTTGCGTCGCTGGATTTCCGGTTCGACGAATGGGGCGTCGATGTTTGTGTATCGGGTTCTCAGAAGGGGCTGATGTTGCCGCCAGGGCTTGGCTTCAACGCTGTCAGCCACAAGGCGCTCGAGCATGCAAAGTCGACATCGACGCCGCGGTCCTATTGGGATTGGCATGACATGCTCGGCCCCAACCAGACCGGCTATTTCCCCTACACGCCGGGCACAAACCTCCTCTATGGCCTCAACGAAGCCATCGACATGCTGCATGAAGAGGGGCTCGATAACGTGTTTGCCCGTCATGCGCGTCACGGTGCAGCTGCGCGCGCCGCTGTTCGCACCTGGGGGCTTGAGGTGTTGTGCGCGCGGCAGGGGCAGGAGAGTGGCGTGCTGACAGCGGTTATGATGCCCGAGGGACACTCCGCTGATGCGTTTCGCGCCACAACGCTGCAGAATTATGACATCTCGCTTGGAAACGGGCTGTCCAAGGTGGCCGACAAGGTGTTCCGGATCGGACATCTCGGCGATTTCAACGATTTGATGCTCATGGCGACGCTGTCCGGCGTCGAAATGGGCCTCGCCAAGTCGAATGTGCCGCATCAGTCGGGCGGTGCACAGGCGGCAATGACCCATCTTATCGAGACTGAGCAAGAGCGGGTCGCCGCTTAACAACGCCCCAAAAGGGGGCTCCTGTGGGAGGAAAATAGGATGAATATCAAAGCTACCGTCATCGGGGCGGCCGTTGCACTTAGCTTGCCGCTTGCAGCACACGCTGCGGATCTGACATTGCGCTTCGGCCATGTCGGAAACCCCGGTTCGCTGTTTGAAGCGTCTGCTGATGCTTTCGCGTCCTGCGCAAATGACCGCTTGGGAGAGCGTGCCGAGGTGCAGACTTTCGGTGCCAGCCAGCTTGGCAAGGACCGTGAGCTTCTGCAGAAGCTCAAACTTGGCCAGGTGACGTTCTCACTGCCGTCATCGGTGATGTCATCGGTTGCGCCGGAGTTCGGTGTCTTCGAGATGCCCTACATCATCAAGGACCGCGAGCACATGAAGCGTGTCCAGGCCGAACTGGGCGACGTGTTCCAGCAGGCTGCTCTGCGTGAAGGCTACCGGATCGTCGGTTACTTCGAGAACGGCTTCCGGCACATCACCAACAACATCCGCCCGATCAACACGCCCGAAGATCTCGCCGGTGTGAAGCTGCGCACGCCTAATGGCGAGTGGCGCGTCAAGATGTTCCAGACCTATGGCGCGAACCCCACGCCTATGGCGTTCTCGGAAGTGTTCACCGCGATCCAGACCAAAGTGATCGACGGCCAGGAGAACCCCTACGCGCAGATTGCTTCTGCCAAGTTCCAGGAAGTGCAGAAGTACCTGTCGATCACCGGTCATGTGTATACGCCGGGCTACGTTCTGGTGGCTGAGAACCAGTGGCAGCAGTTGCCTGAAGACGTACGGGCTGACCTTGAGGCCTGTGGTAGCGAAACCCAGGCCTTCGTTTATGAGCACGCAGCCAAGCTCGAAACCGAGCTGCTCGACGTGATCAAGGCCGCCGGTGTCGAGGTCAACGAAGCTGATAAAGACGCTTTCATTGCCGCTTCAGCGACGATCTATGAAGAGTTCGGCAACTCGGTTGAAGGTGGTTCTGAGCTGATCGAGCGTGTTCAGGCGCTTGCATCGGGTTCGTAATCGCCCAATTGCCAGGGACGCGCTGAGGACAGCGCGTCCCGCCTCATTTCTCGCGACGTTCAAACGACAACCCGCCAGCCACCGGCCAAGGCGGGGCTGGGGAGACTTTTCCGGTGTTGCTGCAAGCGGTCAAATCCCGTCTCGAGACGGTGCTGGAATGGTTCGTCATCCTGTTGATGGTGGTACTGACCGTGATCGTCATCGTCGCGGTGATGTTCCGCATGGGTGGGGCCAGCCTGTCCTGGTATGACGAAGTTGCGGCCATCCTGCTTGCCTGGATCACCTATTACGGTTCGGCGCTGGCCGTCTCGCGGCGGCGCCATATCGGCTTCGACTCGGTGCTCCTGTCCATCCCGATGCCCTGGCGCATGGCTGCGGTGGCACTCGCTGAACTGATTACCGCCGGGTTCTTCGTCCTGCTCGCATGGGCCGGCTTCGTGGTCCTGTCGATCCTCGGCAACATGACACTTGTCTCGCTGACGTGGGTGCCGGTCTGGTTCACCCAAAGCGTCATTCCCATTGGAGCCGTCCTGTTCCTCATCTGCCAGGCGTTGAGCCTGCCGGACTACTGGTACTGGACGGCGCGGGGCAAGTCGCTGGAGCACGCCGAGATCGAAGAAGAGGTTGAGTCCGAGATGAAGAAAGCGGGGCACGCCTGATGCTGATGCTCGGAATCTTCCTCGCCATGGTGGCGATGATCTGCCTGAACATGCCGATCGCCGTCGCGCTTGCCGTGTCCGCCATTCTTGGCCTCCTGGTTATGGAGGGCCCAAGTTCGCTGGTGAATGTCGCGCTCGACATGTATGGTGGCTCGACAAAGTTTGCGCTGATCGCCATCCCGATGTTCGTGCTCGCCGGCGCGATCATGAATGCCGGTGGCGTCACCGACAAACTGATCAATTTCGTGACCGCCGTTATCGGGTTCATTCGCGGCGGCCTGGCGCACGTCAATATCGGCGTATCGCTGTTCTTCGCCGAGATCTCCGGCTCTGCCGTGGCTGATGTTGCCGCCATGGGCTCGGTACTCATCCCCCAAATGAAGAAGCGCGGTTATTCCGGCGCATTCTCGGCGGCCGTCACGTCTTCATCGGCGTCTCTGGCGATCATCATCCCGCCATCGATCCCGATGATCCTCTATGCCACCTCAGCAGATACCTCCGTCGAGCAGCTCTTCGTTGCCGGCGTTGTTCCCGGTCTTCTGGGCGCAGCCGGTCTCATGGGTGTCGCTTACTGGTTCGCACGTCGCTACGACCTGCCGCGCGAAGAGGCGTTCAATGTCAAGCGGCTTGGTGAGACCTTCGTGGACGCGCTGCCTGCGTTCTCGTTGCCGGTCATTATTCTCGGTGGAATCTTCGGTGGCTTCGTCACCGCAACGGAGGCTGCAGGTCTAGCGGTTCTGGCCGCCATCCTGGTGAGTGCCTGGTACCGCCAGATTGATCTCAAACACCTGCGGCGGGCCATGCTTGATGGCGGGATGCAGACGGCCGTGGTCATGCTGCTGGTGGCCGCCTCGGTCGTCATGGGCGGATTTCTGACCCGTGCCCAGATGCCTCAGGAACTGGCAGCGGGGATTCTCGCAATCACTCAGAACAAGTGGTTGATCCTGCTTATCCTGAACTTTTTCTTTCTGGTGATCGGGTTCTTCCTGCACTCCGCTGCCGCCATCATCCTGGTGGTGCCGATCGTCATTCCGCTGATACAGGCCGCTGGCATTGACCCGATCCATTTCGGTCTCGTGGTGACACTAAATCTTGCCATCGGGCAGCAAACGCCACCAGTGGCAAGCGTGCTCATCACGGCCTGTGCGGTGGCGCGCGCCAACATCTGGGAAGTCAGCAAGATCAACATCTACTTCATCGCGGTGTTGCTGACCGTGCTGCTGATGTGCACATACATCCCGTCGATACCGCTGTTCCTGGTCGAGTACTTCTACCGGTAACACCATACCCACGCTGGCCGACCACTCCTGGGGCAATGCCGATAGGGATCACAACGATGAATCTTGACCTCGCACAGACCTTGATTGCCGGAGCGCTCGCTCACCGGCACGAGAACGGCATGAAGCCGCTCACCATTGCGGTGATTGATGCGGGCGGACATCTCGTGGCGCTCGCTCGTGAGGACGGTTCGAGTAACCTTCGTCCCGAAATTGCCCAGGGCAAGGCAAAGGGGGCGGTGGCCATGGGGCTTGGATCGCGCGCCCTGTTCCAACGCGCGGAACAGCAGCCTTACTTCATTCAGTCGATGAATGCGCTGCAGGGCGGGGCACTGGTGCCTGTCCCAGGTGGCGTTCTGGTTATGCAGGACGGCACCATGATCGGTGCGATGGGCATCACCGGCGATACGTCTGACAATGACGAAGCCTGCGCGGTGGCCGCCATTAACGCGGCCGGACTAGAGGCCAGCACCGGCTAGCGGGGCTACCCTTTGCGCAACGGTGAATGTGGGTCTTGCAGTGGGCGTAGCATAGAGTCCGGCTGAGAGCTCTAGATAGGTGAGATCAGGGGCAGGCGAATTCGCAGATTTTTGCTGCCAGGCCCGATGAGGGATGTTGCTGCACGGCGTCTTTGGTTGCAAAGACGGCAAACTCCTCGAACGAAACTGCGATCATAGAGATGGATAAACCCGGCCCCCATGCTGAAATGACCATGGCCGTGCCGATGCATGTCATTCTGCGGAAAGTGACTATCTGGATCCCTCATTGGGGCTTGAAGCGCCGAGCACTTCGCCAACAAATATCCTGTGCCTCCTGCTAAGTGGCACTGACTCGGCCCAGGACTGCCTTAGCAACCGCAAACGCCCATCACGCAGCCAACCCAGGGTGCCACGTGCTGTTTTGGCCGATCAGTTTGCCGTCGGTTGCCAGCCAGCGGTCAGCCGTCTCGTGCCCGAGTTTGAACAGAAATTGCAAGAAGTCCGGTGACGCGTTCATCTTGCTGGAGACACCCAGCTCCTGCATTCGGTCTTCGGCCGCAATTCGGTGTAGCCGACCATTCTGGTATTCATCGATATCAATCTCTTGATCCTGGACCAGGTTTCGAATGAACCCCAGAGAGCGGAGCTCGCCCAGCAAGTTCGAGTTGAAGATGACTTCATTCAATCGATTGCT
>JBCDCP010000007.1:0-43825 GCA_039181495.1 Pseudomonadota bacterium | reverse complement strand
GCCGCGAACCTCATTGGCGACCGTTGAGGAGCCGCGCGAGATATCCACCGTTGCTGTAGCTAGTAGCTGGGTGGGATCGGTGACGGTGTAATCAAAACTCGAGGAAGGGTTGAAGGGATCCAAGGGCAGTTGGAATGAGACGGTTTCGCCAAAAACAAATGCCGGGCTGGCGACCGAATCGAAGACAACGTTGCCACCTTCGGGATCGCTGTCATTTTGCAGCAATGCAGATACCGGGATGTCCAGAAAGTCGAAAGCACCCTGATTGGTAAGCACGATGTCGTTGCCAGGTTCCGGTGCGTCATCAACGCCCTGGATGATGACCGTGAAGGGCAGGGTGGTCGAAAGGCCCGCCAGATCCTCGAGTTCGATCGAGTAGGTTTGTGTGATCGACTGGCCGCTTCCGAGAAAATCAATCAACGCATCATCAACCTGGAAGGTCCATCCCACCGTTCCGACGCCATCATCCGATGCCGGGTCGCTGATCTCGACTGTAAACGTGCCAAGCGGCGTGACAGCGAGGCCATTGCCGTCCAGGGCCGACACCAGTGTCTGTGTAACAGTGTGGCTATCGCCTGAGTCCGGATCGGTGAACCCGATCTGGCCATTTGCCATCTGAGTGGCGGTGTTCTCTCCCGGCGCACCATCGGCGAGTTCAGTGATCGTTGTGTCACCGCCACCATTGACCCGGATATTGTCGACCAGCAGAGCGGTTTCTACCGCGCCGTCGCCGACGTTTGTCGCCAGGAAGCCAAGTTCAACCTCGCCCGATACCGCAACCGGGATTGTGAAGGTTGCCCATTCCGTCAGCGTGAACTGGCCGCTCAGATTGCCCGAGGCCTGGACGTCGAACAGCTCATATATCGTGTCACCCAGAACAACCGCGACAAAATCGTTGAATGGCAGGTAGTCCCGGGTCTCGAACCGCCAGTCGAAGGTGATCGTGCTGCCGGGCACGACGTTCACCGTCTGTACGATCGCCGATCCTTCGACAATGTTGTCGCTTGTCTGCGCATTACCGTCATTGGATACAGCGCTGAGCGCGCCCTGGGTCAGGCCAAGATGCGTCTCAAGCGAGGACTGGTTCGATGTCGAGCCCGCTGTGTCGACGCGGGCGAATGCGGCACCTTCGGTGGCTGCACCTGTCACAGTGGTGGCAACACCAAGCACTGCCCAGTCGGAAAGCCCCGACTCAAAGCCCTCATCCAAGACGGGCAGAAACTCCGGCGGATCATTGACCGGGGTGATGTCAATGCCCAGCGCCACTTCAAAGATCTGCTCGCCCGAGTCGTTGGTTCCCACGAAACTGATCTGGCCGCCATCATCATCGTCCGCTGACGGGCGGTAGATCAGACCGTTCAAAGCGGCATTGATTTGCTCTGCAGTGCCCTGGAACACGACAGAGTGGAACTCGTCTGTGTCGAAGATCACCTGCCCGTCTTGCACCGGGACACCATCGATGGAAATGAAATCAAGCCCGGCGATCGAGGCGAGTTGAATGGTGGACGTCACCGTGATGCTCATGGTGATCGTGCCGCTGCCGGTCAGATTGAACCCGCTAACAACGGTGCTGCCGTCTTCACCAACGGTGACGCTGCCAGGGACAGTGAAGTCCGTGGGTTCCGGATTCGGGCCGCCATCGTCGGGAATGGGATCAATGTTGGGGTCGTTGGGATTGCCTTGGCCAGAGCCCGGCTGTTGCGGCGGGTTGAGCCCTCCGTTCGGGTCAGACAGCGGGCCATTGCCGCTTCCCAGTCCATTTCCGGCAAGATCGGGGCCAGTGTTCAGATCGCCCTGGCGGTCCGGCGTCGTGTCACCATTGTCATTGTCGGGCTGATCGTTGCCATCCTGAGGCCCGGCACCGCCTTCGGGGACGATCGCGTTTGACTGTGCGGCATTAAAACTCTGGACAAGCGTCTGGATCGTCGACTGGACGATCTGCTGTTCTTCGGCTGTAAGCGAGCTGAGCGTCGAATCCTGTGAACCGGAAAGAATCGTCAGTACTGAGCCGATATCGCTCTCGCTCAGGCTCTGGAGGACCTGGCCTGTGGCGTTGTCAACGATCTCGATGAAGCCGCCTTGGCCATCCCGGATATCGGTGATCAGGCTGATACGCAGATCGCCGCCCTGCAGAGTGATGATCGCGGACGTGCCGCGAATACCCAGAGTTGCCGCTGGCGTCGCGACGTTCATGTTGCCTGTGGGTGCAATCTCGCCGGAGATGACGGCCGCAGCGCCCTGAAGCAGCCCGACAAGCATGTTCGCCTGTCCGCCATTAGGATCGTAGATGTACTCGTCCAGCGTCATGCGGGCGTTTTCTGAGAGATTGAAAACGCTTCCGTCGGTGAAGGTGATCGCAACTTCGGAGCCTTGCCCAGTGGTCACCACGTCATTCTCGCGAACCGTGGTCCCCTGGTTCGCTGATACGGTGGTGCCGTCGGCGCGTTGGATTGTGACCGTGCCGGTGATGGACACGATTTTGCCGATTTCACCGGGCGCTGCCACCGTTACTCCACCGGCCGTCTGGGCAAGTTCTATTGGCTCACCGCCGGCAAGTGTCCGGACGGTCCGACCTGGCAAGGAAATGCCGTCTGTTCCGATCACCGTCGGTAGGGAGTGAGACCCAAAATAGTCGGGTATGAGGAATGTCTCGCCGCTCGTGGTCTCGATCAGCAGATCGGGGCCCGAACGGGAATAGTCGGCGGAGGCGAGTTCAAGCCCGAGGGGGACGTTGTCCGCCTCGACCTGTCGCAAGCCCTCATTTTGGCCCTCAATCGACGAGAAGCCGTCAACGTTTGTGCTTCGATAAGCCACAAACACTCCAATTCGGGGCGATCAGCAAATCGCCGGCCATGGCTCGCCCACCAACCTGGCTGACGTGTCGGGGCCCAATGTGCGCCCTCGCACCCATTGGCCGCATAGTTACCTCTACGTTAACTTACCGTAAATCCAGCGTTTTGTCCCGTTTTTGCATTAACCTTGGCGTGAGGTCGCAATCGCGCCCCCTGAGGTTCAACGTGAGCGGGCATAGTGCCCGAATGGCTCTTCGCCCGGCTGATCAGACGAGAAGTGAGAGCGGTCCTTGTATCGTACCGGTCCGTGAGTCGAAGCTGGCCGAAAGGACAGTATCGGCGGTGGTGCGATTTCGAGCGATTGCCTCGCCCGTGTCTGACGAAGCCGCTGTCTTGCGGAACATCTTGATGGTCATTGCTGGCTCCATTGCGCTTGGCTGGATGTTATGTGGTGTCGGTGGCTCTGCGCTGTTGTGCAGAACTGCACAGGTTGACATTGGGGCTGGATCGCCGCCTGAAGAGGGCGGTCGGTCGCAATCATCGCCGCTCGCCGGGGTTGGAGCTTCAGATTGACGATGGCTGCGCTAGCCGGTCGCATTTCCGTTGTGCCGGCGTGGCTGGTCGGACTTCCGCACCGCGAAAATGCGCCCTAGAGTGTTCGATCGAGGACGAGACACGGGAGGCGCTGATGCGCTGGCGCGGCCGCAGGCAGAGTTCGAACATTGAAGATCGGCGAGGCGCCGGAATGGGCGGTATCGGTCGCCGTATGGGTGGACGCCGCACTGGCGGGCTCGGCATTGGCATGATCGTGATCGTCTTCATCGGGTCGCTGATCTTTGGATTCAACCCGATGACCGTACTCAACATGCTCAATGGAGGCGGACTGAATGTTGGTGGCGGAACAACGGTTCAGACCTCTGCTCCAACACCGGAAAGCGACGAACTGACCCAGTTCGTATCTGTCGTGCTGGCGGACACTGAAGATGTCTGGAACGGGGTCTTTCGCGAGGCCGGCGAACGTTACCGCGAACCGCGGTTGGTGCTTTTCAGCAGTGCGACCCAGTCGGCTTGCGGCTTTGCCCAGTCAGCAAGCGGGCCGTTCTACTGCCCCGGCGACGAGAAGGTCTATATCGACCTTGCCTTTTACAAGCAGCTCAAGACACGGTTTCAGGCTCCCGGGGACTTCGCGCAAGCCTATGTCGTTGCCCATGAGGTGGGCCATCATGTTCAGAACCTGATGGGTATTCTGCCAAAGTTCAACGAAATCCGGCGGCGCGTCTCCAAGGAAGAGGCAAACCGCCTTTCGGTCCGGATCGAACTGCAAGCAGATTGCTTCGCGGGCATCTGGGCCCACTACACAGCCAAGCAGGGTCTCTTGGATCGCGGTGACTTGCGCGAGGCGCTCAATGCAGCGGCTCAGATCGGTGACGACACCATCCAGCGCCGGACGCAGGGTTATGTTGTGCCCGAGAGCTTCAGCCACGGCAGTGCTGAGCAGCGCCAGCGCTGGTTCCGGATCGGGCTAGAGCAGGGCAGCGTCAATTCTTGCGATACGTTGAATGCGAGCAGGGTTTGAGCGCTAACGGCTGAAGCATGGGCTGAGTTAGCAAGAGGTCGTTGTCATCGGAATCGTTCTGTCGACGGCATCAGCCTCGGCTGGTCGTATCACCTGTTCACCAACCAGCCGTTGCCGGAGCCATTTCAGGTCCTCATCCATCGTGGTACCGCGACCTTCCAGTCGCTCCGGTTCGATTGGTGAGATGTGCTCACCCTCGTAATCGGCAATGGCAAACCGGAACGCGTAGCCTGGCGTCACGCCCATCCTGAGATCGGAGACAACGATACGACCATCCGTCAGGTCGGCGCGATAGTAACCGCGGCTGAACCATTTGAGCTTCTCAAATGAATCGAGGCCAGCCAGACACGACGCCAAGCTGTATCCGGTTGGATGGGTGTAGATGATGGCTGACTGGTCGTCATCGAACAGCGACAGGTACAGGTTGTGATAGCGATCCTCTTCCTGCCCAATCACCTTCCAGACAATGATGTTGAAGGGGGCCGCAATCGCAAACAGGTTGGGTGGCTCGATGTTGCTCTCAGCGAATATGGCTCGCGCTCTGGCCTCGGCATTGGCCTGAAGAATCATGCCTAGCCCAATATACACCGTGCTGAACATAAGCGCTGACATAACAAGGCGCTGGAAGGCTGACGACCAGCGCGATTTGGCGAAAGCCCATATGACCACCACAAGCAGCGGCAGCGTAAACGCCGGATCGATAATGAACATGGACCCAACGCCGACCGGATCCGGGTAGACTGGCCAAAAGATCCGCGTGCCATAGACGGTTATGGCGTCGATAATAGTATGGGTTGCGAAACACAGAAAAACGGCAAGCCAGACGCGAACGCGATCAGCTTTGAGCACATCGATCGAACGCACCAGCGCTTCGCCGATGACCGGCGCCGCAAGCGCATGGACGAACAATGAGTGTGTCCAGCCCCGGTGCAGGACAAAAGAATCGACTGCGTTATCAAACGGCAGAAAGACATCGAAATCGGGCAGCGTGCCAAGAAAACCGCCGATCAGAGCCGCTTTGCGTGGTCCGAGTTTTCGGCTCAGGATAGCCGTCGAGACAGCGGCGCCGAGAGTGAATTGCGTGATGGAGTCCAATGGTTTTCTCGGTTTTCAGGCAGCGCTTGCGATGGCTGCGGTGTGAATTGTGCGTTCAGCTCGCACCCATATAGCGGCCCGGTTTGTGGTTCACGCCGAGGATCATGTTGAACACTGCAGCGCCGACCACCGACCAGAACACCTGCGATGGCGATACGACGAAAGCGGCCGCGAGAAGTACAGCTGCATCCATGCCCAACTGGATGTAACCGGCTCTGAGGCCTTTGTTTGTCTGTAGCCAATTGACGAAGATGTTGAATCCGCCAAGTCCCGCGCCATGGCGGAACAGCGCAAGCATGCCGAACCCTATCATTGTCCCGCCACAGACTGCGGCGAGGGCGGAGTGAACCGAAGTGATCTCGATGTAGTACGGCAGAAGCGGGACCAATACCGAAAGGCCCAGCACCGCGCAGAACGTCCGCGCGATGTACTTGATCCCCAGCGTGCCAACGCCAAAGAAGTAAAATGGCAGGTTGATGAGGAAGAAGAGCAGACCGAACTCGGTTCCGGTGTGATAGCTGGCAACCAGCGCGACCCCCGCAACACCGCCGAGTACGAGGCCCGATAGCTGAAAGAGCAGAACTCCGAACGAGACCAGTATGACGCCGACGCTGATCGCAAAGACGTCTTCGGCGAGCGTATGCTTGCTCTCCTGCGCTAGAGTGCTCGGGTGAGGGTCTGTCGCTGTTTGAAGTTCGGACATGGGCCGTCACCGATCAGCGTTGGCTGCGCCAAAATCGTTCAAGTCTACGTCTCGGCGCGGGTAAACCGATCAGGTTGGTTCGGCATTTTCTGCGAATGGTGTTCCGGCCGGACAGTGTATTGCGTTTGGCAATCCGCAACGGCTCTGAGTCACTAAGCGGTCGGTGCTGCTAGTTCGACAGCACCTTTCCCTCCGCCCGCAATTCCTGCCCCTTCCTCTCCCGGATTAAATTCACGAAGCGGGTGAACAGATAGTGGCTGTCCTGTGGGCCGGGTGAGGCCTCGGGGTGATACTGCACCGAGAACACCGGCTGGCCCTTGAGACGCAGCCCACAATTGGTGCCGTCAAACAGCGACACATGCGTCTGCTCGACAGTGTCGGGCAGCGTGTCGGCATCAACTGTGAACCCATGATTCATAGAGGTGATTTCCACCTTGCCGGTGGTGTGATCCATCACAGGATGATTTGCACCATGATGACCCTGCAGCATTTTCTTTGTTTCGCCGCCAATTGCGAGAGCCATCATTTGATGACCAAGGCAGATTCCGAAGACCGGCAGGTCGGATGCAATGGCTTGTTGGATAACGGGAACCGCATATTCGCCGGTTGCAGCCGGGTCGCCCGGGCCGTTTGACAGGAAGATCCCGTCGGGCTCGAGCGCCATGATTTCATCGAAGCTTGCTGTTGGCGGGACGATGGTCACACGGCATCCTTCACCTGCGAGCTGACGCAGGATGTTCTGTTTCACCCCATAGTCGATCGCGACCACGTGGTGCTCCGGATTCTCTAGCGTGCCGTGCCCTGACTCAAGCTCCCAGGGCGTACCGTCCCAGGAATAGCGCTGCCGGGTGGCAACATCGGGAACCAGATCCATGCCCTCAAGTCCGGGCCATGCCGCAGCTTCTGCTTTGAGCGCGTCGATGTCGAACTGACCGTCAGGGCTGTGCGCAATCACGGCGTTCGGCATGCCGCTATCCCGGATCATGGCCGTCAGCGCGCGGGTGTCGATGCCGGCAACGCCGATGATACCGCGACGCTCCAGCCAGTCGCCAAAATGGGAATCGGCCCGCCAGTTGGCGTCAGCGGTGATCTCCTGGCGCAGGATCGTGCCCCGAACGCCTGCATCCGAGGCACTGTTTGCGGTTTCGATGTCTTCGGGGTTGGCGCCGACATTGCCGATATGGGGAAACGTGAAGGTGACGATCTGCCCGGCATAGGACGGGTCAGTGAGAATTTCCTGATAGCCGGTGATTGCGGTGTTGAAGCAGATCTCGCCGGCAGCGTGACCTGTTGCGCCGACACCGTCGCACTCAAGGACACGACCATCAGCAAGCACGACGAGTCCGGTTCTGACTGGCGTTGTCCAAGGTGCAGGTTCAGCGTTGGCGGCCATGTGGCGCGCTCCCTTCATCGGTCACTGACCGCGGCACAAGTCTCTCGTGCAGCGAAACAGGGACGTCGGTTTATCGATGTCTGGCAGGCACGCTCTATCGCATCGCAATATGGAAAGGTCTATAGGATTGCGCGATGCATTCGACCCGCTCGTGCCAATTTTGGTGTGCGCTCGGTTGTGTTGCACGAATTGTGATCGCCGCAAGGCAGAAATGCGATGTCAAGGTCTTGTCGTTTTGCCCCGATTGCGCATTTTCTTCGGCCACAAGGGGGTATCAACGCGAGGCAAGGGCATCATGCTTACACCCCTGACATGGCGTACAGCGCCTTCCTTTCGGAATATCTCCCTTAAATCAAATAGATGATGGGCGTTTATCTTGCGCAAACAGATCAATGACGCTTTGACCGAGGCCACCCGTCAGCAAGACAAGCGACGGATGGCAACGCTGAGACTGATCAATGCTGCCATTAAGGACCGCGACATTGCGGTTCGAGGAAGTGGCAAGCAGGAAAGTGTAGATGACGCTGATATCCAGCAGATTCTACAAAAGATGATCAAACAGCGCCAGGAATCCTTCGTTGTCTATGAACAGGCCGGCCGCCTGGAACTGGCACAGCAAGAGCGCGAAGAAGTTGAGATCATTCGGGAATTTCTACCGCGCCAGCTCGGTGAGGACGAAGTGCTCGAGGCGGTCGAAACGACCATCGATGACCTGAACGCAACCTGTGTGCGCGATATGGGCAAGTGTATGGCGACCCTCAAGGAGCGCTATCCCGGCCAGATGGATTTTGGCCGCGCCAGCTCGATGCTCAAGAACATCCTGTGCAAACAAGGTAGCGCGCAGTCGGCTTAGGGCCGGCTTCTGTTTTCTTGGCATTAGGTTCACGC
Organism: Pseudomonadota bacterium; assembly: GCA_039181495.1. GTDB lineage: Bacteria > Pseudomonadota > Alphaproteobacteria > Rhizobiales > Tepidamorphaceae > JBCDCP01. The sequence continues at coordinate 35,378 of JBCDCP010000007.1, read as the reverse complement.
TGTGAATCACTGGGGATAGAGGCCCGGCCGATACGAATCACGCTTAATCTCATTAGGGTGCGCCGCTACACCGTTTGCGTATTGCACGGTGAAACGAGGCCCTAATGCGCTTTCCACCCTCGCTGCTTGACGATATCCGTGACCGCATTCCGGTCTCGGCTGTGGTTGGCCGCAAGGTACAGCTGAAAAAGCAGGGCCGTGAGATGGCCGGGCTCAGCCCGTTCACCGCTGAGAAGACCCCTTCCTTCTTCGTCAATGATGCAAAGCGTTTCTACCACTGCTTTTCGAGCGGCAAGCACGGCGACATCTTCACCTTCCTGATGGAGACAGAGGGGCTGAGCTTCCCCGAAGCCGTCGAAAGACTAGCCGACGAGGCCGGTATCCCGCTACCTAAGCCTGATCCTCGTGCTGAGGAACGAGAGCGCGAACGGGCGACGCTCTACGATGTTATCGAACTCGCTGCACAGTGGTTCGAACGCCAGCTGCAGGAGACCGCCGGCGGTCCGGCACGTGCATATATTGAACGGCGTGGGATTTCTGTTCAGGCGCAGCGACAGTTTCGATTGGGCTATGCGCCTGGAAACCGCTCAGGGCTGAAGGATTTTCTTGCCGGCAAGGACGTCACCCCGGACCAGATGGCCGAAGCCGGTCTGGTGATCTCGGGCGATGACATCCCGGTTGCTTTTGACCGCTTCCGCGACAGGCTGATGTTTCCGATCACAGATGCCAGAGGCAGGGTCATTGCGTTTGGCGGCCGCGCGATGTCCGAGGATCAACCGGCGAAATACCTCAACTCGCCGGAGACGCCGCTGTTTCACAAGGGCGCGACTCTGTTCAACATCCAGACCGCACGTGCCGCGGCCCGCGAAGACAACACCGTCTATGTGGCCGAGGGATACATGGATGTCATAGCGCTGGCTGAGGGCGGATTTCCGGCCTCGGTCGCGCCACTTGGCACCGCTCTGACGGAAACACAGCTCGGGCATCTTTGGCGGATGAGCGATGCGCCAGTTTTGTGCTTCGACGGTGACAAGGCCGGCCTGCGAGCAGCCTTCCGTGCCGTTGAGCTTGCTTTGCCGCAGCTTGCGCCGGGCAAAACCGTCAGCTTCGCACTGCTGCCCGAAGGCAAGGACCCTGACGACATTCTGCGCCAGGATGGGGCGGAGGTGCTGGGCGAAGTTCTGTCGCGGCACAGGCCGCTGGTGGACATGCTGTGGGGAATGGCGACGGAGAGCCACCCTCACGAGACACCCGAGCAGCGTGCCGCTTTGGAGAAGGAGCTGCGCGCGCTCGTCCGCCGGATCGGCGACGCGGATGTTCGGCGACACTACGGGGAAGCCGTCGGCGCCCGCCTGAGCCGGCTGTTTTCTCGTGGGGGCGAAGCTGGTCCCGCCCGACCGGCTGGCGGCCGGTCGGCCAATTCGGACCGCGCGCGACGTTCAGGAGGCGCAATGCAGCCGTTTGGACGAGACAGGCCTGGCTGGACTGCCGGTGCCGGCGCAGCCCCGGCCAGCACATCACTGCGCCAATCTGCGCTCCTTTCACCCCAAAGGACGGCCCAGCGGCGCCAATTGATCCTCCTGGCGGCGCTGATGAATCATCCGCAGCTACTGGCTGAATTTGCCGAAGATCTGGCGGAGATCAGTTTCGCGGACAGCGATCTTGATTCGGCACGGCAGCGGCTACTTGATGTGGCCGCGGGCAATCCTCGCAGCGATCCGGCCCGGTCATTGCACGGCGATCTGGAACAGGCTGGCTTGGAGCGCGTCGTCGAGCGCATCAACCTCATGCTTGCAGAGGGGACGGACTGGTTTGCCGACCCAGAGGCGGCCGATAGCGACGCAGAGATAGGAATCCGTCATATTCTGGCCTTGCACCGCCGAAGTGAAACGTTACATAGAGAATTGACGGCGGCCGAACGCGCCTTCCAGTCTGATATGACCGACACCAACTGGCTGCGACTGCAGTCAATAAAGTCGGAGCTGGACAGTCATGAAGGTGCCGAAGCACGGATCGAGGGCTTTGGCGCGGGATCGGGTCGAATGCAACGAGGTCTGTAATTGTGGTGTTACAGGCCAATCGGCGGCTTTTTGCTGCATTGCAACACTAGCGTACGAAATCGTTTACCATTAAGTGCAGGTTTACTCGAAACCTTTATGAACAGTTTCAAGTGACAAATCGGATCGCTTGGCCCGGTGCAGATAGCCCCGGGACCCGGCGCTGTTTTGGTATGAGGCCGTAGCATGGCCGTAGGGCTGTCGGACGCTATTTTGACCGACGGTCCCGGTTGGACGGAACCGATGGGCGAGGTCGGGCAGAAAGCCCCCTGACCGGAATGCTCTGCTGCGATCAGGAGAGAGTGCATGGCGACAAAGGCCAAGGAAAATCGCGACGAACAGAAGGGCGAGGCTTCAGACGGCCCCTTGCTCGATCTGTCCGACGCCGCGGTCAAGAAGATGATCAAGGCGGCAAAGAAGCGCGGCTATGTCACCTATGAAGAGCTGAATGAGGTATTGCCCTCCGATCAGGTCACCTCAGAGAAGATTGAAGACACCATGTCGATGCTCAACGACATGGGCATCAACGTGATCGAGAGTGAAGAGGCTGAAGCCGAAGAGGCTGAGGCCGAGGAACAGGCCACCGGAACCGAGCTTGTCGAAGCCGGACGGGCAGGTGCTGTCGCCACAAAAGCCAAGTCCAACGAACCTTCCGACCGGACTGACGATCCCGTGCGCATGTATCTGCGCGAGATGGGATCGGTCGAACTTCTGTCGCGTGAAGGCGAGATCGCGATCGCCAAGCGGATTGAAGCCGGCCGCGAAGCGATGATCGCGGGGCTGTGCGAAAGCCCGCTGACGATGCAGGCGATCATCATTTGGCGTGATCAGCTGGTCGAGGGCGAGACGCTGCTGCGCGAGATCATCGACCTCGAGGCGACCTATGCCGGCCCGGATGCGAAGAATGCCGTTGCGCCTGGCGATCCCGGTTTGCCCGGCGAGAACGATGACGAGGACGATGAAAAAGACAAGGAACAGCCCGTAGCCAATGGTGCTGCCGAAGCCAAGCCTGCCGAAGAAGCCAAAACCGAAGGCGATGCGGCCGGCGAGGGCGATGGTGAGAATTCCGGCGAGGACGACGACGACGACGATTTTGACGACGAAGGCTCGCTGTCGCTGGCGGCAATGGAGGCCGAACTCAAGCCGCAGGTGCTTGAGACCTTCGATCGGATCAAGTCCGAGTATGAGAAGCTGCGCAAGCTGCAGAACCAGCTTGTTGAGAAGCGGATGCAGAACGACAAGCTCTCCTCAAGTCAGGAGAAGCGGTATGGCCAGCTCAAGACGCAGATCATTGAGGATGTGAAGAGCCTGTCACTGAACAACAACCGGATCGAGGCTCTGGTCGAACAGCTCTATGCCATCAACAAGCAGCTGATGGGTTTCGAAGGCCGTCTGATGCGGCTGGCGGAGTCTTACGGCGTAGTGCGAGAGGACTTCCTGTCGAACTACCAGGGCTATGAACTGGCGCCCGACTGGCTCAAGGCCGTAGGCAAGCTGCCCACCGCGGGCTGGAAGGAATTCATCTCCAAAGAGAAGAAGCGTGTCGCGGAGATGCGTGGCCAGATTCAGGAACTGGCGACCGACACAGGTCTTGAGATTGCCGAGTTCCGCCGCATTGTACACTGGGTCCAGAAGGGCGAACGCGAAGCCCGGCAGGCCAAGAAGGAGATGGTGGAAGCTAACCTCCGGCTCGTCATCTCGATAGCCAAGAAATACACCAATCGCGGGCTGCAGTTCCTTGACCTGATCCAGGAAGGCAACATTGGTCTGATGAAGGCAGTCGATAAGTTCGAGTATCGCCGCGGCTACAAGTTTTCGACCTATGCAACCTGGTGGATCCGCCAGGCCATCACCCGCTCAATCGCCGACCAGGCGCGCACTATCCGTATCCCGGTGCACATGATCGAGACGATCAACAAAATCGTGCGTACGTCACGCCAGATGCTGCACGAGATCGGACGCGAGCCTACGCCGGAAGAACTGGCTGAGAAACTCGCCATGCCGCTTGAGAAAGTGCGCAAGGTGCTCAAGATTGCCAAGGAGCCGATCAGCCTTGAAACGCCGATTGGCGACGAGGAAGACTCGCATCTCGGCGATTTCATTGAGGACAAGAACGCCGTGCTGCCAATCGATGCGGCCATTCAGGGGAACCTGCGCGAGACTACAACTCGTGTGCTTGCCTCCCTCACCCCGCGTGAGGAGCGCGTGCTGCGTATGCGTTTTGGCATCGGCATGAACACCGACCACACGCTTGAAGAGGTCGGCCAGCAGTTCTCGGTGACACGTGAACGAATTCGCCAAATCGAGGCCAAGGCATTGCGCAAGCTCAAGCATCCCAGCCGCTCTCGCAAGCTGCGGAGTTTCCTGGATAACTAGCTTGGAACGGGTTGCTGGCTTGCTCTTGCGACGGCAGCCAGCGCTAGAGCTGTATTGCTGTGATGGTGGTTCACTCGAGCTCCGACCAGACGCTTGAGCGCATCCGCGAGATTCTTCCCGAAGTCACAAACCGCGACGTCATCGTTTTCGATGGCGTCTGCAATCTGTGTAATGGTTTCGTCCAATTTGTGCTCAAGCGCGACCGCCTCGAGCGCTTCGATTTTCTCACTGCCCAGTCGGATCGCGGCGATACGCTGTATCGCTTGCTTGAGCTGAAATCGGACGACTACGAGACCTACATCGCGATTGTCGATGGGCGCCCTTATCAGCGGCTCGATGCGTTCTGCATTGTCATGCGAGAGCTTGGTTGGCCCTGGAAGGCTCTTTCTGTGCTAGGCTTGATGCCTCAACCGCTGAAAGACTGGAGCTATGGTGTGATTGCACGGAACCGGTATGGCATCTTTGGCCGACGCGACACCTGCATGGTTCCTGCACCGCACCTGAAACAGCGGTTCCTGGACTGAGCGGCAGAACTTCAGTCGCGCAGTTTGGCAAGGCAATCGCAGGCTACAACACGGAAACCAGATGTCATTCCTCAAGAAAATGTTCGGTGGTGGCAATGACGGTGAGGCGCAATCAAAGCCCCTCGCTGAAGCGACCCATGAGGGGTTTCACATCGTGGCAGCCCCGATGGCCGAGGGCGATCAGTTCCGGCTGGCAGGCACAATTTCCAAAGAGATCAACGGGGAGACCAAGACCCATCAGCTGATCCGGGCCGATGTGTTCCCGTCTGCTGAAGTCGCGGCTGACGCCACCATCCGCAAAGCAAAACGCGTGATCGACGAGCAGGGTGACCGACTGTTTGTGTGAGTTGCACTGCCCGAAATGCAGCGTTGTGCGGCTGCAGCCAATTACCTGTCCCATCCTTGTCACGATCGCGCTATAAACCCCGCGCCATATCTCACAGGAGGGGCATCTCATGAGAATCCTCAAATGGCTTATCGGCCTTGTCGTCGTCGCTGCCGTTGCATTTGTTGCTGTCGGCTTCATGCTTCCACGCGAGGTCAACGTCGCCAGGTCGATTGATATCGACGCGCCGGCAAAGGCGGTGTTTGTCAGCCTCAACAGTCCTAAGGCCACCACGGTCTGGTCGCCTTGGATGGCCAAGGACCCGCAGCAGACCGTTACTTTTGATGGGCCAGAATCCGGTGTTGGCGCGAAAATGGCGTGGCAGTCTGATAATCCGAGCGTGGGTACGGGCAGTTCAGAAATCACCGAATCAACGCCTTTCGAGCGGATTGGCGTAGCGCTTGATTTCGGCGAGATGGGTACCGCCAATGCAGCCTACGATCTCGCTGAAACAGACGGCACGACAAGCGTTACCTGGAGCTTTGAAACCGATATGGGCGAAGGCCTTGTCGGACGCTGGATGGGCCTGATGATGGACCGTTGGGTCGGCGCTGACTTCGAGGCCGGTCTGGCCAACCTCAAGCAGCTGGTCGAAGACGGCGGCGCTCAGGGATAACCGGGCGATCAATCTTGGTGTCTGGGTTTCACCGCGGCTTGATGCAAGCCGCGGTGAGGGGTAGTCGCAAATCAGGCCACTGGATTGCTGCCTGGGTTTTGTTCCTCTCGGGACTAAGCAGAAGCCGGTATTGGGCGTCGAGAATGACGTTAACGCCTTGTTATCGTTAACGAAGTGTAAAGATTGCGTGCACCTATAACGTGTGTTGTTCGTGTCTCCAGTATCCCGTCTGGAGCTGCACCCGATGCCTGTTGTCTTCGCCCTTCTGATCCTGATTGCCGGGTGCGGATCAGTGGTATATCTGGCACAACAGAACGTCGCACTGATTGACGAGGTCCGAACAAACCTTGCGCGCTGGATGGGCCAGACCGGCCATGTAAGCGAGCTGAGTTTGCACGGCCCGGAATTCTGGCTGGCCATGGTTCTCTTTGCCGTTGGCTTTAGCATGCTCTGGAGCGTGCTGGGCGTATTGCCAGTGCTGGCTCATGCCGTCGGCGCGGTGGGCACCATGCTTGGCGGCGCGATGGTGGCCCTTTTCCGCTCCACCGCGTTCCACATCGTTGTCGGGTGGGTCCTGTTCTATGTGGGCGTGTCAATGTTCACTCTTGGACTAGTTCGTGAGATCCACCGGGAACATATCTTGTCTGCCGCTGGACAGCTTGATCTGCGGCCCATATCGTCGCCGCCTGCCGTGAGCGAACAGATCCGGCGCTTTCGAGACCTGATCGACGAAATGGATGGATTCTAGCGGTCGTAGTTCCATCGGTTCCTCGAGATTAGCCATCGTCCCGCCATGATCGGTTTGCTATGGCGATGGCATGGTACGCTCAGTTCTGTTCATCGCTTTGGCCGTTCTCGTCGTATTGGCAGCTATGGCGATGTTCACCCGTCCGAGTTCCATCGAGCTATTCAATGCGGTGATGCTGCATGACCGCGGCGCGTTGCGTGTGGCAGCAGATGTCGCCTATGGCGGGGGCGAAAAGCGCAAGCTTGACGTCTATGTGCCCGCCGGCACGGTCGAAGACGCGCCGGTGCTGGTCTATTTCTATGGCGGCGGCTGGAACTCGGGCACGCGCAAGGGCTACGAGTTTCTTGGTCGTGCTTTTGCCTCGCGCGGCATCGTCACCGTCATTCCGGACTACCGCCCCCATCCCGAGGGCCGCTATCCGGGCTTTCTCGAGGACTCCGCAGCCGCAGTGGCCTGGGTGCAGGATCAAATCGGCGATTATGGTGGTGATCCGTCTCGCATCTTTCTGGCCGGCCATTCTGCCGGGGCCTACAATGCGGCCATGCTGGCGATGGACAACAGATGGCTGCAGGGCGCGGGCGCAGCGCGCGAGGCGATTGCCGGATGGCTCGGGCTTGCCGGTCCGTATGATTTCCTGCCACTCGATGTCGAGGCGTCGATCCGCACCTTCAGCCATGTCAACGATCTGCCCTCGACCCAGCCGATCAACCATGCCTCGGAAGGCGATCCGCCCGCGTTCATCGCCAATGGTTATGACGACACCATTGTCGGTAAACACCATGTTGAGCGGCTGAGCGCCAAATTCGGACCGCTCGGCATCCAGCATACGCCGCGCATTTATGACGGCATCGAGCATTTCTGGATCATGCTGTCGATCGCCCGCCCTCTGCGCTGGCGGCTCGGTGTGTTCAACGAGATGGTGGGCTTCATTCTCGATGGGCCCGACCGGCTGGGAGCGTCGTCCACATGACACAGACCCTGCCCGACAGAACAGCCGAACGACCCGGGTCGGACCAACCGGAGATCGAGGAGCGGATCCGGGCGCGGGCCTTTCCGGTTGTCAGCTGGTTGTTGCAGGAAGGCCGTTTCATCACCTCGCCGGATGAGGCAACGCTGGGCTACGCCGACCGGCTGCTGGGGGCCGGTGTGCCGGTCGACCGGATGATGTCGGCGATGCCGACGCTACATGCGGAGCGCCGCGGCCTTGGGCGATTGTGGGACAGCCGTACCGGGGTCCGCGAGGTGATCTTCCCGTGGGACAATCTGCCGGCCTATGAGGCGAGCCCGTACGCTCTCGCCCATCGGACCGGAGACTGGGTGCGGATCAGACTGGCCGAGACTGATGACAGCGCATTTGGTATCGTGTCCGAGCTGCGCGCCGACGGCATCGTCGACTATGTCTGCATCCCGATCATCTTTCATGACGGCACCGAGGGCGGGATGACCTATGCAACGCGCGCTGCCAGCGGCTTTTCCGACGACGAACTCAAGGTGATCGCCGCGGTCGAGCCCGCCATGGCGATGATGCTCGATCTCAAGCGTGCCTCGCGCCTCGTCAACGAGACCCTGAAAATGTATGTGGGCAGCGAGCCGCATGCGCGCATCGTTTCGGGCGAGGTGCGGCGCGGTGGCGTACAGGCGACCGCCTCGGCCCTGCTCATGGCCGATATTCGGGGCTTCACCGCGCTGGCCGCAAACATGACGCCGGAAGAAACGGTCGATCTCCTCAACCGCTATTTTGATTGCGTCGTGCCACAGATCGAAGCTGCCGGCGGCGAGGTCCTGAAATATATCGGCGATGGCGTGCTGGCGATCTTCCGCGGTGGCTTAGCCACTGGTTACGGGGGCAATGCATCGGCATCTGCAAGCTCGGCGGCTCAGGCGGCACTCGATGCAGCGCGGGGCATCCTCAAGGCCGTTGACGCGGCATCTGATGGGACGAACCAGCCTGCAGGCTCGCCCGCCTTCGACATCAAGATGGGGCTGCATGTCGGTGAGGTGGCCTATGGCAATATCGGCTCTGGCGCGCGGCTCGATTTCACCGTCGTGGGGCAGGGCGTCAATCTTGTAAGCCGGCTGACTGATCTCTGCGGGGCATTGGATCAACGGCTTGTGGTCTCGAAAGCGTTGGCGGACTACCTGCCGGATCAGACCTTCACCTCGCTGGGCCATCACCCGCTCAAGGGGCTCACCGAGCCACAAGAGGCACTGAAGCCCGAAAGTGTGACTGGGTGAATCGAATTGAAACACGACATCACCCAAACCACCCTGACTATCCCCACCTCCGGTCCCGGTCTGACCGAATTCACCGATGAGGCATCGACGTTCGTACAGCAAGCGTGTGGTGAGAGCGGTGCCACAAGTGGCCTGCTGACGGTGTTCTGCCGCCACACATCCTGCTCGCTGCTCATTCAGGAGAACGCCGATCCGGATGTGCGGCGGGATCTCGATGCGTTCTTTGCGCGGCTGGTGCCCGATGCTGACGATTCATCCATGGGCTATCTCGTCCACCGCGCGGAAGGGCCCGACGACATGCCCGCACACATCAAGGCGGCGCTGACGCAGGTCAGCCTGTCGATCCCGGTGATGGAGGGCCGCATGGCGCTCGGCACCTGGCAGGGGCTGTTTCTTTTCGAACACCGCACCCGACCGCACCGGCGGCAGGTGGTGCTGCATTTCAGCTCGTGAGTTTTGACGGCATGGACCCCGGGTCTGCGTCGCACCGTTTCACGCTGCACCGCGCCCGGGGTGATGCAACGGGAAGGTTCTTTCAACCGTCATCCCGGAAATCCGGAACGGATTATCCGGGATCCACTCAACAGGGCGTTCAGGCCAGCGCGCGGCCTTCTTCCACCGTATCGGCGATGAAGCGGGGCAGTGCAAAAGCAGCCGCGTGGACCTCCGGGGAGTAGTAGCGCGTCGCGACCGGTTCCGCCGCAAAGCGCTCCTGCAGCACGTCCAGCGCGCGGCGATGGGCATCCGCATCGTCCGAGGCAAAGCCCAGTGCCATGTGCCCGCCCACATAAGTAGGGATCGCGGCGATATAGGCCGTGACATGTCCGAACACCTTGGACAGATCGCGCATGGAGCCGATCAGCTCATCGCGCTGGAAGAATGGCACCCCATTCTGGGTGACGGCGATGCCGCCGGGCGCCAGCACGCTATGCAGATTGGCGTAGAACTCCGCGGAGAACAGCACCGCGCCGGGGCCGACCGGATCGGTGGAGTCGACGATCACCACATCAAACCGGTCTTCGGTGTTCGCGACGAAGGCCGCGCCATCATCGATGACGAGGTTGAAACGGGCGTCGTCGAAGACCGGTGCGTTGAACTCTGAGAAATGCTCTTTCGAAAAGTCGACCACCGACTGGTCTATCTCGACCTGCGTCAGCCTTTCGACCGAGGCATGCTTCAGCACCTCTTCGGCCATACCGCAATCGCCGCCGCCAATGATCAGCACCTCGCGCGCCGACCCATGAGCATAGATCGGCACGTGGCTCATCATCTCGTGATAGATGAACTCGTCTTCGGTGGTGACCTGGGTGATACCGTCCAGCATCAGCACCTTGCCGAAGCGGGCATTCTCGATCAGCGCCAGCGAGAAGTGCTCGGTCGACTCTTCATGCAGCACGCGCCCGGCCTGAAAGCCGATGCGCACGCTGTCATAAAGCTTCTCGTGGAACCACCGACCGTCGTTTGGGCCGTCGTCGTCCGACCTGTCCCGTTCGGCCACGCCGATCAGGCGCCTTTGCCGCGCAGGATTTCCGACACCGCGATCCGCTTGGGCGAGAAGGCGCGGCGCAGAACGTCGACGCACTTCTCGGGCTCGGCATCACCGCACATGAACACATCCAGCGCGGCATAGCCGTTCTCGGGCCAGGAGTGGATGGAGATATGACTTTCGGCCAGCACCGCAACGCCGGAGACGCCAGCCACCTCGCAACCCATGGGCTCGAAGCGATGAAGGTGGATGTGCAGCAGCGTTGCGCCGGATTCCTCGACACAGTCGATCATCGCCTGCTCGATATGCGCGATATCGTCGAGCTTGTCGGCCCCATAAAGGTCGATGATGAGATGCGAGCCGGCGCAGCGGACGCCGTCTTTCTCGATGAAATGGTCCTTACCCAGCTCAGCTTCTGAGCCGACGACGAAGGGTGTGTGTTCTTCCGTTTGGGTGGTGCTTTGTGGCGCAAAGTCCATCCCCAATTGGAAGAGGGCGTCTTGAGACATGGCGTCCTCCCCAACCAGCAGATGATGGCATTGCGGCCAATCGACATTGGGGCGGCCGGAAAACCGCCCAGTACAGCACCCCAATGTCGATTGGCCTTGGCGCCGAGGAGAGGGACATACTGGTCCCGATTGTCATAATCAATGGTGGAGGGGCGATTAGTTCGGTACCCTGCTATGCGCCGGTGCGACGGCCGGCACGGGATCGGGAGGCCCGTCATGGCAGACAGAACTGAGACCGAGGCGCTGATTGCCGGATTTTTCGACTCGCTTGAGGTGCGCGATATTGCCGGGGCGCTGGCGCGCGTCGGCGAGGATGTTGTCCATGATACGTTTTACGGCGAGCGCGAAGTCGGCTGGGAGTCTTTCGAGCGCTATCTGATCCACCGCAGCCGGTGTTACCGGACCGAGTATGACGCGTTGGTGGTGATGTCCGACCCCTCGGGGCATCGGGCCGCCGCGGAGTTCGTACTCAAGGTTGAATATATGGCCGATGACGACAGGCTGGGTCCCGATCCACCAAAGGCTGCGGATCAGCAAATCGCAGTGGCAGCGGGTGTCTTCTTTGAGGTGGACGACGATCGGATCACCAGGGTTTCAGCAACATTCGATCGCAAGGCGGCGCTGGAACAGCTCGAAGCCTAGCGTGGCATTACCCTGCTTTGAGGGCATAGGTCGAATTCCCCGCTGCATGATTGCCGAATATGGCTGAGTTACCCATATCCGGGTCATGCAAAGAATTTTCGACAAGATATCCATCGCGGATCGTGATGCGCTGTTCGATCCGCGCGAGATCACTGCGGTGCCTGATGACCGCCGATCGGCGGCCGAAGACATCAAGGATTGGGCCCTGCAGGAGGGCATTGTTTCGCCCGATGTCGAGACGCTGCTGGATGGTTTTTCGAGCCGTCTCGAAGCGCTTGGCATGCCGATCAGCCGCGTCATGGTGTCGATCCGGGTGCTGGCGGCCACGGTCATTGCGCGCGGTTATCGCTGGCGGCCGGGCCAGGCGGTGACACAAACGACCTTCGATTGGGAAGAGCGCGATTCCGGCGTGTACGACAACAGTCCCATCAAGGTTGTGCATGAAACCCGCGACTGGTTCAGCATTGATGTGCCGAACACGCCAGATTCAGAGTTCGGCATTGTGTCAGATCTGCGCGCCGAGGGCGTGGCCGAGTACTTCGTTGGTCCGATGTTCCATTCCGACGGCCGGATCAATGTGATCAACTTTTCGACCCAGTCTCCCGGTGGCTTCAGTGAGTCGGACAAGGCGATCATCCGTGCGGTGACACCGACCTTTGCTGTTGCTGTCGAACTTGTCAGTGGACGGTTCGCAACAAGGGATGTGCTGTCGATCTATGTCGGAGGAGCCGCTGCCGATCAGATTGTCGCCGGCACGGTTCATCGCGGTGAGGTCACCAGGATCAATTCGGCGATAATGATGGTTGATATGCGCGATTTCACGCGCATGACGATGGACATGACAGCGGAAGACTCCGCCGAACTGCTGAACCGCTATTACGATTGTGTGGTGCCGCCAATAGAGGAGCAGGGCGGTACCGTGCTGAAGTTCGTTGGTGATGGGATCCTGGCGATATTTCCGGATGACGCACACGGGCCACAGGAGGCTTGCTGCCGCGCGCTGGCGGCCTCCTATGAGGCGTTGGCGCGGCTGCCTGAGTCCTGCGCTACCGGAAAGCGTCCGTTCGAGATTGGCATCGCGCTGCATCACGGCACGGCGGCCTATGGCAATGTGGGGTCGGGCGAGAGGCTCGATTTCACGGTGGTCGGCCGGGACGTGAATTTTACCGATCGTATCGGTCGGCTGAACAAGGTGCTTGGTGAGCCGCTGATCGCCAGTCAGCCGTTTTCGCGCACGCTTGGCAAACCGATGCGGTCGCTCGGGCGGCACGTGGTGCCAAGCTTCGATGAGGGTATCGACGCCTTTGTGCCGGAGGCCTGCTAGTCAGGAACCTACTGCTCGATTTCCCAGGTGATCGTGACGGTGGCCGTCAGCGATTGCTCTCCAGCCTCAACCGTTACCGGGCCGGCTTCTGCGGCCATCGCCATCTCCATGCGGGCCATGCGTGGCTGAGGGACTGGGGCAGGCCGCTGACCCTCCGAGACCGACACGACCCGCCCAAGCTCAACGTCAAGACTGTCGGCCAGCACTTCGGCGCGGGATCGGGCATCGAAAACCGCACGCTTGCGGGCGGTTTGCATCAGGCTGGTTGGATCATCGATCGAGAAACTGATCCCGCTCACTTCGTTTGCTCCGTCACTGACAACGGCGTCGAGAATGGTGCCGGTTGAGTCCAAGTCGCGGATGCGCACCCGCAGCGTGTTCCGAACCTCGTAGGCAACAATCCTCGGTGGCGGGGTCGGTTGCCCGTTCTGGCTGCGAAAGTGCTGGTATTGCGGGTTGATCGAGAAGTTGCTGGTCTGCAGATCACGATCCTCGATGCCCATGTCCTTCAGTCGTTTCAGGATCCCGTTCATGGCCTCTGTGTTTGCTGTGACGGCCTCCCTGGCAGTTGGCGCTGACGTCACAACACCTGTTGTGATGACGGCCAGGTCAGGCGTGGCCGTTACTTCGCCGATGCCGGAGACGGAGATGAGGCCAGGATCCGATGTGGTCTCTTCAGCCGCCGTCGCGGTGCGCGCAAATGCGACAACCATGATGAGCACGACAACAACGGCGCCGGCACGCATCAGCATGCCAAGATCGGTTCTCAAATCATGTTGACGTGAATAGAGGGGTTCGGGCTCTGCCTCGCTCGAAATTCGTGCTCGTGGAAGCCAGCGCGCCGGTCCCCAGGCAGGTTCGTCATCTGAGTTCGAAAGGTAATCAGCCTCTTCTATCGGCTCGTCGTCGGCTAAATGCTCGGATTCGTCTGGTGCACCTTCTATTGGCAGTACTTCGGAGGCTGGCTGTTCCTGGACCTGCCACGCCTTCTCAATGGCGTTCTGGAGCGCAAGTGCACCGTTGCGCAACGATGAGCGATCCGCCACGAGCCCACGCGGCAGCACTGGCGGCAAGTTACCCTGGCGAAGGAACTCGGCTGCTTCGACTGAGAGTTCTTCAGGCGTCAGTTCGGGCGGATCATCGCTCGTGATAGCAAGGTCGTGCTGGAGAAACTCGATTGCTTGGGTCGACACCTTCGTCGTGCTCCATTTGTGGTGCGTGTGCCGGAGATGCCGGCCTCACACCTTAGGATCGCAAAAGAATCCGCCCAATCCGGGGCCAAATTGCTCCGGCTAAACCACCCGCATCGGGCAAACGAATCACTCTGAACTGCTGACAAGTGCGATCTGGCCGAATTCACAGCTCTTTCGCAAGAGTCGTGTTCACGCTTTGGCGGGGAATTGGCTGGTACGTGATGCGCGACACAACGGTATGGTGCGTTACTGCGGCTTGCTCTTGGGAGCTCTTGTCCGGGGAGACTTGCGTTTGGGTGCTGCGGTGGCTGGCGTATCTCGCCGATAAGACGGCGTCGTGTAGACGGGCGTTTTGCCGGCAATTCCCTGCAATGCGAATTTGCCAGCCTCGACGAGGTCTATAGGTGCGTCTGAAGCAAAGCCAGGACCCAGCACGAGCGGGACCCCGAGTTCCTTTGTTACCGACTCCAATCGCGCCGCGCGGTTCACCGGCGGTCCCACGGCGGTGTAGTCGAAGCGTTGCTCGGAGCCGAAGTTGCCGATCGAGCACTCACCGGATTCCAGTGCAACGCCAATCCTGAGCGGTGCGTAGCCCTCGCTTTCAAGCTCCGCATTGGTTTCAGCGACACGACTGATCAGGGCCTGAGCTGCCTCCAGAGCCTTCTTGCGATGGTCAGGCTGGTCAATTGGCGCGTTCCAGAATGCCAGCACCGCATCACCCATAAACTTGTCGATGGTGCCGTCGCGACTAAGGATTTCCTGGGTTGCCAATCCGAGGAAGTGGTTCACCAGCCGGATGAGGCGTTGTGTCTCCAGTGTTTCACTGAGAGCGGTGAACCCGCGAATGTCCGTCATCAGGATCGTGATTTCGCGGCGTTGTCCGGTCTCAAGCACGTCATCGCCAGCTTCCAGCAAATAGGACACGACAGCTGGCGACATGTACTGCGCAAACTGCCGACGCAGTTCTGAACGTCGCTTTTCGCTCTGGCGGAACTGGCTGTAACCTTCAGCTGCGGCAACAAGAAAGATACCGATCGCTGGTTGAAGCGGGTCAAAGAGTTCCTGCCGATATAGATAGGCGGCATACCCCGAGGCGAGCGGTGCCAGAATCAAGACCCCGTTGATGAGCGCGCCCAGCAAGAACTGGCGCGCTAGCACACCTGACAACACGACGATCGCCAATGCCGAGACGGCAAACCAGATGCGTTCAACAGTGCGTGCGTTTTGTGGCTCACTGAGGAAGCTGCCTGTCAGCATCTGTTCGATCAGGATGCGATGAATATCGCTTCCCAGACGGGCAGGCTGGGTCGGTGTGACCTGGTATTGGGCAAGCCCGACTGCGTCGAGTGAAATGATGGCGATGGAACCACGCAAGCGCGTGTCCACTTGCCCGGACAAGAGTGCAGCGGCAGAGACGGTGCGTGACGGACTATCGCTTTCCCAGAGCCGAATGGCGCCGGTTGGATCGAGCCTGATAACGGCATCTCCGATCTTGAGCGCATCAAACCCGCCGCTGCCCATTCGCACTGCGAAGTCGGGCACGCCGATGCCGAGCCTGACGAGCTCGAGGGCAAACCCCGGCCAGATCTCATTTGGCCGCTCACGGCCCGGTGGGAGATTGCGCAGCCAGACCAGCGGGACCCTGCGGAGTACACCATCGGAATCGGGCACAGCCCGGATGACGCCCAGTCCGGCTGCCTGCTGGTTCAGCTCCGGCAGTGATGCGACCAATCCCGGAAAGCCCGGCAAAGCCTCAGGCACATCTCCGACCAATGACCATCCCGCTTTCGGCGTGGCTTCGTGGCTGGTGGCGACATTGCCGAGGCTGACGGCGAGCGCCGCGCCGTACTGACCGATGGCGTCCGCAAGGCGGCTGTCGGCGGCTGGGCCGTCTGTAGAGCTGTCCCGCTCCGGCATCAACAGATCGATACCGATGATCGCTGCGCCATTGCGGCCAATGGCATCCACCAGATCGGCGAGCACAGTGCGATTCCACGGCCAGCGGCCATGGGCACGCAGACTGTCGTCATCGATCCGGACAATGATCACTGGCGATGGCGGAGAGGGCCTTGCACTAAGCTGCTGATAGACATCGAATGTTCGCTCACGCAGCGGCTGAAGTTGCGCGGAGAATGCTATGTGGCCGGCCAACAAAACCAGGGCAATAGCGAGGCCAAGCGTTCGAACCTGCGAAATCCGAGCTTTCAATGCGCCGACGACGTCTTACTCCATGTTGCTTGGATCGCGGTCATGTCGTCCCACTCGGCGGGCTGTAGCTTGGCTCCTCGTCGCCCGAGCCTGCAGGGCCGCCGCCGCTCGGCGGGTCGTCGAACTCGAAGATGAAGCCGGGCAGGGAGCCGTCCGTGCTCTGGCAGGCGGAGACCTGGTTGCCTATCGGACTGGCGCAGAACGCTGTTGCGTCGATCCCCCCTCCGGTCGAACCAGGCACGCCGGTTCCAGCAGTTTCACTGAGGCTGTCCAGGATTGGAAACGGATCAAGCCCGCCATATCCGACACTCAGGACACCG
Organism: Pseudomonadota bacterium; assembly: GCA_039181495.1. Taxonomy (GTDB): domain Bacteria; phylum Pseudomonadota; class Alphaproteobacteria; order Rhizobiales; family Tepidamorphaceae; genus JBCDCP01. The sequence continues at coordinate 18,755 of JBCDCP010000007.1, read as the reverse complement.
TCTTCGGATGTGCAGGCATATCCCGGATTGGTGACGATCTGTGTCACACCGTCGACAACGCACGTCATCGACCCCGAGACAAGGATGGCGATGGTCAGGCCGTTGACGACGAAGACTGTGATGATGCCGCCGCGTGCACCCAAGACCATGTGTGGTGTGCGGACTTCCATGTTTCCGCCCTTGGAAAGCTGCCCGCCATAAAAGCGCGTCAGGCCTTGCTGCATGCCAACGGAAACCTGGCCCTGACGCGACCCGGGGCTGTACACAAACTCATCAATGGTCAGGCGCGAATTGGGGCCAATCTTGGCGCTGGATTCGTCGTTGAAGACGATCATGCCAAGTCCGGTAGCATTGCTCTGCAGCCGATCACCGAGATTGATCGGGGAACCGACAGCCAGCGCTCCGCCGCCATTGCGTGTGATGTTGGTCTGATAAGCCGTCGTTCGGCCAACCACCTCGGCCAGCGCCGGCGCCAGCCCCGTTACCAGGGCCGCGATAAGCGCGAAGGACATCGTCAGAATTTTGCGCATTGCCGAGACAGCCATGATCCTGCTCATTGCAAGGTGTAGGTGTAATACAACGACGCTTCGAACGTCTCTCTGTCGTTGATCCCGCCCGAGTAGTCTATCTCGGTGTAGGAGAGATCCAGACTGACCGTCTGTTGCGGCGCAAATTGGAAGTCATGCGCAGACGACAGACGCCAATAGTCGCCATTTAGACGGAACGTCGGTCCCAAGGACAAGTCCGGCGACTCCTTTTCGCCAACAGCGACGCCAACCTCATGCAGCCAGACAAGCCGGTCGGGTATCGAGAAGAAGACACCGCCATACCGGACTTCACCTTCGACCAGGTGGCCGAGATTGGATTGGCCTGATCCCTCATCATGGGATCCGCGCACTGCAGCTCCGATCGCATGACCATTTGGCAGACGGTGTGTGTAGCCCGCTTCCCAGTTGAAGCGATTGTCGGTGAAGATCCCGTCGGATGCCTCCAGGTTGGCGTAGCCGGCGCCGATGAAGGCGAGGCCGTCCACCGTAGGGCGCGCGGTGAACCGGATGGCCGTGCCGAACGCCGTTTCGTCGGTGCTGGATCCGAAGGTCTCGACGGCTGCGAAGGCACTGACAAGCATACGCAGCGTCTCGATGCCTGAGTTCGGCAGGCCCTTGTCATAGGTGATGCTTGCTTCGCCATCGATCAGCGTGTCCTGACCGGCGATGCGCGAGGTGTCGACGTCGTTTACACGTTCGGTGGCCACGAGGGATCCGGCATAGATGATCGCGTCGCGCGTGGCGTTTTTGAGGTCCTGGCGAACATGGCCCTGGACCTTGCCAAAACCAGTGACGAAATCGTTCGAGCCGGCAGCACCCCGGTCGGTCGACTCAAATCTGATGCCTGCTGACAGAGCCAGCGCATAGGTCCACCCCTCAATTGCGCGCTCGACCCGTGCCAGAAGAGCTTCAGCTTCTGCGGTCTCTTCTGGCGTGAGCGTGCCTATCGAGAGGGCATGCCTGAGGTGACGGCGAGCCAGTTCCCAGGAGCCCAGATGATTGTACAGCCGGCCGGCAACCAGCCTCGCCCGCGCATCCCGAGGCGCCGAGATCAGGTGCTGTTCGATGGTCGAGATGGCCTGATCATACTGGCCTTCTTGCACGGCGGTGTTGATGAAAGCGTTGAGCGCAGTCGTGTCGCCGGGGGTGGCAACGCGCGCTGCGAAGGCGTCGGTGTAGACTTGGCTGACCCCTTGGGCGTGCACAACGGTAGGCAAAGCAAAGACAACACCGGCCGCAACCAGCAGCCCGGATATCAGGGACCTGGTCCCTACCGTTCTTCGTTCGCCGTATCGCCCTTGCATTGTCTACTCGTTTTTTCTGCATGGGGGCACATACAATGCCTTCTGCACCCCGCATGATTGGCAACGCCGTGATCGTGGCGCGCCAACTACGCCTTTAACTTCCCTGTCCATCTTCCTTTGCGTCAGATTGCGCCGAGAGTCACGCGAACGATCGTCTCCCCGTGGGACATTTCACGAACGCGCGGTCCTTCTTGCTTCAACTGTTGCCGATCTGCACGGCTAGCGGGTGCAGAATATGTTCGTGGCTGCACCCGATGTGCTTGTGCCGTGCTGGCCAGCTTTGCTAACCAGAGGTGATCTCGCTGTGGCGCAAGCCGCCGCAACGGGCCTGTAGCTCAATGGTTAGAGCCGGCCGCTCATAACGGTCTGGTTGCAGGTTCGAGTCCTGCCGGGCCCACCAAGCAATTTTCGACTTGCAGTCGAAAATGCGTCGTCGCGACAGGCAATTTGGGAAGCAAATGTCGAGAGCGATTTGTTTGCTTTCCCGCCTCGACCTTCAACAACGCTTATTGGATCCGGTTCGAGACCGCAGATGTCAGTGCGATCAGAGATACGATCGTTGTCTGCTGGACGGCTTTCCTTCGTCCGCGCGGAACCGTACTTTGTGCCGATGGTCGATCTTGAAACCCTTGAAATCCTGAGTGAATGGCGTTTTGTCGCCGACACAGTGATGGGCGGTGTCTCGACAGGGGCCATGACCGAGGTGCAGGTCGCAGGGCGCAAGGCGGTGCGTCTCACCGGCCAAGTCAGCCTTGAGAACAATGGCGGGTTCGTCCAGATCGCGACCGATCTCAGCTCAGATGGTCAGAGTATCGATGCCTCGGCCTGGTCGGGGATCGAGATCGATGTCTGGGGCAACGGTGAGCGCTACAACATTCACCTGCGGACGGACGATGTCAGCCGACCGTGGCAGTCTTACCGGTCGGACTTCGTCGCAGAATCGGATTGGACAACCTTGCGCCGGCCATTCGCGGATTTCGCGGCCTACAGGATCGATGCGCCGTTGGATCCCAGCCGGCTGAGGCGCATCGGAATCGTTGCCATAGGCCGTGAATTCGAGGCCGATGTCGCTGTTGGCGGGCTGCGCTTCTTCCGTTGAAGCAGGAACGATCCTGGGGTCTACTGGCGAGGTCGGCCGGAAAGCCCGGTCTCCGCAAGGGCGAATGGCCCCATGGCAGACCACAAGGATCATCTTTCGCGCGTCTACGGGCTCGATACCCAGGATGCGACCAATGCCTATTACGACGATTGGGCGGCAACCTATGACGCCGAGCTGATTGATGCGGGCTATGTGACGCCGCAGCGTTGTGCCGTTGCGCTGGCCCGCCATATGCCTGATCTCAGCGCCGCCGTGCTCGATGTGGGCTGTGGCACCGGCCTTTCGGGCGCTGCGTTCGCCAAACACGGGTTTACGACCATTGATGGGTCGGATGTCAGTGGCGGAATGCTCGACATTGCCCGGAGGCGAGGCGTATATCGCAGCGTGGTGCACGCCGATGCCGACGATCCGTTTCCCTTCAAGAAGGGGACCTATGCGGCCCTGGCGGCTGTCGGTGTGGTGGGCGCAGGGGCCGCGCCGATCTCGGTCCTTGAGGCAATGCTCGACAAACTGGGCGAAGGTGGCCTGATCGTCTTCTCGTTCAACGACCACACGCTTGCCGACCCCGACTATCTGAGCGCTGTCGAGCGCGCGTTGGACTCGGGCCGGTTCGTACTGCTCAGCAAGGAACACGGACCGCACATCCCCAAAACCAAACTTGAGGCGACGGTGTTTGTGATGCAGGCGCGCTAGCGCTGGTGCATCGACAGGTTTGCAAGCAGCCGAAGACGGCCCGCGCCGCAGTCAATGCGGGCGGGTGCCTCAAGATTGGGTTTGCGATCAGAAGCTGATGCGGTCCTCGATTGCGGCGATACCGGCCTCGGCGCAGGCTTCGTCCTCGGCAGTCGAGGGCGCGCCGGATACGCCGATGGCTCCCACCATATCACCCTCGCCGGCAACGATCCTGATACCGCCGCCAAGCGGCAGGGCGTTGGAAACGGTGCGGATGGCCCATGCCTCTCCGGTCTCGGCGAGCTCGGCAAGTTCTCCGGTGCTGGTGCGGAAGCTCGCTGCGGTCCAGGCTTTGCGGAACGCGGTATCGGGCGTATGGGCACCGGCGAGCTGGTCGCGGATGGTCACCTGCAGCACGCCAAATCGATCAGTGACGCTGACCGCGACCTGAAAGCCTCGTTCGCGGCACTCCGCGATGGCTGCCTGTGCGGCTTCCACCGACAATTCGGGCTTCAAAGATCTGAAGGTGGTGAAGCTCTCATCATCGGCAACTGCGCTACCACCCATGCCAAGTGCGGCGGCGACCGCCATTCCCAGTGCAGCCGTTGCGGTTCTCATTGTCTTCTCCCTTACAGATTGTTTCGGCCACTCTAGCGCCGAGCTGTGCGAGGTCCTTGCGACCCGTCAAAATGCATCCCGCGGCTCGACGTGGTGTCTGATCGACGCGATCGCGGGCCAAACCGATTACCGCGCATTGTCGCGGAAGCAAAACCGGTGACATGGCGAGCGGATGAGATCGCGTAAGAGTTGTGCCCAAAACGCGCTATAGTGCGGTTGGGGCTGGGCTAATGGAGGAACTGATATGACAATCACACTCGATATTCAGCAGCCACAGCCCTTTGATCTTGTGGACTCGAAAATCCTGATTGCCGGGAACGCCACCGCCTTCGAAGGAACATTGAGCATTCGCGTCTCGGAGGGGCATGACGAATTCTCGTCCTTCACGACCGTCGGCTCCCTTGGGCTGCGGCAGTTCCAGGGCTTTATCGATATTCCCGAGACCAACGGTTTCAAACTGAACCGCGTGTTCCTGACGCTTGCCGATGACACGGGCAACGCCAATGGTCCCTCGGTCGTCATACCGATCCTGTTTGGGCCAAAGATACTCGCCGGATATGGCGGCTGGCAGCCTTACACGGTCCAGCCAGGCGATACGCTGACCGGAATCGCGCAGTCGCAATATGGTACCAGCGATTTCCAGCCAATCTTTCAGGCCAACCAGCACATCATCTCTGATCCCAACGTCATCTTCCCCGGACAGGTGCTGCGCATTCCTCGCAATGACATTTGAGATCACATCTCGCAGGGCCTGGGGCGGCATTGCCGCCCCGACCGGCCCTAGCGGTGCTGTTCAGTGCAAGGTGAGTGCGGTCAGCAAACCCAAGGTGCCGACAAGAACAAGGCTGAGCGCCCAGACAACATCGAGATTGAACCAGCTCTTTGATATGAACTGAGGCCCGAGCCATCGGTGGACTGCAAGCGCAATGACACCGCCGGACAAGACCATGGCAGCAGTATGGGAGATGGTAACCGCGATGGCGATCGACAGGTTACCTCGCATCAATGTGTAGGCCGCCTGATGTCCGGCATCGAGATCGGCGACGCGGCACAGGCCGAGATAGATTGGTACCAGCATCAGCCCTGCGCCATGCGCCATGGCCACCGCGAACGACCATAATGTCAGTTGGGTCGGCTTGATGCGGGCGAGGAAGCGCGGATGGCGACGATAAATCAGCAGGAAGATGCCGGCTGCAATAACCAGAATGCCGGCGCTTATCTGGATCTCGCGTTGATAATAGACCAGCGCCGCCATTGCCGCGAAGGGCAGCAGGATGGCGGACATCGCCAGAAAATGACCGAGCGCCAGCGGGCCAAGCGCGATGACAAGATCACGCTGGCCGCGCCCCATCAGCCCCGCAGAAACAGCCAATGGCCAGCCCATGCCGGGATTGATGCCGTGATAAATGCCAGAAACGACGACAGCGAACCAAAGGCCCGCTATCGTCCAGGTTTCGGGTCCGACCACCTAAACGTTCGGATAGCAGAACGAGTCGGTTGAGCAGTCGCCCCCTTCGAGCCGGATCTGGTGAGAGCGATAGCCTTCGGGGAAGTCGACATAGAACTTCTCGTCCAATGTCAGCCCGCCGCTGTCGCCGACGTCTGCCTTGACCATCGCAGCGCCGCGCTCCCCGGGATAGAACTGATCGTCCCAGGTCGAATAAAGCGAGTTGGTCCAGTAGACGCGTTTGCCGTCGCGGCTGATCTCGACCATCTGTGGGCCGTAGCCGAACTCCTTGCTATTGGGGTGCTTGGTCTTGCGAACGATGCCGCCGACATGCACCGAACCGGCCAGTTTCGGATTCATAGGGTCGGTGACGTCATACTGGCGCATCTCGCCGGTGCCCCAGCACGCAACGTAGAGGAACCGGTCATCGAGCGAGAGGTCGATATCGGTGACCAGCGGCGGCACCGCCTCGAAGCCCTGCAGCAGCGGCGGCAGATCATCCTTGGCCGCTGGCTCGGGCGGGATGGTGGCGGTCTTCTTGGCGTGGAACTTTCCGTCCTCGCGCCACCATGTCCAGATCGAGCCTTCGAGGTTGGTCGTATCGACCACCACACCGCAGAAGCCATACTCCTTGACCGGGTCATGTGCCGGGCGGACTTCGAGCGCCATCTGGTGGTTTTCACCAAAATCGATGGTCTGAACGTTGCGGCGCTCGCGCAGGTTCCAGAAATGCAGGCGATGGCCGTATTTGTTGGACAGCAGATCCTCGGGCACCACCCCGTTTTCGAACTGTGGCGGTAAACCCCACTCGGACGACACCATGTAGTCGCGCGGCAGATTCCACCAGAAATCGTACTGCTTGTCCTGCGGTCCCCGGTCGATCTCGTATCGGCCGATGATGTCGAAGGTCTCGCAGTCCATGATGAAGATGCCGGGCGGTCCATCGGTGCCGTCGGCACCGCCGCCGCCGAGCGTGGACACATAGATGCCTTCAGGGCCGCAATGAATGGTATGCGGGCGTGAGTAACCGGTCTTGGAGAACACCTCTTCGGGCTCGATGATCTTGTGAATCTTGGCCTTGAGCGGTTCCTTTACATCGATCACGTAGATGCGCGACGAACGAATGCCCGGGATGATCAGATAACGGCGTTCGAGAAACGCATGGCCGGTGAGCGGCGACAGTGCGGACGAGCAGGCGTTCCAGCCGAAATGATGAAACTCGTCGCCCGTGTTGGGCATGATCACCTGATGGACGATTTGGCTGTAGGTCTTTGATTTCGGATCGACGTCGACAACGGCCAGACCATCCGGCTGTGAACCGTCCGGCGAAAGCATGAGCGTGAAGGCAAGCGTCTCTTGTGGCGCTTGCATCGCAAGCTGCGCCGTGGCGTGAAAAGTGGGATCTGGCCGCACTGTCATTGTCGTTTCCTCCGGTCGATGCGCTCCATTCTTGCTGCTGTCGTCGCGCAATCCTTGTGGCAGCGGGGCGCTTGTGTGTGGACTGACGCGAAAGCAAGTGTCTCACAAGGCGATGTGAGGTCCAGTCAAAACTCCCTAGTGAAAGTCCTGATGGTCGCGGTGCTTGTCTAAGGCGCGAGGACCCTGTCCCCATAAGAGTATTGGGCGGCCGCATACTTACTCTGCGCGAATGTTCAGCGACTTTCTCATCCAGTCTGCATACTCGGCGAGTCGCATATTGTTGCGCGAGCAATAGGCCCATTTCTGCTGCCGCTTGACTGTGATGAATCCGGCCCGCTTCAGCAATTCTATATGCCGGCTCATGGTCGGCTGGCTGACGCCAAACCGTTCTGCAAGCAGTTGTATGCAGACCCCGAACTCCACTGGGTCAGCCGATTCCTGATGCGAAAAATGCTGCCCTGCATCGTCCAGAATACGGAGGATGTCCAGGCGTAGTTCGCTCGCCAGTGCCTTGATCTGATCTTCGCGATTTGACATTCACATAGTCATATAGCAAATATGCTAAATGTCAATTTGAAAATATCACGTTGCGATGGAGGATGCCGTGCTGAAACTGGAAGAGAGGTTCGTGTTCCGGGGCCAGTCGATTGCCTGGGGCGCGATTGGCCAGGGTGAGCCCACAATTCTGATCCATGGCTTCCCGTGGTCTGCGCAGGCCTGGCGCAGGATCGCGCCCTGGCTGGCCCGGACCCGCAAGGTCTATTTTTTCGACATGCAGGGAACCGGTCTTTCCGAGAAGGGTTCCGATCAGCGCGTTTCAGAGGATGTGCAAAGCGATTTGCTGGAAGCGCTGGTCGGGTATTGGGATCTCGATAATCCGCACGTTGTCGCCCATGATTTTGGGGGATTGTGCGCACTGCGCGGCCACTTCGTGAATGGCATTCCATACAGCAAGCTGCACCTGATCAATGCGGTTGCTGTGCTGCCGTCGGGCTCACCGTTCTTTGCCCATGTTGCCAGCCACGAGGCGGCATTTGCCGGATTGCCGGACTATGCGCATAAGGCCCTCTTTCGTGCGTATATCCAGAATGCCGCGCACTATCCGCTGCGCGAGGAAGCGATTCAGACTTACTTTGCGCCGTGGTCCGGTGAGCAAGGAAAGGCAGCTTTCTACCGCCAGATCGCACAGGCCGACACGGCCAACATCGCGGAGGCGGAGAAGCGCTATGCCAAGCCCGATTTCGATGTGCATCTGATCTGGGGCGAACAGGACACCTTCATTCCGATTTCGCACGGTCGGCAGTTGCAGAAAATGATTGGCGCGACGAGTTTCACGCCAATTTCGGACGCGGCACATATCGGTCAGGAGGATGCGCCGGAGGCGTTGCTTGGCGCCTTGCTCGACACGCTGTGAGTGCCGATCATTGCGGGCTTCAAATTTCTCTATTGATTAAATGGCAAAGTTGGTTGCACGATCACGCGAAACAACAACCGATCGCCAGCATCGGTCTATAGAGGTCCATGCCAATGGACTCGATCGTAGAGGAACGCTCATCCCGCAGATCAGGTGGCCGCTCGGCGCGCAAAGCGAAACGGGCCGCCCCCCTGCCGGAGGAAACACGCCCAATTCGCGCGGGGCTGACAGGCGGTCGATACAATCCGCTTTCGGATGCCGAGGTTGCGCGCATTCACGATGCGGCATTGAGAATTCTCGACGAGGTCGGCCTTTCACAAGCGCCCGAGAGTGGCATCGCGACCATGGTAGCCTATGGCGCGCGGTATTCGGCCGAGGACGGGCGCCTGCGCTATCCGCGAGCGGTTGTAGAGAAGGCCCTGAAGGACGCCAACCGGCAGGTCGTCCTGCATGGCCGTGAGGCGAAGCACGATCTCGATCTGAGCGGTACCCGGGTCCATTACGGCACTGCCGGGGCGGCGGTGCATCTCGCCAATATCGAGACGGGTGAGTATGAGGAAAGTTCGCTTGAATACCTCTTTCAGGCGGCCAAGATCACCGATCATCTCGACAATGTTCATTTCTTTCAGCGCTGCATGGTGGCGCGCGACGTCCTCGACAATCGCGAGATGGACATCAACACTTTGTATGCCTCGGTCGTCGGTACGACCAAGCATATCGGCACCTCGATCACCGAAGCGGCCTTCGCCGAAGACTGCATTGAGCTGTTGCATATGGTTGCAGGTAGCGAGGAGGCCTGGCGTGCACGGCCGTTCGTCTCAAACTCCAACTGTTTTGTGGTTCCGCCGCTGAAGTTTGCCACCGAGTCCTGCGAGGTGATGGAAGTCTGCGTTCGCGCCGGCATGCCGGTGCTGCTTCTGTCCGCTGGGCAGGCCGGAGCCACCGCTCCCGCGCCGCTGGCGGCTGCCGTAGCGCAAGCTGTGGCAGAGTGTCTGGCCGGTCTGATTTATGTGCAATCGATCGAGCCGGGCGCGCCGGCGATCTTCGGCACCTGGCCGTTCGTGGCCGATCTCAGAACCGGCTCCATGTGCGGCGGCTCGGCGGAGCAGGCGCTGCTCACCGCAGCCTGCGCTCAGATGGGCCGCTTCTACGACCTGCCGTGCGGTGCGGCGGGCGGCATGAGCGATGCCAAATTCCCCGATGCGCAAGCCGGGGCCGAGCATGGCATCACCAATGTCATGGCCGGGCTTGCCGGTCTCAACATGGTCTATGAATCAGCGGGCATGTATTCGTCGCTGCTCGGCTTCTCGCTTGAGGGTCTGATCCTCGACAATGACGTTCTGGGCAATTGCCTGCGTTGTGTGCGCGGCATCGAGGTGACAGACGAAAACCTCGATATCGAGCGCATCAAGGCTGTTTGTATCGACGGGCCGGGGCACTATCTCAGCGATGAGCAGACGCTGAGCAAGATGCAGACCGAGTATTTCTATCCCGATCTCAGTGACCGGACCTCGCCCAAGGAATGGCTTGAGAACCAGAAGCCCAACCTGATCCAGAACGCCATCCGCCGTAAAGAAACGATCCTCAACTCAGGATCGATGGCCGGGCTACCGGAAGATCTTGATGAGCGGATCCGCAAGCGATTCCCCATTCATCTTCCGCGGGAGGTGATTGGGTAGGGCCTCGCCGCGTGCCAGATTGAACTCTGCCGCGGCAATTGAGCTCGCAGACGTCTCCTCCGGGCTCGCTGAGATCCGGCCGTCATCAACCTCTAGCGCATAAACCTGTTCTGGCTGGCATCAGCAGTCTGCAACCTGTTTGTCGAATTCAGCTTTCGACTTGCGGCGGGACGAGAACGAAGTTGCCAAAATGGCTTTTCTTCATGAACTCCCTCTGGGCGTCGGCGATCTGGTCGAGGGGGTAGACTTCCGCCACCAAGGGACGGATCTCGGCACGCTCGATGTAGGACACAAGGTTGGGGAACACCGGTTCGTCCCATGCGGTGCACCCAATCAGGGTGATGTCCTTCAGGTACATATCCCGCATGTCCAGGCTCACGACCGGACCGGCAATGGCACCTGATGACGCGTATCTGCCGCCCCGCTTCAAGACCTTGAGCATTTGAGGAAAGCCCGGCCCGGCAACGTTGTCGATAACGACATCCACCGTGTCTTCACCGAGTGCGGCGACGATGTCCTTACCCCGGTCTGTTGTTTCATCGGCCCCGATGGAGAGGACCTGTTCAGCCTTGGTAGGGTCGCAGATCGCGGTGACGCGTGCGCCCCGCCGCTTGGCCAACTGAACGGTAGCGGAGCCGACGCCGCCGGAGGCGCCGGCAACGAGAACATGATTGCCGGCTCCAACCTGCGCCCGTTGGATCATGTTTTCCGCCGTGCCGTAGGCGCAAGGGATCGTCGCCAATTCCTCATCTGTCCAGTCACACTCGACGGGAAACACCTCGCCAGCCGGAACCTTGACATACTGCGCGAAGGCACCGTCGAAGTCGGAAGCCATCCAGACATTGTCCATGGTGTCGTAGCCATTGGGGCGCATGCAGGCGCGCACGATGACCCGGCTGCCAATGAGATCGCGTCCGGCCTCGCCGCCGGCTTCGACCACTCGTCCGCAACAGTCCGTCCCCTGAATGAATGGGAAGGGCGTTGCTTCGTTCCAGCCGCCATCGGCCTTGTGCTCTGCCGCCTGTGATTGAACGTCAGCGGTTGTGTCCGTGCTTTCGGTCACACTGGAGGAATACCAGCCAAGTCGCGTGTTGATTTCCGTGTTGTTGACGCCAGCGGCCAGTACCGCCAACAACACCTCGCCCGGGTCTGGCATAGGTATCGGGACGTCCCGATACTCCAGCTTGTCGTAACCGCCATTGCCGGTCGTCACGACCGCCTTCATTGTCTTGCTCTGTCCAGCAACATCAAACCGGTCTGACATCGGACTGTGGGCCCCGCTATGCTTTGCGCTGAAGGCGTGCGCGATCAGTCAATAAAGGCATCCGTTCGTTGGCCCACCCTTTCATGGTGCAGCGGCAGTGTGCGCCCGTAGAGCTGCATCGTTCGCTCCGGCGATCCAACCATGTTTGGCTCGCTTACGTAAGAAAAGATCGCCACGTAGCGGGGCCGCGCGCCAAACAGAGGCGCGACGCGATGGAGCGAATACCGGCCCCGAAAGATCTGAAGGTCTCCCGGTTCAAGGTGAAGCACTTTCACCTTGTGGGATGTGCCGTTCAGGACGCGTGAGACCTCGTCAAAGTTCTCGTCCTCGGCACGGATATGCGGGGCGTATTCGAATGCGCCGCCTGTTTCCGCGTTCTGAATGGCAATCGTCACGGTGAAATTGTTGGTGTCGAAATGCCACGGGAAGCCATTGCCTTCATCGGCTGCATTTATGATCACATCGGCAAGCGGGTCGGCATATCGGTAGAACGCGTGCTCCTGAAGACAATCCTTGATGAAGTCATCAAAGCCAGGACTGTCATGCACCGTGCGCAGTGGGCCATCTTTCGAAAAATTGTCGGCCGGAACAAAGGAGTTTGACCGGTCGAAGAACTGACGTCTTGGGTCGTCGGGCGACAGACTTGGATCGTCCTTCGTGAAATAGACATTCGTGCGACTGAAGCTGCGGTGGCCCTTGTCGGCGACGCGATCCGCCTCTGCAGCCACCGCTGCAACCCCCTTTTCGGTCAGAAATCCCTTGATGACCGCGCAGCCGTCCTCGGCAAGGTCGGCACGAACGCGTGCAACCAGTTCCGCGCGCTCCGGACCCGCTGTGTCGATCGGGTGGCGCGTGTAATCAATCAGTTTGGAACTGGTGAAGGCCATGGTCGTTCCCCCGAAACCGCCTCCGCAACGCACATACTGTGCGCGTAGACTAGCGTCCAACTGCCTGCTGGCGGTCGCGCATTTCATCCATATGGCAGGATGATAATCGAACAGTAGGCAGGAAAAACCGGGACGTCGAGCGGGATCATAGCGCAGCCCTTTTCTTGGCTTGACGAACGAATCCGTGAGACATGGATGCCGACTTTGGACAAGAAACCGACCGTACTGAAGATCCCGAACGACAGCGTTCGGTGATCAGGTCTTGTTGATGGAATTCCCGCCATCAACAATCATGGCGCTGCCGGTCACAAATGACGATTGGCCGGAAATCAAGAACATTGCCGCTTGGGCAATCTCCTCCGGTTCGGCCATGCGCTTCAGAGCATGAAGTCCGCTTACCCATTGCAGTGATTGAGGATCATCGCCTGCCATTTCTGTCCTGGTTCCACCAGGCAGAAGCGCGTTGACGCGAATGTTGTCCGTTCCGTGATCAACCGCGAGCACCTGCGTCATACCGATCAGTCCCGCTTTCGACGCGGCGTAGGCCGCCATACCCGGCAAGCCTACCGTGTGGCCGACAAAGGTTGACGTGAACACGATTGAACCGCCGCCGGATTTCTTAAGTGCAGGGATTTGATACTTTGCGGCGTAGAACGCGCTGGTGAGATTGGTGCGCATGACATCGCGCCAGTTTTCTTCAGTCATGTCGGTTATCGGCCCCATTTCGCCGACGATGCCGGCGTTGTTCAGCGCAGCATCAAGTCCACCGAATCTCTGCCTGGCAAGTTCCACAAGTCCGGCCGCGTACTGCTCGTCTCCAACATCACCGGCTAGCCATGAAGCAGAACCTCCAGCCCGAGTAATGTCCTCCGTGATCTCGCTCAGATGCTCCGATCGGCGCGCACCAAGAACGACATTTGCACCATTCTCAGCGAACATCCTGGCTGCCGCGGCTCCAATACCGCTGCTCGCCCCGGTCACGATGACTGTCTTCCCGGCCAGCAACATGTCTGTCTCCATATTCAATGTTGGTGGAGGTCTAGACTCTGCGTCACCTCGGGAGCGACCCGCTTCTTGCTCGTCGGGAAAATTGGGGCTCAAGGCGAGCCTTCACGTCGCTTCTCAGCAAAAATGAAATGTGTGGCCTGCAGTTCCCGATTCGGTCTCAGGTCATTACCTGCCGGGGGCAAGCGACCTAATCGGGCTGGAAGCATATCGGCCAGAAGCGAGACATGCGGACTGGGCTCTGATACTCGAATTCCATGTCCGATCCGCCTGCTCAGCCCGAACAACGACCGTCACTGCTGACCACTCTGACATCAGTCTGGACGCTGTTGTTTGGTATCGGACTCCTGATGATGGCGAATGGGCTGCAGGGAAGCCTGCTCGGAATCCGCGCCGAAACCGAAGCCTTCGATGCTTCGGTGATCGGTCTGATCATGGCCGGTTTCTTCGCTGGAATCCTCACCGGATCAGCCTGGACACCCAAGGCTGTGGGACTCGTGGGACATGTACGCGTGTTTGCCGCCATGTCGGCCATCGCCTCCGTTGCGATCCTCCTCCATGCTCTGTTCGTGCAAGAGGTCGTTTGGTGGGCAATGCGGTTCATTACCGGCTTCTGCTACGCCGGTATTCTGGTGGTGGCCGAGAGCTGGCTGAACGAACGGGCACCGCAGGAGACCCGGGGGCAACTGCTGGGCCTGTACCTAGCCGTGACCTTTGCCGGCATGGGCGCCGGTCAGCTTCTGCTCAACCTGGCAAGCGTCCAAGCTGCTGATCTGTTCATGCTTGTCTCGGTGCTGATCTCCGTTGCGGTCGTACCGTTGTTACTCCACGCCACGCCACTCCCGGTCGCCGACACTGGGCGGCGGGTTTCTCTCAGGCGTCTGGCTGAGGCCTCACCCCTCGGTGTCGTCGGTGGCTTCGTGGCCGGCATTGCGAACGGCACAATCTTTGGAATGGGCGCAGTTTACGCAAGAAGCGCCGGATTCTCGGTGGCTGACACTGCACTCTTCATGGCGCTGCTGATCCTTGGTGCAGCAATACTGCAGTGGCCGATCGGCAAGCTGTCGGATGTGATCGACCGGCGAAAGGTAATCACGGGTGTTACCGTTGCGGCCGCCGTTGCCTGTATCTTCGCTGCCGGCATTTCTGATGTTGAATCCGTTGCCACCGCCGGCCTGATAGCGCTGACCGGGGGCCTGTCATTGTCGATCCACTCGCTGTCGCTGGCTTATACAAACGACTATCTGGAAACTGACGAGATGGTCGGTGCCAGCAGCGGACTGGTTCTGATCCTCGGCGTGGGGTCCGTGGTGGGCCCGATCGTCGTGGGCATTGTTCTTGGCCTAATGGGCGCGTCGGGGTTCTTTCTCTGGCTTGCATTCAGCCATCTTGTCCTTGCTGGCTTTGCGCTCTGGCGAATGACCCGCCGTGATGCCAAGCCGCTTGCTGACCAATCCGCCTATGTTCCGGCTCCACTCCAGGGCACCGAAATCTCCACGGCTGTCGCCGAGGAGGTCGCGCAGCAAGGCGACGAAGACTGAGCACGAATTTCGGCGAAGGCAGCATTACCCGCAGCGGACATTCGATGCCGTGAGGGCGCCATTGGGATTGTGAAAGGCTCTTCCAGGGAAGAGGTAGCCGGCACACTCGAGCGTCAGCTCGCGGCCTGCACAGGCAGTCGACCGAGTTTCGCCAGCAGAAAGTCGGCGACGATCGAGACATGCGTCTCGCTTACCTTTGGTCGGTGAACTGCGATGACGACATCGCTGAGCGCCGGAAAACCGCTTTGACCGTCGATGATCTTCAGGCTCTCGGGGATCGTCGATGCTTCCATGATCGATACGCACCCGTCCCTCAGCACTGCCGTCTCCATGAGGCCGATGCTACGGGTTGAATAGGACACACGCCATGGCCGTTCTATGCGACGCAGGACGTTGAGAGCGATGTCTCGGCAGACGCACCCGGCCGGAAAAAGTGCGAGTGATAAGGGTGCTTCGGGGTCATCGGAGTAGTCGGGCGCTGCCACCCAATGGAGCGGCTCATAGCGCGCTATTTCTCCGGCGACGGCTTCCGGTGCGTGGGTTGCAACGACGACGTCGAGATCTCCATTGTCGAGCATCGGAACGAGCTCGCTCGCATTGTCGCAGATTACCTCGAACTGTAGCCGAGGATGTTCTTCGGTGATCGCTGACAGCACAGGTGGCAGAAGATAGGTGGCGTAGTCGTCAGGTGCGCCGATGCGGATCAAGCCTTCCACCTCGGGGCGCAGGATCGATGAGAGTGCGGCATCGTTCGTTGCGATGATGCGGTTGGCGTACACGAGAAGCGTTTCACCGGTCTGAGTGATCGAAACGGATTGGCGGTCGCGCTTGAACAGGCGTTTGTCGACGATTTCCTCAAGCCGTTTGATCTGCAGGCTGACGGCGGATTGCGTCCGGCCGATAGCCAGCGCAGCGCGGGTGAAATTGCGATTGGCAGCAACAGCGACAAATGCTCTTAGGAGATCGATTTCGAGATCGCGTTTCATGCTCTCGTGATTAGATTATATCATCATGATAAGCAATTTAATTCGTTTCTCCAATTTTAGCTGACCGCCTATCTTGATTTTGGAGGTGGTCATGATGATCAGTTTGCTCTCTCAATGCATGTTCGAGGCGACCCGTATCGCCCCTTCAGTCAACGCTGCACCGGCAAAAGACTGGCGTCTTTGTCCCGTGGAAAACAGCACCAGCGGGTCGGTCAGATACGAGCCGGATTACACGGTTCGGAAAAGCGGGTTCTTCCGAGGCAGTTCGCGAGATTAGCGTGATCGGCTGGGGCGGTTTGCCCGGTCTTGATGCCGAACGAGACCTGTGATCTCGATGTGCCTGTCACGTTACAGGCTGTTCCCAGGGTGGGTTGCGGCCGATCCGGTCGATGAGAAAATCGATAAACACGCGCACCTTGGCGGACAGTACATTTGCCTTTGGGTAGATTAACCATAGCGCCGAGGACTCTGCCGATGAGAAGTGCGGAAGCACACGAACCAGGCGCCCCGACTTGATGTCGTCGTGAACGATCCACCGCGAGTTCAGCGAGACGCCGGCTCCGGCAATCGTTGCGATGCGCTGGCTTGTACCATCATCGATGAACAGCCGGGATTTGCCGGTACTTGGATCGAAGACGGCGCTGTGTCCGTCAGTGGATCTCAGCAATCGTGCGCTGTCGCCCTGGAAACCAATCAGCTGATGGTTTGCGAGATCATCCGGTGTTTGTGGCGTCCCGTGTTTCTCGAGATAAGAAGGCGCAGCGCAAAGGACCCGGGTGTCATCGGTGAGTTTACGTCCCTTGAGGCTCGTATCTTGGAGCGGTGCATTGCGAAGGGCGAGATCATAGCTGCCGTCAATCAGATCGAACCGGGTGTCTGACAGACGAAGGTCGAGCTTGATGCCGGTTTGGGTGTTGAGAAACTCGGCTAGTAGAGGTGCGATGTAGAGCTGCGTGAAGGAGCTTGGCGCAGTGAACCGAAGAGTTCCCTTGGCCTGATGGGTGTCGTGTCCGAGTGCAGCCAGTCCGGCATCTTCCTGGGCCAGGATCTCGCGGGCATATGGCAGGAACTCGGCACCCTCGACGGACAATGCCACCTTTCGGGTCGAGCGATGCAGGAGATCGGTGGCAAGCAGTTTCTCGAGTTTCGCCAGCTTGGCGCTGGCGACGGCTGGCGCCATGCCAAGCTTGCGCCCGGCCGCGCTGATATTGCGTTGATCAGCAGCCAGGACGAACAGGCGGAGCGCATCGGTGTCCATTGATTATATGTGAAACCCGAATTCTGAAAACAAATAAGAGCTGTTTATATCATAATACGAGAAACATAAATCCTCGATCGGCGAACGCGAAGATGCATCCACTTAGCTCCGAGGAGACTATTCGATGGCCTATTATTCCGTGCTTGCAGTGACACCGACGACTGAAGACTGGATCCCCGATTATCTTCCGACGGCCAATGCGCTTGTCGCCAAGCATGGCGGTAAATATCTCGCTAGAACAGCAAGCCATGAACAGGTCGAAGGGGCCGATCAGCCCTCAGCGCTCCGCATCATTCTGCAGTGGCCATCAAGGGAAGCGGCCATGAACTTCATGAATGATCCCGAATACAAACGGCATCTCGAAGCTCGGACTGCGGGATCGACCAGCTTCCACTTTGTCATCGAGGGCAAGGACGACCTGGCATAGGGCGCGAAGATTCGGCTGCTGAATGACAGCGACCGAATCGAAATTTGGAGTTTGCCATGTTGGACACAGTAACGAGCGAGCGCTTCCCGGTGCTGAACCGGGCCTACAGCGATGTATTCCAGCCCGGTAACCTGACTGTTGGACTGGTCGTTCCGATCGAGCGTTATCACACGAGCGCCGTACCCAGCATGGACCGGCATCTGGAACGTGCGCAGCTGGCGGAAGAACTCGGTTTCAGTGCGCTGTGGCTGCGCGACGTGCCGTTCAACGTGCCGTCATTTGGCGATGCCGGGCAGATGTTCGATCCGTTCGTGTATCTGGGAATGCTGTCTGCGGCGACGACGGACATCGCGCTTGGCACCGCCAGCATCATTCTGCCACTGCGACATCCGGCGCATGTGGCCAAGGCGGCGGCCAGCGCAGACGTGTTGTCGGGCGGGCGGCTCCTGTTTGGCGTTGCGTCCGGCGACCGGCCCGAGGAGTACCCGGCCTTAAACATGAGCTTTGAGGACCGCGGTACGCGGTTTCGTGACAGCGTCGCCTACATGAACGCGGTCTGGACCGACTATCCCAACCATGACGGATCGCATGGCCGGCTCTCCGGTGGAATCGATATGCTACCCAAACCGACCGGGCCGCGTGTTCCGATGCTGATCACCGGAGGTAGCCAGCAGGAACCGGGATGGATCGCTGGAAATGGTGACGGCTGGATGACCTATCCGCGGGATATCCCTGCTCAGGCTCGGGTCATCAGTGACTATCGGGGTCGCGTTGCTGCGACTGGCAGCACCAACAAGCCGGTTATGCAATCGCTCTATGTCGATCTGGTTGCCGACCCGGATACTGCCGCCACCCCGATCCATCTGGGCTTCCGGTCCGGTGTGAGTTACCTGCAGACCTATCTGAACGGGCTTCGTGATGCTGGCATGAACCACGTCGCCATCAACCTGCGGTTCAACCAGGGCGACGTTGAAGACACGCTGAAACGACTGGCGGATGAAATCCTGCCTGCTTTCCATTCATGATTGAGCATTCCATGACAAAGACGATTCTGATTACCGGCTCCACCGATGGCATTGGCCTGCTCACGGCGCAGCTGCTGGTTACGGCGGGGCATCGCGTGCTTCTGCATGGGCGAAGCGCAGCCAAACTGGAAGCAGTGGCCGATGACCTCGGGGGCGACACGG